>DASWDP010000127.1:0-43167 GCA_036395195.1 Gemmatimonadales bacterium | reverse complement strand
GGCCGCGTCGGGGGCGTCGTGGTGGTCCTGTTCGGCCTGTATCTGCTCGGCGCCCTGCGCCCGGCGTTCCTCATGCGCGAGCGCCGGATCCAGCTCGCCAACAAGCCCCTCGGCTACCTCGGGTCCGCGTTCGTCGGGGTCACGTTCGGGGCCGCGTGGACACCCTGCATCGGTCCCATCCTCGGCGCGATCCTCACCATGGCCGCCGCGCAGGGGAGTGTGGGGCGGGGCGCCGGGCTGCTCACCGTGTACGCGCTCGGCCTCGCGGTGCCGTTCCTCCTCGCCGCGGTGGCCCTTGACCGCTTTCTGGTCTGGTTCCAGCGGTTCCGGCCGTATCTCGTTTGGGTCGAGCGGATCGCAGGGATCCTGTTGATCCTGCTTGGCCTGTTGCTCCTCACAGACCGCTTCACGTTACTCGCGAGCTGGCTCCAGGCACTGACGCCGGAGTTCCTGAAGAGTCGGCTGTAGCATCGATCGCAACAGGATCTCCGTCCCGGTTGTTCCCACCCTGAAGGGTGGGCTCGGCGCAGCGCTGTCCTAAAGGACAGTGCCTGTGTCTGCCTCAGCACAGCGTTGGCCGAGCCCAGGCTTTAGTCTGGGAATTCCGGTGACCGATCGTCTATATTGTTCTCCGTGTTTCCTGAAAGGTGTGTCTCATGAAACGGACCAGCCTGTTCCCCATCACCGCCCTGGCGACGGTGGCGTTGCTCGCCTGCGTCAAGGGCGAGCAGGCGAGCCAGTCGGGCGACTCGATCGCGCGCAATCTCACGCTCGCGCCGACCGAGTCCACGACCGTCATGAAAGACGTCCCTGCCCGCGCCGCCCCCACGGAGGCGGCCAAGCCTGCACCCGAGAAGAAGGCCCCGGCCCCGAAGCCCGCGCCGAAGCCCGCCGCGCCGACGAGCTACACGGCGGCGGCCGGGACGAGCGTCCCGCTCGCGGTGAGCGATACGATCACCACCCGGCACGCGAAGGCGGGTGATGCGTTCACCGCCACGGTGAGCCAGGACGTGAAGGACGCCGCGGGGCACGTGGTGATTCCGGCGGGCTCGGCGGTGCAGGGGACGATCGACGCGGCCGTGCCGCGGCCCAATCCGAATTCGCCCGGCCGGCTGGCGCTCAGCGTGCACAGCGTCACCGTGCGGGGGACGACCTATCCCGTCGAGGGGAGCGTCGTGTCCATGGACACGGTGGAGCAGGGGCGCGGCGTCACGAAGGCCGACGTCGCCAAGGTGGGGGCGGGGGCGGCTGCGGGCGCGATCGTCGGCAAGCTCCTCGGGAAGAACACCAAGGGCGCGCTGGTCGGCGGCGCGGTCGGCGCCGCGGCGGGCGCCGGCGCGGCGCGCGCGTCGCGCGACATCGACATCGTGCTGCCCAAGGGCGCGGGCGTCACCATCAAGCTGGACAAGCCGCTGACGGTGAAGCGCGGCTAGCCGCGACCTCAGTATCCGACCGCACCGCCGCCGGCCCGGGGATCGGCCACACCGACCCAGCCGGCGGCGCTGCGTTCGATAGCCGTGATGTCGCCCGAGTGGCCCCCCCCGTGGCGCTCTTCGACCTGATAGCCCATCTGCCGCAGCGCCGCCACGACGTCCGGGGCGAGGCCGCCCCGCTCGTACCGGATCACGTCCGGGAGCGCCTGGTGGTGCACGCGCGGCGCCGCCACGGCGTCGGGAAGCGGCATCCCGAAATCGAGCACGTTGACGATCACCTGATACACGCTGGTAATGATCGTCGGCCCGCCCGGCGTGCCCACGACCAGGAAGAGCCGGCCGTCGCGGTCGAGCACGATCGACGGCGTCATCGCCGAGAGCATCCGCTTGCGAGGCGCGATCGCGTTCGCCTCGCCCTGGATCAGCCCGTACATGTTGGGTTTCCCGGGCGCCGTGGTGAAGTCGTCCATCTCGTTGTTGAGCAGGAACCCCGCACCCGCGACCGTGACGGCGCTGCCGAATCCGCCGTTCAGGGTCGTGGTGACGGCGGCGGCGTTCCCCTCGGCGTCGACGATCGAGTAGTGCGTCGTTTCCATGCCTTCGGTGCCCCCCCCCGCCCCCGCCGCGAACGGCGGCGTCGGCGTCGCGCGGTCGGGCAGGATCTGGCGGCGCAGCTCGGCGGCGTACGACTTCGAGAGCAGTCGGTCGGTCGGCAGGTCCACGAAGTCGGGGTCGCCGAGCCAGCGGTTCCGGTCCATGAAGCCGCGCCGCATCGCCTCGACCTCGAGATGGACGTACCCGGCGCTGCCGAACGGCGGGAGCGTGTCGTAGCCCTCCATGATGTTCAGCATCTCGCCCATGGTGACGCCGCCCGAGCTCGCGGGCGGCATCGAGTAGATCGTGTAGCCGCGGTAGCTGATCCGGACCGGGGTGCGCCACTTCGGCTTGTAGCGCTTGAGGTCGTCCTTCCCGATCAACCCATGGCCGCGCTGCATCTCGGCGACGATCAGCTCGGCGATCTGGCCCTTGTAGAACACGCGCGGCCCCGAATCGGCGATGAGCTGCAGCGTGCGCGCAAGGTCGGGCTGGCGGAACCTGGTGCCGGGCGGAGGCGCGCGGCCGTCCACCAGGAACTGCTGCCCGGAGGCGGGAAACAGCGCCAAGCGGTCGGCTTCTTCGGCGATCGCGCGGCTGCGAGCGGCGTCGAGGGTGTGCTCTCGCGCCAGCCGGATCGCGGGAGCGAGCACGGTGGCCCACGGCAACCGGCCGTGCGCCTTCCACGCCTCGTGCAGCCCCGCCACGCTCCCCGGCACGCCCGCGGCGAGATGCCCGGTGAGGCTCTCCTCCGTCGGATTGCCGGCCGAATCGACGTACATGTCCCGGCTCGCCTTTCCGGGAGCCGTCTCGCGATAGTCGAGCGCCCGCACGCGGCCACCCGCTTCGCGGTACACGATGAATCCCCCGCCGCCGATGTTGCCCGCCTCGGGGAGCACGACGGCGAGGGCGAACCCGACGGCCACGGCGGCGTCGATCGCGTTGCCGCCCTGCTTGAGAATCTCGACGCCGACCTCGCTGGCGAGGGGATGCCCCGACACGACCATGGCGCGGGAGCCCGACACCGCGACGCCTTTCCCGGCGAGCGACCACGTTGCCGGGATGACCGGCCGCCCCGTGATGACGGCGTCCGCCCCAGCCGGCGCGCCAGGTGCGAGAGCGCCGGTGAGTGCGGGTGCGGCGGTGGGGGCCGGGGCGGCGGAGGGGGCGTCGGGGACCGGGGACGCCGCGCCTGGTGCGGTGGCGGGGGGCTGGGGGGGCTGGGGGGGCTGGATGCGCCCGCCGCAGGCGGCGACGAGCGCGAGGACGGCGAGTGTGCGCGTGCGCATGCTCAATTGTGCACGTTGACCCGAGTTCGGGTCAACGTCTAACTTGGGGGCCACCCGACACCGGTTATGACTGTCCCCCCTCCCCCTCCCGAGTATCGCGACCCGCGTCTCACCGAGCAGCGGAACCCCCGCACGCAGCGCATCGACGTCGCCTCGACGCTCGAGATCGTGGACCTGATCAACGCCGAGGACGCCACCGTGGCGCCGGCGGTCCACGCCGTGCGTGAGCAGATCGCACGCGCCGTCGATCTCGTGGTCGCGGCGTTCCAGCGGGGCGGGCGGCTGATCTACGTGGGCGCTGGCACGTCGGGCCGCCTGGGGGTGCTCGACGCGAGCGAGTGCCCCCCGACGTTCGGCACGCCGCCCGAGATGGTGGTGGGCGTGATCGCCGGCGGCTACCAGTCCCTCGTGAAGGGCCTCGAGGGCGCGGAAGACGACGTGAACGCCGGGATGGAGGCGATGGACCGGGCCCGGGTGTCGCCGCCGGACTTCGTGCTCGGCATCGCCGCCAGCGGGACCACGCCGTTCGTGCGCGCCGCGCTGTCGCGCGCCCAGACGATCGGCGCGGCGACGGGCCTCCTCTCCTGCTCCGACCCCCCGAAAGTCCTGGTCGAGACGTGCGACGTGCTGATCCTCCCGAAGGTTGGACCCGAGGCGCTCACCGGCTCCACGCGGATGAAGGCCGGCACCGCGACCAAGCTCGTGCTCAACACGATCTCGACCGCCGCCATGATCCGGCTGGGCCGCGCCTACGGCAACCTCATGGTGGACCTGATGGCCTGGAGCGACAAGCTGCGCGACCGGGGAGAGCGCATCGTGATGGAATGCTGCGGCGTGGACCGCGTCGCGGCGCGCCAGGCGATCGAAGCGGCGGGCGGGAGCGTGAAGCTCGCCATCGTGATGGTCACGAAACGCACCGGCAAGGTCGAGGCGGAGCGGCTGCTCGCGGAAGCGGGAGGGTTCGTCCGGCGCGCGGTGGGCGACCCGCCGCCCGTGCCGCCGGCGTGACCACCTGCCTCGCCGTCGGACTGATGTCGGGCACCTCGCTCGACGGCGTGTCGACGGCGCTCGTCCGGCTCGAGGACGATCCCCTCGACGCGCGGCTCGTCGCGTTCCGCCAGGAGCCCTACGAGCGGCAGGAGCGCGAGGCGATCGTCGAGGCGATCGGCCGCGGCGGCGCGCAACAGCTCGCGCTGCTGCACGTCGCGCTCGGCGAGCGCTTCGCAGGCGCGGTGCTGGAGCTGCTCGCCCGGGCGAAGGTGTCCCCGCGGGAGCTGGCCTTTGTCGCCTCGCACGGGCAGACCGTGTGGCACGAGCCGGGCCGCGCCACGCTGCAGCTGGGTGACCCGGCTGTGATCGCCGAGCGCGTGGGGGTGCCGGTGGTGAGCGACTTCCGGTCGCGCGACGTCGCGGCCGGCGGGCAGGGAGCGCCGTTGGTGCCGCTCGCCGACGTGATGCTGTTCGGCCACCCGGAGCGCGGGCGGTTGCTCCTCAACGTCGGCGGCATCGCCAACGTGACGTGGGTGCCGCGCCGCGGCGCGCTCGAGGGCGCGCTGGCGTTCGACACCGGGCCGGGCGTCGCCGTGATCGACGAGGTCACGCGCCGGGTCGACCCGGAGGCGCCGTACGACCGGGACGGCGAGCGGGCCCGGCGCGGTCGGCCGGTCTCGAAGGCCCTGGCCGCCCTGCTCGCCGACGCCTACTTCGACCAGCCGCCGCCCAAGAGCACCGGGCGCGAGCGGTTCGGCCCCGAGTTCGCCGGCCGGCTGCTGCAGCTGGTGCGCGAGCGGCGCGGCTCGGACAACGATGCCGTCGCCACCGCCACCGCGCTCACCGCCGAGACCATCGCGCGGGGGATCGAGCGCTGGACCCCGAAGGAGGCGAACGTCGAGCTTGTGATCTCGGGGGGCGGGGCCCGCAATCCCACACTGGTCGAGCTGCTCGCCGCGCGGGTACGCCCGCGGCCCGTCGTGCCGTTCGACCGGCTGTTCTTCGACGGCGACGCCAAGGAAGCGCTCGCGTTCGCGTTTCTCGGCTACCTGACGATCGCGGGGCGGGCGGGAAACCTGCCGGCGGCGACGGGGGCTCGGGGCCCGCGCGTGCTGGGCCACGTCAGCCCGGCGTGACGTCGTCCCTCGCGCGTCTCGTCTTTCCCGCGCTGCGCTGGCGGCCGAGTGCGGGAAGTTTCGAGCACGAGCGCGCCAAGATCGACGCCGCGCTCGCCGCGGGGGTGGGCGGGTTCATCATCTTCGGGGGCACGCGCGCAGTGGTGACGTCCCTGACGGGCGAGCTGCGCCGCCAGGCGGGGAGGCCGCTCCTGATCGGCGCCGACCTGGAGCGCGGGCCGGGGCAGCAGGTGCAGGGCCTCACGGAGCTGCCGCCGCCCGCCGCGCTTGGCTGGCTGGGCGACCTGGACGCGATCCACACCGCCGGCATCGTCACCGCGACGGAGGCGCGCTGCGTCGGGATCAACTGGGCGTTCGCGCCGGTCTGCGACCTCGACCTGGAGCCCCGGAACCCGATCGTCCAGACCCGCTCGTTCGGCACCGACCCCGTCCGCGTCGGGGAGCAGGCGGCGGTCTGGATCCGCGGCCTGCAGGAGCACGGCGTCCAGGGGTGCGCGAAGCATTACCCCGGTCACGGCCGCACCACTGAGGATTCGCACGCGACCCTGCCACAGGTGCGCGCCTCCGCGACCGAGCTGCAGCAGGTGGACGGGACCCCGTTCGAATACGCGATCCGCGCCGGCGTGGGCAGCGTGATGAGCGCGTTCGTCGCCTACCCCGCCTGGGACCCCTCGGGCCGCGCCGCGAGCTTCTCGCCCGAGATCCTCGGCTACCTCCGCGCGACGCTGAACTTCGGCGGACTCGTCGTGACCGACGCCCTGATCATGGCGGGCGCGAGCGCCGCGCAGGCGGTGCCGGCGGCGACGGTGGCGGCGGTCGCTGCGGGATGCGACGCGCTGCTCTACCCGGAAGATTTCGCGAGCGTGGTGGCGGCGCTGGACCGCGCCGTGGCGGGGGGCACCGAGATTCCGGCGGCGCGCGCGGAGGAGGCGCTGGCGCGCTACGAGCAGGCGGTGACCGCCTGGGGCGACCTCCCCGACCAGGGCGAGCCCGATTTCGCGGGACACGCCGCGTTCGCGGACCGACTGGCCGATCGCGCGGCGCATCTCGCGCGCGGCGATGCACCCGCCCTGCGCGCACCGCTCGCCGTCTCGATCGTGGATGACGACGTGGGCGGCCCCTACACCGTCGGCCCGCGCGACATCTTCGTCCAGGCGCTGCGGGAGGCCGGTGTGTCGATCGGGCAACGTGCGACGGACAACGCGCACCGTGTCGTTCTCGTGTACGCGGAGCCGAGATCGTGGAAAGGCCGGGCGAATCTCGGGGCGCGGTCGCTCGGGCAGTTGCGGCGGCTCGCGTCCGCGGGGGGGGCGGGGGGGGCGCAGCTCGTGGTGCTGTTCGGGCATCCCCGGCTCGCGGCGCAGATCCCCGGCCGCGCGCCGATCCTGTGCTGCTGGCACGGGCAGCCGCTCATGCAGCGAGCGGCGGCGAGGCGCGTCATGACGTGGTTGAGTTGACGGGGCTTCAGCCTGGGAATTGTCACGGAAGGCGCTTCAGGTAGTCGATGACGGCTGAGGCCGGAACCGCGTAAATGATCTTCCCCTGGGACTCGCGGTTCCCGCCGTACAGCACCGCCGCGACCCTGCCCTCGCGATCGAAGATCGGGCTCCCGGACGACCCGGGCGCGCCGTAGCCGTCCACCTGCACGAGGCCCCCGAGTACCTTGCTCACCGTGCCGACGGTGAGCGTCGGGTCCGCGACGGCGGTCCGTCCCTGGCGCTCCATCGGCAGATCCTCGCCCAGCGGGTAGCCGATGATCGCCACGGGGTCGCCGCGCTCGAGGCCGTGCGGGTCGCGCGCGAAACCCGCGACGCGCGGCGTGCCGCCCTTGACGTCCACCTTCACGACGCCCACGTCAGCCGACTCGGCGACGCTCACGAAGCGCCCGGGGAACCACTGCTTCGATCCCGAGAATTTGATGGCGATGCGCCGCGGCCGGCGGTCGCCCCCTTCGCCCACCAGCACGTGTTTGTTGGTGACAAGCGTGCCCTGCGAGTCCACGGCGAAGGCCGTCCCGCTGAAGATCTCGCTCTCCGAGTACTCGACCACGAGTAGCGCCACGGCGTCCTGGTTCTTCTGCGAGATCGCGCGGTAGTCCACGGCGGCGGCGCCCGCGAGACCCCGCTGGCGCGCCGCCGCGGCGTCGAGTTGGGCGCCGAGCCGCGACACCGCCCCCGCGTCGCCCCGCGAGCCCGCCGCCGCGAGCTCGCGCCGCAGGCGCGCGACCTCCGCCTGCGACTGGCGCAACGCGTCGCGCACGCTGACGAGCTCCGTCTGGAAACGCGTCAGCAGCTGCTGCGCCGTGCGGCTCAGGCTGTCGGCGCGGGCCTGGAGCCGGAGCAGCTCGCGCGCGTCCCGCGCGGCAGCCCACTGCACCCAGCCGAACCCCGCGATCGCGAGCGCGAGCAGGGCGATCAGGATCTTCGTCGTGCGCCGGAGCTGGCGCGTCTGGCGCGCCACCTCGGCGGCGATGCGGACCGCCGTGCTCGAGCGGCGGACGGGCGCCGCGTCCGACACGGCGTCCGCCGTGGGCTCGCCCGGGATCACGCGGAACTCCACGGCGGGTCCCTGCTGCCCGAAGGTGATGACGTCCCCGTCCTTGAGCCCGACGTCGCCAGCGACCCGCTGGCCGTTCAGGAACGTGCCGTTCGTACTGCCGAGGTCGCGCACGACGAAGGTGTCCCTCTCCCCCTGGCGGATGACGGCGGCGTGGCGCGAGGAGACGTCGAGGTCCCGCTCGGCGTCGAACCGCACGTCCGAGAGCGGGTGGCGCCCCAGCCCGATGTAGGCCTTGCGGAACGTCTCGACCTGTCCGGCGCGCGCGCCCGACAGGAAGGTGAACCGCGCCGTCACGGGCTCCGCGTGGTCAGGTAAAGGGCGGCGGCGGCGGCCGCGGCGACCAGGAGGACGATCACGCGCCAGCGGCCCCGGCGGGCGGGGACGGGCGGCCGGCTGCCGGTGTACACCGGCACCGGCTCCGTGCTGGTCTCGGTGTCGATCAGGGGATACACCTGGTGGCCGACCTCCCCGACCGCGCCGGCCGGGCGCAGGCCGTCGCCCTCGAACCGCGCGATGACCACCGTGATGTTGTCGGGGCCGCCCCGTTCGTTGGCGAGCGCGATCAGCTTGTCGCACGCGGCCTGCAGATCCCGCTCGCGTAACACGATGTCCGCGATCTCGTCCTTCTTGACCTGGCCCGACAGGCCGTCGGAGCAGAGCACCAGGATGTCACCCCGGCGGACCTCCTGGTGCGTGAGGTCCACCTTGACGCGCGCGTCGGGCCCCAGCGCCTGCAGGATGATGTTGCGGCGCTCGCTCTTGGCGGCTTCCTCTTCGGTCAGCTCCCCGGCCTCGACCAGCCGCTGCATCAGCGATTGATCCCTGGTGAGCTGCACCGCCTGGCCGTCGCGGATCAGGTAGGCGCGGCTGTCCCCGACCTGCGTGAGGTAGAAGTGGTCGCCCAGCAAGCCCACCGCGGTCGTGGTGGTCCCCATGCCGCGCACCTCGGGGTGCGCCTTCGCGTAGGAGTGGATGTGGCCGTTCGCCACCTCCACCGCCTCCTTGAGCCGGTAGGCGAACCGCTGGGGCGTCGCCTCCGGCTCCTGGCCCCAGGACCTCACCATCTGGCCGTAGATCGTCTCGGTCGCCATCTCGCTCGCGAGCTCGCCGGCGGCGGCGCCGCCCATCCCGTCCGCGACGATGAAGAGCGAGCCGCGCTCGCCCACCTCGTGGCTCCGGATGGCCGCCTGGAGCGACGCTTCGCCGCGCGTCAGGTCCGCGACGAGGAAGCGGTCCTCGTTGTGGTCTCGCGTCTTGCCCAGGTCGGTCTTGGCGAAGACCTGAACTCTGATCGGTCTCGAGGAGGAGCGTCCGAACATGCGCTAGGGCCCACCCGCGTTCTGGACGATCTGCTGGCACGACTTGAGGCCCGGGTCGAGCTGCAGACCGAGCCTCGCCCACACTCGCGCGCTATCGTTGTGGCTCAAGCTCCTGAAGGCCTGCGCCCGGAGGCAGGCGGCGAACGCCCGGTCCTTCCCCTGCACGCCGGGCATGTCGTACACGAGGAGCGCCGAGTCAAGAATCACCGTCCCCGGCCGTTCAATCAGCGCATCGAGCAGGGCCCCCGCCGTGGCCGGATCGACGCCGGCGAGCCGCCGGACCTGCCCGCCACCCTCCTGAGGCTGCGGATTGGCCGGCGGCGTCGCCGGGAAACGGGCGGTGTCCACAGCATTGCCTGCGGCGCGTTGCGGCGCCGTGTCGGGGCGCACGGCGCCGCCGGTCTTGCCGCCGCCTCCGGCGAATACCGCCACCGCGGCTCCCCCGCCGCCCAGCACCAGCACCGTGCCCGCGATGATCGGCACGAGCGAGCGCCGCTTCGCGGGCGCCGGCCGCGCCGCGGTGCCCGGCCGGGGGGCGGCCGGCTCGAGGAGCCGGGTGCGCTGTTCGGCGTCCGCGCGGGTCGGGGGCAGCGGGGCGACCGGGCCGGCCGCCCCCCGACGCTCGAGCCCGGCGATGCCCGCCACGTCGGTCGCGAACTTGGCGGCCGACTGGTAGCGATCCACGGGGTCGCGGGTGAGCCCCGCGTCGAGCGTCTCTTGGAGGCCCGGCGGGAAGCGCAGGTCCGGGCGCGCGGCGGCGAGCCGCTGGGGGTCGTCGGTGAGGCGCTTGATCATGGTCTCCTGCACCGTGGTCGCCTCGAACGGCAGCTTCCCCGTCAGCGTCTTGAACAACACCAGCGCGAGCGAGTAGATGTCGCTCCGGCCGTCGAGCTTGTCGCCCGACAGCTGCTCGGGGCTCATGAACTCGGGCGTGCCGACGACCATGCCGGTCCTCGTGACCTTCTGGGTGTCGTCTCCCCCCACCGCCTTGGCGATCCCGAAGTCCACCACCTTCACGATGTCGACGCCGTCCCGGCCGCGGGTGAGCATGATGTTGTCGGGTTTGAGATCCCGGTGCACGATACCGAGGTCGTGCGCCGCCTGCAGGGCGTCGGCCACCTGGATGAAAATGCTCACCGCACGGCGCACCGGCAGCGCGCGCTCCCGCTCGAGCAGGTCGGTGAGCGGCTCCCCTTCGATGAACTCCATCGCGAGGTAGATCAGCCCGTCCGGCGTCTCGCCGAAATCGTAGATGGCGCAGACGTTCGGGTGCGTGATGCGGCTCGCGTTCGCCGCCTCGCGGTTGAAGCGGGCTACGGCGTCGGGGTCGTGCACCATGGCGGGGTTCATCACCTTGATGGCGCTCCGCCGGCCCATCTTCACGTGCTCGGCGAGGTACACCTGGCCCATCCCGCCCTCGCCCAGCTTCCTCACCACGTGGTAGCGGTCCGCGACCACCTGGCCCACCAGGTCGTGCGCCGGCGAGGAGGCGCGCAACGTCTGCCCGTCGTTCGGGCAGAACCGCACGTCGTCGGGGTACTCGGTGGAGCAGACGGGGCAGATCTTCACGCCGTGACCTCGATGCGCAGCAGCTTGTCGCCGACGAGGATGCGGGAGT
The DNA here is from genome assembly GCA_036395195.1 of Gemmatimonadales bacterium. Classification (GTDB taxonomy): domain Bacteria; phylum Gemmatimonadota; class Gemmatimonadetes; order Gemmatimonadales; family GWC2-71-9; genus AG41. Next base: position 32,229 of record DASWDP010000127.1, on the reverse strand, counting down.
TGTGCTGCAGCGGCATGTCGCCGCGGGCCGCGAGCGCGATGCCGTTCCGGCTGTTCGCGTCCACGACGACGAAGTCCGCGTCCTCGGAGCGAATCATCGCGTGGCGCGCGCTCATCGCCGGATCGTAGGGGAACAGCCAGTCTCCCTCCTCGCGGCCGATCAGCACGTCGCGCCCCGGGGACAGCTGGATCACGTCGCGCGCGCTGCCGTCCGAGCGGAGCTGCGTGAGACTCGCGATGTCGGCGCTCGGGATCAGGCTGCCCATCCGCTTCGTCGAGTCGGCGTCGGGGGCGTGCGGCCCGGGGTACCCCAGGCGCCGGAACCGGAGCACCTGCGAGCCGACGAGCAGGAGGTCGCCGTCCACCAGCCGGTGCGGCCCCTCGAGGAACACCCAGGTACCGTTGCGGCTGCCGAGGTCGCGCACGACCAACCCGTCCCGCTCCCAGGAGACTTTGGCGTGCAGCGGCGACAGAAACACGTCGTCGGGAAACCGGATGTCCCCGTCCTGCCGGCCGAGGGTCGTGTCGGGTGCCTGGCGCTCGAAGCGCCGCTGCGGCTTGCCGGCCTCGTCGAGCAGCACGAAAGTGATCGGCCTGGCGCCGCGCGCGGCGGCGCGTTCTGGGGAGGAGGGCGAGCGCCGCGGCGCCGCCGCCTCGACCAAGGGGGCGCCGCAGGTGGCGCAGAACTTCGTCCCCTGCGGCACCGGGGAGCCGCAGCGGGCGCACGTGGGCCCTGAGGCCGGGGCCGTGAGCCGCCGGCCGCAGTGCGGGCAGAAGGGCAGCTGGCTGTTCGCGCGGTCGCCGCAGAACGGGCATACGACGGCGTCCGGGCGGCCGGTAAGGGCAGGGGCCGGGGGAGGGGGAGGGGGAGGGGGCTGCTCGATGACGTGGGTGCCCGGCACGGCGCCGGCTTTGCCGGCCGCGGGCGTGGCGGCCTTCAATCCAGTGGACTTGCCCATGGGTTTGCCGCAATCCATGCAGAACTGCGCGCCGGGGTCGTTATCGCGGCCGCAGTAGGTGCAGGCGGTCACTGGCGGAGGTGCTCCACAGAGCGCACAAGTTACGGTCTGCCAATCTATTCGGCAAATTGACGGGTCGAAAGGGTCGATGCTAGCTTGCGCGCCTGTGCGATCGGTCGGCGTGCTGCTCGTGAGTGTCGCAGCCGGATGCGCGGGCCCGCGCTCCGGGGCGCCGCCCGCGCCGGCGCGCGCCGCGCTCCACATCAGCGTCGTCTATCCTGACTCCGCCGACGTCATCCAGTCCCGCGACTCGGCCTTCTTCTTCGGCGCGATCCGCGGCGGCAGCGGGCTCGCGAGCCTCACGGTCGACGGCCAGCCCGTGGCGGTGCTCGCGAACGGCGCCTGGATCGCCTGGGTCCCGCTCCCCGACGACACCGTCGCACCGTTTCGCCTGGTGGCGCGCGCCGGCCCGGACTCCACCGCCACGATGTTCCCGGCGCGCCTCGCGCCGCGATTCCATCCGCCGCCCGGCCGCGCCGCCTGGATCGACACCACGAGCTTCGAGCCGGCCGGCAGCCTGGCGCTCCCCGGGGGCGAGGGCATACGGCTCGCCGTGCTGGCCGCGCCGGGCGCGGCCGTCCGTCTCGTGCTGCCGTGGGGCTCCACCGTCCCGCTCCTCCCCGACACCCTGCCCGCCGAGCCCCCGTGGGGCGTGCGGGCGTTCGTGAGCGACTCGGCGGCCTACCGCCTACCGCCCGCGACGGGGCGCTATGTCGGCTGGCTCCCGGCCGCGGCGCTGTGCCCCGACGGGCGGACCGCGTGCGGGGCACTCGAGGTCGCCGTGGGTGGGGACACCGCACGGGCGCGTTGGCCGCTCACGGTCGTGCTGGCCGACCTGGCTGTTCCGGCCGTCGTCGTGCTCAACGACGACACGGCCCACACGGGGGCGACCGACAGCCTGACCGCCGGCCGCGCGGTTCCGGGCGGCACCTACAACTGGTTCTTCCCGACGGGGACGACCGCGGCAACCTCGGGCCGCTGGAACGATCAGGTCCGGCTCCAGCTCTCGCGCGCCGCGGTGGCCTGGGTGAACGTCGCGGACGTGGTCCCCCTCGTCCCGGGCACGCCGCCCCCGGGCGGGACGGTGGGATCGGTGCGGCTCGTGGCCGGGCCGAAATCGGTGACGCTGCGCGTGCCATTGCCGGCGCGGCTCCCGTTCCAGGTCACGGAAGGCGACAAGAGCCTCACGCTCCGGCTGTATGGCGGTGTGGCGGACATCAACTGGATGCAGTACGGAGGAGGCGGCACCGACCCGCTCGTCACGCGGATGCGCTACGCGCAACCCGCGACGGACGAGGTGACGATCACGCTCGAGCTGTCACGGCGCGTGTGGGGCTACCGGACGCGCTTCGACGGCCGTGATCTGCTGCTCGAAGTCCGCCGGCCGCCCGCGATCGGCGCCGCGCATCCGCTCTCCGGGAGGACGATCGTGCTCGACCCCGGGCATCCTCCGCTCGGCGCGAAAGGCCCGACGGGGCTGTGGGAGCCGGTCGCCACGCTCGCCGTGGCCCGCAAGGCGCAGCAGCTGCTCGAGGGCGCCGGTGCGACGGTGCTGCTCACGCGCTCCGACTCGACGCCGATCGACCTCTTCCCCCGCACCCGGTTCGCCGAGCTGCACGACGCGGACGTGCTCGTCTCGATCCACGCCAACGCGCTCCCCGACGGCGTGAACCCGTTCGCGAACAACGGCACGAGCGTGTATTACTTCCACCCCCGCAGCGCGGCGCTGGCGCGGCAGCTCGATCGGGCGCTCGTCGCGGAGCTGGGCGTGCGCGACCTGGGGATGGGGCGCGGGGATTACGCGCTGGTGCGCCCCACCTGGATGCCGGCGGCGCTCACCGAGGGCCTCTTCATCATGATGCCGGAGCAGGAGGCGATGCTCGCGAGCGACGCGGGGCAATGGCGCTACGCCCGGGGGATCGCGCGCGGGATCGAGGCGTTCTTGCGCGAGCGGGCACGGGAGCCGTGAGAGTGCGCATTCTCGTTCTCCTCCTGCTCGCCGGCCGCGCCGAGGCGCAGCTCGACCCGTCCGGCGCCTGGCGCACCCTTCACACGGCGCACTTTCGCATCCATTTCCGGCCCGCGTACCGCGACGTGGCGCTCACCGAGGCGCGGGAAGCAGAGCGGGCGTACGTGCTGCTCGCGTCGGAGCTGCATCCCCCGCGTGGCAAGGTCGACCTCACGCTCGCCGACGACGGCGACGTCGCGAACGGTCTCACGAGCGTGTTCCCTTCGCCCCGCATCGACCTCTTCCTCACGCCGCCTGCCACCGATCCAGGGCTGCAGCTCTACGACAGCTGGCTCCGGCTCCTCACGACGCACGAGCTGACCCACGTCTTCCATCTCGACCGCGCCAGGAGCTTCTGGGGCCTCGCGCAGCGCGTGTTCGGCCGGGTGCCGGGGCTCTTCCCGAACGAATATCAGCCGAGCTGGGTGACCGAGGGGCTCGCCGTCTATTACGAATCGAAGTTCACGAACGGCGGGCGCGTGCGCGGCAGCTTCCACACGCAGATCCTCGCCGCGGACCACACCGGCGGCGCGTCGCGCCGGCCCGCGGACGCGCTGCTGTACACCCGCTGGGCGGACGGCCTCGTCCCGTACGCCTATGGCAGCCGCTTCTTTCATTATTTCACCGGCGTGGCGGGGGACTCGGTCGTGCCGCGCTTCGTAGAGGCCACGGCCGGCCAGCTCATTCCTTATCGCGTCGGCCGCCAGATCGGCCGCGCCGCGCCCGGGCGCTCGCTCGGCGTCGAATGGCCGCACGCGACCCGGCCCGCGCCCGCACCGGGCGACGGCGCCCCCCCCCCGGCGCGCGTGATCGACAGCCTGCTCCGCACGGAGCCGGTGCCGCAGGTGTCCCCGGACGGCCGGCGCGTGGCGTACGTGTGGGACGACGGCAGAGGCACCCGCGAGCTGCGGGTGCTCGACGCCGCATCGTTCCGGCTCGTGGCGGCGCACGCCGTCAACGCCGGCGTGAGCTACGACTGGCTCGGCGACACGCTGATCGTGGCGCAGCTCGATTTCACGACGCGGTGGCGCGTGCGGAGCGACCTGTACCGCTGGATCCCCGGCGGGGCGTGGCGCCGCGAGACGCACGGTGCGCGCGTCGTCGCGCCCCGCGCGGGCGGCGGGCGGCTCTCGACCATCATCCTCGGACCGGCGACCAACCATCCGGCGCTGCCCGTCCCCCCCGGCCCGCCGGGCCCGCCGGGCGCGACGTGGGGGGAGGTCGTGCCGTCGCCCGACGGCCGGCAGGTGGCCGCGACCCGGAACGCGGGCGGTCACTGGCAGCTCGTGCGCTGGCCCGCCGACTCGCCCGCGGCGGCGGTGGTGCTCGTCGAGTCGCGCGGCGTGATCACCGATCCGACGTGGGCCGCGGGGAGCGAGCTGTGGTTCGTCGCCGATCCGACCGGCTTGCCGCAGGTGTACCGCTGGCGCGCGTCGGGCGGGGGTTGGGCCGAGCCGCTGACGGCGGAGCCGCTGGGCGCGCGCGCCCCCGCCGCGCTCGGCGACGGTACGCTGCTCTACGCGGCCCTCACGGCCCGCGGCTGGGAGCTACGGCGTGCGCCGGTGCTCGCCGGCGCGGCGCCGGCGGCATTTCCCGAGCCGCTGCCGTTCGAGCCGGCGCCCGCGGTGCCGGTGCGCGAGACCGGGTACGCCCTGTGGCCGTCCCTGCGGCCGCACTTCTGGGTGCCGTTCTTTCTCGACGCCCGGCCCGCGGGGCGGTTCTTCGGCGCCGTGACCGCAGGGACCGACGCGCTGGGCCGCTTCATCTACGCGGGCGACCTGCTCGTCGCGCCCCGCCCCTTCCGGGCCGTGGGCGATTTCGTGCTGGTGTCGGAGGTGCTCGGCAACCCGACGCTCGATCTGTCGGGGTCGAGCTCGTGGCACAACGTGGCGCCCCCACCGTCCGCGCCCACGCTCGCGATCGCGGAGCTCGATCAGGACGCCGCGCTCGGGGCGTCGTTCGTGACCCGCCGCTGGCGCACCGCGGCGAGCGTGCGGTTCGCCGCGGAGCTCGAACGCACCCGGTTCGTGACGAGCCCCGACACGTCCCTCGCCGCCGTCTGTCCGGGGTGCGACGCGCAGGACCTGATCGGCGGCTCGGTGACGCTCGCGCTGTCGCGTCTCGTGGCGGGTGCGCTCTCGGTGTCGCCGGAGAACGGCTTCACCTGGTCCGCGACCTATCGCCGGCGGGAGGAGCAGGGCGGCCCACGCTGGTCGAACGAGGTGCGCTCGCGCCTCGGCCTGTACGCTCGCCTGCCGGGGTTCGGGGGCTTCGCCCACCACGTGCTCGCCCTGCGCCTCGCCGCCGGCGCCACCGGAGGGCCGCTCGGCGGGCTGTTGAACGTCGGGGGCGTGTCGTCGGCGCCCCTCGGTCTCACGTACGGCCAGGTGATCGGCGGCACGCGCGCCTTCCCGGTGCGCGGCTACCGCTCGGGGGCGCTGAGCGGCGCGCGCGTCGCGACGGGCTCGCTCGAGTATCGCCTGCCGCTGGCGCTCGTCGGCCGGTCGCTCGGTCACCTCCCGTTCGGGGCCGACAAGCTGTGGCTCAACGCGTTCGCGGACGCCGGCGACGCCTGGAACCGCGGCGCCGCGCCGCGGCTCACGCGGCTGCGTTCGACGGGGCTCGAGCTCGCGGGCGACTTCGCCGTCAACTACGACCTACTGCTGCAGCTGCGCCTGGGCGTCGCGCAGCCGCTCGCCACGCCGCCGTCGGGCGATCCGCGCCGGCCCCGGGTGTACGTCGCGCTCGCGTCCGACTTCTGAGAGAGCCAGGTCTCCGGATTCCCACCCTGAAGGGTGGGCTCGGCGAAGCATCGTCCTGAAGGACACCGGAGTGTGCTTTAGCACAGCGCCGGCCGAGCCCAGGCTTCGAGCCTGGGTACTCCGGAGGTGAACGTGTTCGAAGAGCGGCGTATAATAGTCCTATGCGCCGGTTGATCCTCCTGAGTGCGGTCGCGCTCACTGCCGTCCCGCCCTCCCCGCTCGACGCCCAGTCACCCGGCGCGCGCGTGGCGCTCGAGCGCTTCCGGGATTCGCTCGCGGGCGCGCGCGACTCCGCGGCGCTCAAGCGGCTCGAAGCGACGACGATCGAGATCGCGAAGCGGGACCGCGGCGACTCGCTGATCCACCTGCGGCTCGGATTCATCGCGTACCGCCTCGGCGAGCTCACGGGCGTGAAGAGCCATTACGAGGATGCGGCGGGGGAGTTCGAGTGGGCGGGGGAGGTCACCCCCGACTGGCCCTATCCGTGGTACGGGCTGGGGCTCGCCGAGCTCGGCCTGGGCGAGCACGCCGTGATCGCGATCGAGAACCTCCGCCAGCAGCTCGGCAAGGACTACCTCAGCAAGGCCGCGGCCGCGTTCGCGCGCGCCGTGGAGGCCGATCCCGGGTTCGCCCAGGCCACGGTCGACCTCGTGAGCACGGCACTCACGCAGCGCATCGGGCCGCGGCTCGACGTGGCGCTGAAGGCGGTGCGGCTCGCCGCCGCCTCCCCGGCCGGCCGCACTCCCGGCGTGGCGCTCGCCCGCGGGCGCGTGGAGCGCGCGGTCGGCGACGTGGACTCCGCAATGGCGGGGTTCCAGGCCTACGTCGCGGCGGGCGGCGACTCGGGGCTCGGCCTGCTCGAGCTGGCGCGCACCTCCTACCTGGCGAACCGGGAGCCGGACGGGTGGCGCACCTATTTCGCCGGGGCGCGGGTCGCCCGCTCGCCCGAGGCGATCGCGCTCTACCGGGTGGACTTGAGCGTCGTGGCGCGCCCCGAGGAGGTCACCCCGTTCGACGGGTTCACGTCCCCCGGCCCGCGGGCCGAGTGGCTCGAGCACTTCTGGCGGCGGCGCGACGTGGTCGAGGCCCGCAACCCCGGCGAGCGCCTCGCCGAGCACTACCGGCGCTGGTTCTACGTGTGGCGGCACTTCCGCCTCGTGAGCCGCCACCGCCACTACGACATCACGGAGCGCTACCGGTCCGACCAGGAGGAGCTGGACGATCGCGGCATCATCTACCTGCGGCACGGCCCGCCGGACAAGCGGGCGTCGTACCCGCGGATCGTCGACCGGCTCGAGCCGAACGAGACGTGGCTGTACCGCCGGCCGGCGGGCGATCTGATCTTCCACTTCGTCGCGCGCGGCGACGTGCAGGACTACAAGCTGGTCGAGAGCCTCGCCGACGCGCTCACCGCGGGCCACGGCGGCGCGCTCGCGCTCCAGGTGCGCCGCGGGCTCGACCCGCTCACGAGCGACCTGTTCGCATCGCGGGCCGACATCAGCCCGGTGTACGCCCGCCTCGGCAACACCCTCACCTCGGCCAACACGGCGGGTGCGCTCACCGCGGAGCGGAGCCTGGGCCAGCGCAGCATCGCCCGCGGCACGACCACTGACAGCTACACGCGCGAGTTCGCCACGGTGCTCGGCGTCGTCGCGTCGGAGTTCGTGGTCGGGGCCCGCGAGGGAACCGGACAGGAGCTGCACGTCGTGTTCGCGATCCCGGCGCAGCAGCTCACCCCGCTCGCCGACTCGGGACGCGTCGTGTATCCGCTCGCCTTCCGCCTGTTCGCGGCGGACACGGCGGAGAACCTGGTGGCGCGCCTCGACACCACGCGCACGTTCCGGGCGCGCGAGCCGCTGCGCGGCGGCAGCTTCCTCACCGGCCAGCTGATCCTCGCCGTTCCCCCCGGGCGGTACCGCTACCACCTCCTCGTCGAGCAGCTGGGGGAGAGCGCCGGCGATCTCGTGCGGCGCGATTCCATCGCCGTCGAGCGGCTCGACGGCCGGGCGTTCGCGCTGAGCGATCTCGTGGTCGGGCGCCGCGGATCGGGGCTGGTGTGGGTCGTGCGCGGCGACACCGTGCCGCTCAACCCGCTCGAGGAATTTCCCGCGGGCGGCTCGGCGGAGCTGTACTACGAGGTGTACGGACTCGCCGCGGGCGCGCCCTATCACACCGTGGTGCGCCTCGAGCGCGCGGGCGGGCGTTCGTTGTTTCGCCGGCTGTTCGGCGGGCGCCAGGCCCCGCTGGTGCTCGAGTTCGACGCGTCCGCCGAGGGCCCGGTCAGCCGCGTGCGCCGCGGCCTCGACCTGCGCGACGCGCCCAAGGGCACGTACCGCCTGAGCGTCGAGGTGCGCGATCCCGCGACGGCGGTGTCGCTCACGCGGCAGCGCCGCTTCGTCGTCGTGTCGCGCGAATGAGTTGACACCCGCTCCGACCGGTCCCTAGCTTTCACCGTCTCCGCGGAGAATGGATGTACTGCTCCCGCTGCGGCACCCAGAACGAGGACGCCAGCAAGTTCTGCCGCTCGTGCGGACTGGATCTGACGGCGACGACTTCGGTCGGCGCCGCCCGCGACCACCAGTCCGACGTCACGGAACTCGATCTCGTGCGGGATCAGCTGAAGGACGAGTACGAGATCCTCGAGGAGCTGGGCCGCGGCGGCATGGCGATCGTCTTCAAGGCCCGCGAGCGGCAGCTCGAGCGCGACGTCGCGATCAAGGTCCTGCCGTTCTCCCTCGCCTTCGACAAGGAATTCGTCGAGCGCTTCCAGCGGGAAGCGCGCACCTCCGCCAAGCTCGAGCACCCCGGCATCATCCCGATCTACCGCGTCGGCAAGAACGGCCGCGTCATCTACTTCGTCATGAAATTCCTGCGCGGCAAGCCGCTCTCGAGCGTGCTGGCCGCGCGCGGATCGCTGCCGCCGGGCGAGATCCGCCAGGTGCTCGTCCAGGTCGCGCGGGCCCTCGCCTATGCGCACAAGAGCGGCATCGTGCATCGCGACATCAAGCCCGACAACATCATGTTCGACGAGCACGGCATGGCCGTCGTCACGGACTTCGGCATCGCGAAGGCGGCGACCGGCGGCAAGCTGACGGGCACCGGGATGTCGATCGGCACGCCGCACTACATGAGCCCCGAGCAGGCCCGGGCCCAGCCCCTCGACGGCCGCTCGGACGTCTACTCGCTCGGCGTGGTCGCCTACCAGTGCCTCACCGGACACGTGCCGTTCGACGGCGAGGATTCGTTCTCGATCGGCTACAAGCACATCATGGAGGAGCTGCCGGTCCCGCCGATCGAGAACTACGACCAGCGCACGCTGTTCGAGGTCATCAAGAAGATGATGGCCAAGTCGCACGACGACCGCTTCCAGACCGCGGACGAGCTCGTTCAGGCGCTCGAGGCGGGAGGATCGTTCGCCGCGGTGGGCCTCGCGACCGCGCCCACCAAGGCGATCCCCTCGCTCGCGGGTGCGCGCCTGGCGGGCGCGCTCACGACGCCCCTGCCGGGCGTCCCCGGCAAAGCGCCGGCCGAGCCGAAGCACCGCTCCGTCGCCGCGGGGGTCGCCCTGTGGGTGGTGGTCGTGGCGGTCGGCCTCGGCGCCCCGGGGCTGTACGCGTACAAGAAGGGCCTGCTCTTCTTCACCCACGGCGCGGCGCACGACTCCGCGACCGCAGCGCTGCAGCGCGACACGCTGGCGCAGCGCCTCCTCTCCGACACGGGGAGCGAACAGGCCACGGCGGCCGCGCCCCCCGCGTCGCCCGGCGCCGCCGACACGTCCCGCACCCGGCTGCCTCCGGTCGCCCCGGGCACCCCGGGACACCTCACGCTCCAGGGGCTGCCGCAGGGAGCGCGCGTGACCCTCAACGGCGTGCTGTTCCGGGGCTCGCAGGGCGACGTGCCTCCCGGCGTCTACAAGCTGGCGGTACAGGCCGGCGGGTACTCCCCGTTCGAACGCCAGGTCATCATCAGCCCGGGCGCGCCCTCCACGATCCGGCTGGACCTGCAGCCGTCGGGCGACTCGCAGCTCGGCCCCTGCGAGCAGTACGGGCCCGCGTACAACCAGGACAACCTCTGCTTCGATACGCGGCCGGTGCCCCTGTCCTCCACACGGATCCCGCTTCCGGCGGACGTACCCATCGTCCCCCGGCCGGCGATCCTGCTGTGTCACGTGTCGCGCAACGGCGAGACCATGGAGGTCCGCGTCTTCGTGCGCTCCAACGTGGACACCTTCAACGATCAGGCCCTCGATCTCGCGAAGACGCTGCGCTGGAATCCGGCCCAGAAGAACGGGGAGCCGGTGGACGCCTGGGTGCAGTGGCAGTTCCCGCCGGAGAGGCAGTAATCGACATCCATCCGACGGCGTTCATCGCCCCCGGTGCCGTGGTGCTGGGCGACGTCACCCTGGGCGCGCGCGCCAGCGTGTGGTACGGCGCCGTGCTGCGCGGCGACATGGCCGCCATCGTGGTGGGCGAGGCCACCAACCTCCAGGACGGCACCGTGGTGCACGTGGACGAGGGCCGGCCGACGCGGATCGGCGCGCGCGTGGGGGTGGGGCACCGCGCCATCCTGCACGCCTGCACCGTCGAGGACGAGTGCCTCATCGGCATGGGGAGCATTCTCCTCAACGACGTGCACATCGGGACCGGCAGTGTCGTGGCAGCGGGCGCCGTGGTGCCGGAGGGCACACGGGTGCCGCCGGGCTCGCTGGTGGTGGGCGTGCCGGCCCGGGTGACGCGCGCGGTGGACGCGGCGCTGCGCGAGCGCATCCGGGTCACGTGGGAGCACTACGTGGCGGAGGCCGAGCGGCACCGCGCGGGCCGGTTCCCGATCGCGCGGACAGCTTTGTGATGTGAATTGTCGGAACCGTCGTCCGGGCGCCGCTCTGCGTGAGTGTTGCCCCGACGCGCCCGCGGGTCTACCTTGCCCTTCCGCGCTTTTCGGTCTCGCGCGCTGTTAAATTCCATATACGCAGACCGTGTGTGAACAAGCTCACTCCGTGAGGGACGAGCCAGCATGACCGCTTCCACCCGCAAAGGCGCGCTCGACCTGAGCCCCAACGCCGTCACCGTGCTCGAGCGGCGCTACCTGGTGAAGGACGACCAGGGCCGGCCGGTCGAGGGGCCCGAGGATCTGTTCTGGCGCGTCGCCCGCACCATCGCGGAGCCCGACCGGCGCTACGGCGCCTCCGACAAGGCGGTGGAAGGCCTCGCCGAGACGTTCTTCGAGCTGATGGCCACGCGGGCGTGGATGCCCAACTCGCCCACCCTCATGAACGCGGGCCGGCCGCTGGGGCAGCTGTCGGCGTGCTTCGTGCTCCCGGTGGACGACTGCCTCTCGAACGGCCAGAGCGGCATCTACGACACCCTGCGGGCGATGGCGCTCGTGCACCAGTCGGGGGGCGGGACGGGATTCTCGTTCTCGCGGCTCCGGCCCAAGAACGACGTCGTGCGCTCCACCATGGGCGTCGCCTCGGGCCCCGTGTCGTTCATGAAGCTGTACGACGCCTCGACGGACGTGGTGAAGCAGGGCGGCACGCGCCGCGGCGCGAACATGGGGATCCTGCGGGTCGACCATCCGGACATCCTCGAGTTCATCACCTGCAAGGACGACCTGACCCAGGTCACGAACTTCAACATCTCCGTGGCCGTGACCGACGCGTTCATGCGGGCGGTGGAGGAGGGGACGAGCTACGACCTGATCCACCCGCGTAGCGGCAAGGTCGTGGGGCAGCTCGACGCCCGCGAGCTGTTCCGCAAGATCGTCCACGGCGCCTGGAAGACGGGCGAGCCGGGCGTGTACTTCATCGACCGGGCGAACCACTACAACCCGGTGCCGCACCTCGGCAGCTACGAGGCCACGAACCCGTGCGGCGAGCAGCCGCTGCTGCCCTACGACGTGTGCAACCTGGGGTCGGTCAACCTGGGCCTGTTCGCCAAAGACGGCGACGTGGACTGGGAGCGCCTGCGGACCGTGGTGCACCTGTGCACGCACTTCCTCGACAACGTCATCGACGCGAACAGGTACCCGCTGCCCGAGATCGACAGCCTCGCCCAGCGGATCCGCCGCATCGGGCTGGGCGTGATGGGCTGGGCCGACCTGCTGGTGCGCCTCGGCATCCCGTACAACTCGGACGAGGGAGTGGCGCTGGGCCGCCGGATGATGGAGTTCGTGGACGAGGAGGCGAAGGCCGCCTCGGAGAAGCTCGCGGAGCAGCGCGGCGTGTTCCCCGAGTGGGAGCGGTCGATCTGGGGTCCGGACGCGACTTGCGCCCGGGGGCCCAAGGGCGAGCGGGTGCGGCCGATGCGCCGGCTGCGCAACTGCAATCTCACGACGGTCGCGCCCACGGGCACGATCTCGATCATCGCGGGGTGCTCGTCGGGGATCGAGCCGATCTTCGCCGTCGCGTTCATGCGCAACCAGGCGGGCGTGCTGATGCCCGACGTGAACGAGGACTTCGTGGCGATCGCACGGCAGGAAGGATGGTACTCGGACGAGCTGATGCAGCGGATCGCCGAGGCGGGCCACATCCACTTCGCCGAGGTCCCGGCGAAGTGGCAGCGCGTGTTCGTGACCGCGCACGACGTGACCCCCGAATGGCACATCCAGATGCAGGCGGCCTTCCAGGAGTTCACCGACTCGGCGATCTCGAAGACCTGCAACTTCGCGAACGACGCGACCGAGGAATACGTCGAGACGATCTACCGCTACGCCTACAAGCTGGGGTGCAAGGGCGTGACGGTCTATCGCGACGGCGCGCGCGAGATGCAGGTGCTTTCGACCGGCGCGACGGCGAAGAAGGTGCAGGCGCAGGCGGCGGGGGGAGGGGGAGGGGGAGGGGGAGGGCAGGACGCGCTGGCGGAGGCGCTGGGGCGGATCGCGGAGCTCGAGGCTGAGCTGGAGCGCACCCGCGCCCAGCTGCACGACGCCGAAGCCGAAAACCTGCAGCGGCGCGCCAAGCGGTCCCGCCCCGACCTGCTCAAGGGCGCGACGCGGCGGATCGAGACCCCCCTCGGCACCATGTACGTGAACATCACCGAAGACGACAAAGGTCAGCCGTTCGAGGTGTTCATCTCCCTTGGCAAGGCGGGTGGTGCCCTCATGGCGGATGTCGAGGCGATCGGGCGGCTCATCTCGCTCGCCTTGCGCTCGGGGATCCCCCTGCGGGAGGTCCACCGCCAGCTCCGCGGCATCTCGTCGGACCGCGTGGTGGGCCTGGGACCGAACAAGGTGCTGTCGGTGCCCGACGCGATCGGCATCGCGATCGAAAAATGGATGCAAGAGAAGCAGGGGATCCAGCAAGACCTGCTCGGCGGCGCCGGCCCGCTCGCCGCCGGCGCCGCGCCCGCGCGCGAGGTGATCGCGGGGCCCGAGGGCACGGCGGCGCTGCGGGCCCGCGGGCCGGAGCAGGACTTCATCGGCGCCTGCCCCGACTGCGGCTCCCAGCTCGCGTTCATCGAGGGCTGCGCCAAGTGCCACGTCTGCGGGTTCTCGGAGTGCGGCTGAACGGGGGGGAGCGTAGGCCGGCGGACGGGTCAGGCATCACATCGGCGGTGGTACCAGGCGTGTGACCGTTGTCACGATCCCCGACCGGGGGTCGTGTTATTCTGGGGCCGTGACGATTCCATTCCGCCCCATCACGCCCACGCGGCTCCAGGCCAAGGGCTGGGCCCGGGTCGGGAAGCCGGGGGCGCACCTGCTGCGCCGCGGCGCGTGGTATCCCGTCGTCCGCATCTCCTCGAGCCACATCGTCGTGCTGGACGTGAACCGGCGCAACGTGCCGGTCGACCGGCGGTTCCTGGAGATCCGCTACCACCCGCCGGAGCGCTGGAGCATCGTGCGGTGCGAGCCGCGCGAGATCCAGCGGGTCGGGCGGCTGTTCCCGCTCACCTACGCGGTGTGCCCGACCTGCCGCCACCGCCAGGCGTTCGAGTCCGAGATGAAGGAGCTGGCCTGCGAGCGCTGCAAGAAGTCGGCGACGCTGGCGTGGGATGAGTTGAGCTAGGGGCTCGGGGTTGGGGACTCGGGGCTCGGGAGTGCCGACCCCGAACCCCGAGCCCCGAACCCCGAGCCCCTCTACAACACCACCACCCGATCTCCCACCGCAACGATTCCCGCGCCCACTCCCAGGCAATAGAAACCCCGCATGCCGTCGTCGAGGAACTGGAGCGTTTCCTTCAGCACCTCGCCTGGCACCATCCCCCCCAGCGCCCAGCCGCTGAACGGCCGGCACGGGTGCGCCACCTGCAGCACCTCCAACCGTACCAGCTCGCGGCCGTCCCCGGCGATGCAGGCGATGCCCCGGGCCAGGTCGTCGAACCCGACCCGCCCGCCGGTCTCCACGAGGATGTTCTCGCCGGCGCAGCCGGGCGTGATGCGGTCGCCGAAGCGGTCGCGCATCAGGGAGTAGTGCGAGGTGAACCCGAGCGAGACGCCGTGGCCGCCGTCCTCGTTCTTGGTGTGCGGGTGCGCCCGGTGATGCACGTCCACCAGCCACGCTCCTTCCGGCGCCTCGCCCAGGGCGCCGTCGGGGCCGACGGCGAGCCGCCCCACGTCGAGAATCGGCGCGGGGTCGTACATCCGCGTGGGCTTGTCCCCCGTCTTCAGGGAGGAGCGTTGGATCTGGAGACGGACGATGCGACCGAGCTCGCGCATAACGGAATCTACCAAAACGGTGTATGATGGGGGGCGTCACTCTCCATGCGGATCACGCTCGGTTGGGCCCGGTGCGGCGACAACGTGGCGGACATCCTCCGCCGCGGGGCATGGTATCCCGTCGTCGAGGAGTCGGTCGACGGGCACATCGTGGTGGAGGTGCGGCAGCAGCGGATACGCCTGAACCGCGCCGACGTCACGATCCGCCAGGAACCCCCCGACCGCTGGAGCATCGTGGTCCGCACCGGCGTGCTCCGTCCCACCCTGGGAGGGCAGGGGATGGAGGTCGTCACGACCTACGCCGTCTGCCCGCTGTGCCACTACCGCCAGGACTTCGCCGGGAAGCCGGACGCGCTGCGCTGCGGGCGCTGCGGCGCCACGTCGCCGGCGGACTGGTCGGAAACCTGCTGAGGCGTCGTCCGTCATCCGTTATCCGTTGTCCGTGAAAACCCTCGCAAGACTGGCCTTGCCGGGGCCCGGTGAAGTGTTTAGTATGTTAACTATCAACATATTAACTTTATTTCAGCTCCCAGACGACGGATGCCGGACGACGGATAACGGATGACGGATCGTTCCGAGCTCGCCCTCCAGCTCACCGACGCCATCGCCGCCGCGCAGGCGGCGGTACATCACACCGGCGACCGGGCGTTCCGAACCTACGGCCTGTCGCACCGTGCGCACGCCGCCTTGACGGCCGTGGACACGGGAGGTCCGGACGGCGCCCGTCCCAAGGAGATCGCCGCCCAGCTGGGCGTGTCCCGCGCCGCGGCGACCACGTTCATCCAGCGCCTCGAGACCAAAGGACTGGTCGAGACCACCCCCGATCCGGAAGACGACCGCGGGGTGCGCGTCACCCTCACGCGACGCGGCCTCGAGGTGCTGCTGCGGGCGGGTCAGCTCGAGCGACGCCTCGCCGCACGCGCCATCGAGGGGCTGCCGGCGTCGAGCATCGCCCGGACGGTGCGTCTGCTCCAGGAATTCCGGCAGCGGCTCGAGGAGAAGCAGATCGGCGTGGTGCACTGACGGGAAGGGGGAAGAGGGAAGGGGGAGGGGTTACAGATGTGGGTATCTTTATGCAGGCGGGCTCTGCCTCACTTGAGCCGGCGTGGCGGGTGAGAGGGTGCTTGAGCTCGGCCTCCTAGCGTCCCGGTTTCGAATCACTTACGACCTCCGCCTCGACTCGGCTACACGTCCTCCTGAGCGTGCGTGCAGCGTGCTCCCGCCCGCGTAGTTTTCCACATCTCGGGGGCGTTACAAAAATGTGGATTACTCGATCCCAGGCGCCGGCGGCCGACACGGCGCGGGCGATCGCGGCGGCGGCGGGGGTGCTGCGCGCGGCGCAGCGCGTCGTGGTGGCGACCGGCGCGGGGATGTCGTGCGAGAGCGGGATCCCGACCTTCCGGGACGCCCTCACCGGCCTCTGGGCGCGCTACGATCCCGAGGAGCTCGCGACCGAAGCGGCATTCCGGCGGCATCCGGCGCGGGTCTTCGGGTGGTACGCGTGGCGGCGGCGCCTGGTGCGCGCCGCGACGCCGCACCCCGGCTACCACGCGCTCGTCGCCCTGGAACGCTTCGTTCCGGCGCTCGTGATCGTGACGCAAAACGTGGACGGGCTGCACCGCCGGGCGGGGAGCCGGCGCGTGGTGGAGCTGCACGGCTCGCTCGACCGGTTCTCGTGTGTGGACGCGCGCCACCGGTTCCCCGCGGCGGCGGCGCCCGAGCCGGCGGAGGACACGGAATGCGAGCCACCCAGCTGTCCCGAGTGCGGCGCGCCGGTGCGCCCCGACGTGGTGTGGTTCGGCGAGACGCTCCCCGCGCAGGCGACGGCCGAGGCGTGGGACCTCGCGGCGTCGTGCCAGGCGATGCTGGTCGTGGGGACGTCGGGGCTGGTGCAACCCGCCGCGCAACTGCCTTTTATAGCGCGCGACGGCGGCGCGACCGTGATCGAGGTGAACCCCGATCCCACGGACGTCTCCGCCGCCGCGCACATCATCTGCCGCGGGCCGGCCGGCGTGGTGCTCCCGGCGCTGGTCGCGGCGCTCACGGAAGGAGCTGCGACCTGATCCGCCGCACCAAGATCGTCGCGACGCTCGGGCCCGCGACCGGGACGCCCGAGCGCATCGCGGGACTCATCGAGGCCGGGGCCAACGTGATCCGGGTGAACGCCTCGCACGGCGCCCCGGCGCTGCGGGCCGAGTGGATCGCGGCGGTCCGGCGGGCGGCGGACGCCGCCGGGCTCGCGGTGGCCGTGCTGGTGGACCTGCAGGGCCCACGTATCCGCGTGGGCGCGCTGCCGCGGCCGCGCGCGCTGCGCGCGGGCGAGACGGTGGCGTTCGCTCCCGAGGACGCGGCGCGGGGCGACGACGTACCGACGACGTACGCGGGGCTCGCGACCGACGCGCGCGTCGGCTCCCGGATCCTGCTCGACGACGGGCTGCTCTCGGTGGAGGTGACCCGCATCGCCCCGCCGCGGGTGGAGGGGCGCGTGGTGGACGGCGGGACCCTGACGTCGCACAAGGGGATGAACCTCCCGGGGCTGCACGTGAGCGCGCCGGCGCTGACGGAGAAGGACCGGGAGGATGCAGCCCACGCCGTCGCGGCGGGCGCCGACTACCTGGCGCTCTCCTTCGTGCGGCGGGCGGAGGACCTGGCCGAGCTGCGCCGGCTCGTCCCACCCGACCTCAAGCTCGTCGCGAAGATCGAGAAGGCGACCGCGCTCGAAGACCTGGAGCGCATTCTCGACGCCTGCGACGCCGTGATGGTGGCGCGCGGCGACCTGGGGGTCGAGCTGCCGTTCGAGGAGGTCCCCCTCGTGCAGAAGCGCCTCATCCGGGCGGCGAACCGGCACGGCAAGCCGGTGATCACCGCGACCCAGATGCTGGAATCGATGGTCCGCCACCCGCGGCCCACCCGCGCCGAGGCGTCCGACGTCGCCAACGCGATTCTCGACGGCACGGACGCGGTGATGCTCTCGGCCGAGACGGCGGTGGGGGAATACCCGTTCGAGGCGGTCCGCGCGATGGACCGGATCATCCGGGAGATGGAGCGCCAGGGCGCGCCGGCGGGCGTGGGGGGGAGCCGCGACGAGCGGCGCATGACGGCGGAGGAGAACGTGTCGGTGGAGGACGCGATCGCCCTCGGCACGAGCGCCGTGGCGCGGATGCTGCGCACGCCGCTCATCGTGACGCTCACCAAGGGTGGGTTCACGGCGCGCAAGGTCGCCGCACTGCGGCCGCCGGTGCCGATCCTCGCCGTCACGACGGAGACGATCACCTACCGCCAGCTGGCGCTGGTGTGGGGCGTGATGCCGGTGGTGGTGGACCGCGTCCCGGGCTACGACGCGATGCTCGCCGTGGTACGGGACCTGATCCTGAAGCGCGGCTATGCCCGTCCGGGTGACCGCATCGTGATGACCGCCGGAGTGCCCTGGGAAGTCTCGGGGACGACCAACCTGCTCAAGGTCGAGGCCGTCTGACGTGCGGCTTGTGTTTCTCGGCACCGGGACTTCGTACGGCGTGCCGCAGATCGGGTGCGCCTGCCGCACCTGCCGCTCCGCCGATCCGCGGGACCGGCGGACGCGCACCGCGGCGCTGATCGAGGCGGGGGACCGGCGCGTCCTGATCGACACGCCGCCCGAGCTGCGGCTGCAGCTTGTCGCGGCGGGCGTCGCCGCGGTGGACGCGGTGCTGCTCACGCACGCGCACGCCGACCACCTGCACGGCATCGACGACCTGCGAGCGATCTCCGCACGCCATCCGGGGGGGCCGGGGGGGCCGGGGGGCCGGCTCGAGGTGTTCGGCTCCGCCGACACGCTGGCGGAGGTCGGGCGGCGCTTCGGCTACATCTTCGACGAAACGCCGGCCCAGCCGGGGACCAGCAAGCCGGAGCTCGCCGCGCGCACGCTCGAGGCCGGCCGGGAGACGGCGATCGCCGGGCTGCCGGTGCTGCCGCTGGCGCTGCCCCACGGCGACCGCACGGTGTTCGGCTACCGCGTGGGGCCGCTGGCGTACGTCACCGACGTGAAGGCGGTCCCCGAGGCGGCGGCGGCGCGGCTCGCGGGGCTGGACGTGCTGGTGCTGAACGCGCTGCTCTCGCGGCCGCATCCGCTGCACCTCTCGATTCCGGAAGCGGTGGAGACCGCCCGGCGCATCGGCGCGCGCCGCACGTTCCTCACGCACCTGACGCACGAGACGCCGCACGCCGAGCTCGCGGCGCGGCTGCCGGACGGTATCGCCCCCGCATACGACGGGCTGGCGATCGAGGTGAGTGGGCTCTAGGAGAGCGCGGAACAGATGGTTTCGGCGTCCGAGTTTCCCATCCTGAAGGATGGGCTCGGCACGGCACAACGCTGAAGCGTGGTGTGCTTCAGCACAGTGCTTCGCCGAGCCCACGCTTTAGCGTGGGAATCAACGGTCGCCCGCCTACGACGGACTGGTCATCGAGGTGGGCCCGGTCTAGATTCGGCGGAAGGAGGGCCGGGGTATGTCCAACGCACCCGAAACGACGCTGCGACGGTTCCAGAGCCCCGCCGTGCGCCAGAGCGCGGCGCTGGACGAGCTGGTGCGCCAGGCGGTCTTCGGCGCACCGGAGGAGCGGGAACAGGCGCGCTGGCTGATCTGGGAGATCGGGCAGGCGGTGGGGGTGCGGCCCGCGTCGATCCACGAGCTCTATCTGGCGCGCGGTCGCGGCGAGGTCCCGCCGTTCACGACGCCGGCGATCAACGTGCGCGTGCTCGCCTACGACTCGGCGCGCGCCATCTTCCGGGCGGCGAAGCGGCGCGACGTGGGCGCCGTGATCTGCGAGATCGCCCGCTCCGAGATCGGCTACACCGAACAGCGGCCCGCCGAGTACGTGGCGGTGATCATCGCCGCGGCGCTGCGGGAGGGCTTCATGGGGCCGCTCTTCATCCAGGGCGACCACGTCCAGGTGAACGCCAAGAAGTACGCCGCCGATCCCGAGGCGGAGCTCGGCGCCGTGCGGACGCTGATCGAGGAAGAGCTGCACGCGGGCTTCTACAACATCGACGTGGACACGTCCACGCTCGTGGACCTGTCGCAGCCGACGCTCGACGCGCAGCAGCGCGTCAATTACGAGCGCGCGGCGGAGCTCACCACGTTCATCCGCGACCGCCAGCCTGAGGGCGTCACCGTGTCGGTGGGCGCCGAGATCGGCGAGGTAGGGGGTAAGAACTCCGACGTGCACGAGCTGCAGGCGTTCATGGAGGGCTACACCCGCGCGCTGCGCCGGGTGGGCGGGCCCCCCTCCCGCTGTCCCGGCATCAGCAAGATCTCGGTCCAGACCGGGACGAGCCACGGCGGCGTGGTGCTCGCCGACGGCTCGATCGCCAAGGTCCAGATCGACCTCGAGGCGCTGAAGGCCTTGTCGCGCGACGCGCGCGCCAAGTACGGGCTGGGCGGCGCGGTGCAGCACGGCGCTTCGACGCTGCCGCCCGACGCGTTCGGCCACTTCCCCGCGTGCGAGGCCATCGAGATTCACCTGGCGACCAACTTCCAGAACCTCGTCTTCGACCATCCCCGCCTCCCGGGCGATCTGCGCGCCGAGCTCAACGAGTGGGTGAAGGCCGAGTGCAAGGACGAGTGGAAGAAGGGCGATACCGAGCAGCAGTTCATCTACAAGAGCCGCAAGAGGGCGATCGGGCCGTTCAAGCGGCGCCTGTGGGACCTGCCCGCGGACGTGCGGGAGGACGTAGGCGCCGACCTCGAGCGGACGTTCGCCTTCCTGTTCGAGCAGCTCCGCGTGACGAACACCCGCGCGGTGACCGACCGCTTCGTGCGGCCGCCGCTCCAGTCGCACGCCCAGCCGCGCCCGGTGGCGGTTGCGGCGCCGGACGACCTCGAGGCGGGCGAATGAGCGAGCGGGGCGGCGGCTTCGGGTCGTTCCTGCTGGGCCTCGGGATCGGGGCGGTGCTGGGCTTCCTGTTCGCGTCCGAGCCGGGCGACGCGGCGCGCACCAAGCTCACCCGCAAGCTGCGCGGGCTGCGGGACCTCGCCGCCGAGAAGGCGGGCGAGCTGGGGCAGCTGCTCGAGGCGGACGCGGACGCGGAGGAGGACGAGCCGCCGGCCCGCGAGGCGCTCGAGCGCCGCCTGACCGACGCGAAGCACCGGCGGCGCGGCGCCCGACCCGCCGCGGGGCGCCAGGCCGCCCTGCCCCGGCCGGCGGAGGAGGGGGGCGGTGAGGAGGAGGACGAGCCGCTCGCGTGAAGGCCGACGGCGGCTGGCATCGGTCGGTGACCGGCGTCGCCCGCCGCACCCTCGAAGCGGCCTACGAGGACAACATCCCGTTCCTCGCCAGCGCCCTGTCGTTCGACCTGCTCCTCACCGTCTTTCCCTTCGTCGTCCTGCTGCTCGCCGTGGTCGGCTATCTGGTGCAACACCAGATCACGACCCAGCAGGTGGACGTGCACGAGCTGCTGGCCCGCTTCCTCCCCACCACGCGGCTGGGCCCGACCGACGGGGGGGGTGCGTTCGCGCAGGTGGAGAGCGCGCTCGGCGGCGTGGTGCGGCACCGCGGCCGGCTCACCGCCGTCGGCCTGCCCCTGTTCCTGTGGTTCTCGACCCGGCTGTTCAGCGGGCTGCGCGCCGCGCTCAACGAGGTGTTCGATACCGACGAGCGGCGCCCCTGGCCCGTCGCCAAGCTGCTCGATCTCGCGATGGTGCTGTGCACCGGGACGCTGCTCGTGCTGAGCGGCGTGCTGGCCGCGTGGGAGGCGCGCGCGGCGAGCGTGGGGAGCGGCCCGGCGCTCGACTGGGTGTGGCGCTTCGGGCTCGAGACCACCGCGTTCGCGCTCGGCGTGCTGCTGTTCTTCGTGATCTTCAAGCTGCTGCCGAGCCGGCGGATCCACTGGCGCACGGCGCTCGTCGCGGCGGTGTTCTGCGCGCTCGGCTTCGAGGTCGCGAAGCGGCTGTACGCGCTCTACGTCACCCACTTCGCCACCCTCGACCGCGTGGCCTCGGACGCCAACGTCGTGGCCCTGTTCCTCTTCCTCCTCTGGGTCTACTACACGGCCTACCTGTTCCTGCTCGGCGGCGAAGTGGCGGAGACGTACGACCTCATCCGGATGCGGCGCTCGCAGCGGGTGCAGCTCGGATGAGCGTCGCGCCGATCGACCTGCGCAGCGACACCGTCACCCGGCCGTCGCCGGCGATGCGCCGCGCGATGGCCGAAGCCGAGGTCGGGGACGACGTCCTGGACCGCGACCCGACCACCCGGCGTCTCGAGGAGCGCGTCGCCGAGCTGCTGGGCAAGGAAGACGCGCTCTTCTTTCCGTCCGGCACGCAGGCGAACCAGACAGGCGTCGCCCTGCTGACGCGCCCGGGCACCGAGCTGCTGCTGGAAGCGAACGCGCACCTCGTGCATTACGAGCTCGGCGGCGTGGCCGCGAACTGGGGCGTGCAGATCCGGCCGATCGCGACGCCGGACGGCCTGCTCACGGGCGAGCTGCTGCGCGACGCGCTCCGCCCCGCCTCGCCCCACGTGCCGCGGGCGGGCGCCGTCGCCGTCGAGAACACGCACAACGCTGGGGGCGGTACCGTGATGCCGCCGGCGGTGATGGCGGGCGTCGTCGCCGCGGCGGCGCAAGCGGGGCTGCGCGTGCACCTGGACGGCGCCCGCCTCTGGAATGCCGCCGCCGCGCTCGCCGTCCCGCCCGCGCGCCTCGCCGCCGGCGCCGCGACGGTGATGGTGAGCTTCTCGAAGGGACTGGGCTGCCCCGTGGGCTCGTGTCTCGCGTTCGCCGCGGAGCAGCGGGCGCTCGCCTGGGAAGTGCGCAAGCGCCTGGGCGGGGGGATGCGCCAGTCGGGGATCCTCGCCGCGGCGGCGCTGTACGCGCTCGATCATCACGCGTCCCGGATCGCCGAAGATCACGAGAATGCCAAGCTGTTGGCGAAGCGACTGTCCGGCTGTCCGACTCTCCGACCGTCCGTCCCCGAGACGAACATCGTCATGCTCGATCTCACCCGCCCCACGGACACCGCCGACGCCGTGATCCCGCGACTCGCGCAGGCGGGCGTGCTGGTGGTCTCGTTCGGCCCGCGCCGGCTGCGCGCGGTCACCCACCTCGACGTGTCCCGGCGCGACGTGGAGCGGGCGGTCGAAGTGATCGCGCAGGTGCTCGGGTGACCCACGTCACGCGGGGCCCCGGGCGCCCAGGCATTATGTTGTCACGATGAGCGCGGGCGGTCCTCTCTCTCAGCCGATACCCGTCGCCCGGTCGATTCTCTGGGCCCCCGCGCCCGGAGGGGGGGGACCGCGGCCGGCCAACATCCCGTTTCCCGTCTTCCTGTCTCAGGCGGCGCTCACCGCGATCTATGAGCATGTGGCGGCGTCTCCGGCCCGGTCGGGGCAGGGCACCCTCGGCTTCCTGCTCGGGGATCTGTGCGAGTGCCCCGACACGAACGTCTCTTACCTCGTCGTCGACGCGGCGCTGCGCCTCAATCAGACGATCTACGGCGACCGCACCCGCGACCTCGTCACCCGGCTGTGGGACAAGATCGAGGCGCAGCTCGAGGAGCAACAGGCGCACCTCATCGGCTGGTACCACACGCACCCGCCGCTCCCGCTCGCGCTGTCGCCGGACGACCTCGAGACGCACGAGTACTACTTCGCGGAGCCGTGGCAGGTCGCGCTGCTGGTCGGGACCGATCCGGAGGAGCCGGCGGGCGCCCTGTTCCGCGCGGGCGGCGACGAAGCCTCCGGCGCGACGCCGTTGCCGTTCTACGAGCTGCTCGCGGAAGAGTCGATCCGGCCCGGCGGCAAGAAGCGGTCGTTCGTGACGTGGAAGAACTACCGCGCGTACAACCCCGTCATGCCGCAGCCCACTCCCCGGGGCCTGGCCAGGCCAGAACCCGAAGCTGAACCGGAGCCGGAGCCCGAGCTCGAGCCGGAGTTCGCCGAGAGCGAGCCCGAGCCGGAGGCCGAGCCCGAGGCGGAACCCGAGCCCGAGCCCACCCCGCCCCCCCCGCGCCGCGAGGAGAAGACCAGCGAGCTCAAGTTCCTCACGACGGCCGAAGACTTCGCGGCGCCGGTGGCTCCTCCTCCACCCCCATCCTCGCGGCCCAGGTCCCGGGCGGCGCCGCCTCCTCCTGCTCCGCCGCCGGTCACGCCCGCCGCCGAGGAAGAGAGCGCGGCGCCCGAGTGGCCCGCGGAGTACGAGGAGGGCGGGGAGGCCGTAGCCGAGGAGTACGCGGAGCCCCCCGCTCCTCCTCCGCCTCCCCCCCCGCCCAAGCCCCGCAAGCGCCGCCGGCGCCGGTCGTGGCGGGGGCTGTGGCGTACGCTGATCGGGCTCGTCCTGATCGGGGGGGCGGCGGGCGCGTACTGGTGGTTCCAGCCGAAGCTGCCGCCGCTCAAGGTACCGCAGGCGGTCAAGGATCTCCCGACGCGGGTGGTATCCTGGGTGAAGACCTTGCCGTTCCTGAAGCGGCGCCCCGCCCCGAGCAAGGCCCCTCCCCGCCCCACGCCGGCGCGTCCGGCGCCCGCGCGCGCTGCGGCGCAGCCGGCGAGTCCGCAGCCCGTCACGGCGCCGCCGCCGTCACCGTACGCGAAGCTCGACGCGATCGGCGACGAGGTCACGCTGGTGACACAGAGCTTCAACGCCCGCGCCGCGGAGTTCGGCCGCGGGCAGCTGACCTGCGCCGGGCTCGCGCGCGCGCTCGCGACGGTGGAGCAGCGCTGGACCGCGTACACCAACGCCCGGAGCGCGGTGGGCGTGCTCGATGCGGCGCGTGCCGCGCGCGACCAGACGCTCTACGCCGGCGTGGACGCGGCGGAGCGGCGCTTCGACAAGTCGGGGTGCGAGCGGCAGTGAGACCAATGCGGAGTGCGGAATGCGGAATGCGGAATTGCCGTGGGAGGTCGAGCGGCAAGACACCCACCCTTACACTCCGCATTCCACATTCCGCATTCTGCATTATAGTTCGGGCATGATCGCCCTCGCCCGCAAATACCGCCCCAAGCACTTCTCCGACCTGATCGTCCAGGACCACGTGGCCGCCGCGCTGCGGGGCGCCGTGGCGGGCGGGCGGGTGGCGCACGGGTACCTGTTCGCGGGGCCGCGCGGCGTGGGGAAGACCACGGCGGCGCGCATCCTCGCGATGGCGCTGAACTGCGAGCGCCGCGGCGCCGACGGTGAGCCGTGCGGCGAGTGCGACTCCTGCACCCGGATCTGGACCGGCGCCGCGAACCTGGACGTGGTCGAGCTCGACGCGGCGTCGAACCGCGGGGTGGACGACGCGCGCGACCTGCGCGAGCGCGCCATGTACGCCGCGTCCGCCGAGGGCCGCCACAAGGTCTACATCGTGGACGAGGCCCACATGCTCACCCGCGAGGCGTGGAACGCGCTCCTCAAGATTCTCGAGGAGCCGCCGTCGCGGGTGGTGTTCGTGTTCGCCACGACGGAGCCGCAGAAGATCGCGCAGAGCGCGGCGCCGATCCTGTCGCGGCTCCAGCGCTTCGATTTCCGCCGCATCGGCCCCCACGCCATCGCGGCGCGCCTCGAGCAGGTGCTCGCGGCGGAGGGCCTCGCGGCGGCCGAGGACGCCGTGCGGCTGATCGCGAAGAGCGCCGACGGCGGCATGCGGGACGGCCTCTCGATCCTCGACCAGGTGCTGTCGTTCGGCGAAGGACCCGTCACCGCCGAGCGGGTGCGCGAGGTGCTGGGGCTGATCCCGGACGACGTGTACGGCGAGCTGCTGCGGCTCGTCGCCGAGCGGGACGCCAAGGGGGTGTTCCCGCTCGTGGACCGGCTGGTGGATGCGGGGGCCGATCTCGGTGAGTTCGTGGTCGGCGCGGGGGAGGCGCTGCGGGCGGTGCTGCTCGTGGACCTCGGGGGCGAGCCGGAAGGTCTCACCGAAGGCATGGTGCCGCTGGTGCGAAAGTACAGCGCCCTGCTCCCTGCTCCCGATGTCGTGCGACTGTTGACCGTGCTCTCGGAGATGGAGACGCAGCTGCGCTCGAGCGGCAACGCGCGCCTCGCGGTCGAGTTGCTGCTCCTGCGGTGGGCGATGATGAGCCGAACCGTCGAGCTTCAGGCGGTCCTCCAGGCGCTCGGCAAGGGGACGGGGGAGGGGGGACGAGGGACGGGTGACGCTCCCGTGCTGCGGGATGCGGCGCCACCCGTCCCCCGTCCCTCGTCCCCTGTTCCCGAGAAAGGTCCCTTGACCGTTGACCGTCTCCGCGCCCTGTGGCCCCGCATCGTCGAGGATGCCCGAGCGAAGAGTCCGATGCTCGGCGCGTTGCTGCAGCAGACGGAAGTGGTGGGGCTGGACGGTACGACCGTGGCGATCCGGTTGCTCGACACGAACCCGGTGCATGCCGAGGGACTCGAGCGCCAGCGTGAGGCGTTGGGCCGGCTGGTTGGGCGTTACGTGACGGAGCCGGTTCGCATCAAATTGGAGGGAGCGGGGAGCGGGGGGGGGGAGCGGTCCGCTCCGCGCCCCGCCCGGCTGACCGAGGACGGGGCCCGCGAGGAGCGGCTCAAGGCGCTGCGCGCCCGGGACCCGAGCCTCAACGCCGCCGTGGACGCGTTAGATTTGGAGCTGTTGGAATAGCGTGCTTGCGACCCGTTTGGACGAGGGGTAACTTTCGGCGTATGGCGGATTTATCGAGCCTGCTGCAGCTGGGGCAGCAGATGCAGTTCCGGTTATCGGAGATCCAGTCCCAGCTGGCGCAGCAGACCGTGACCTGCTCGGCGGGCGGGGGGATGGTGCAGGCCACGGCCGACGGGCGGGGTCAGATCCGCGCGATCAAGATCGATCCCCAGGTCGTCGCCCAGGGGGACGTGGAAATGCTCGAGGATCTCGTGCTCGCCGCGGTGGCGCAGGCGCAGCAGCGCGCCGCCGAGCTGTACCAGGCGGAAGTGAAGAAGCTCGCCTCGGGCCTGCCGTTCCCGTTTCAACCGCCGCTGTAGTCCGCCGTGTCGGCCATCGATGATCTCGTGACGGAGCTGGCCAAGCTCCCCGGGATCGGACGGAAGACGGCGCAGCGGCTCACGTTTTACCTGTTGAAGCAGCCGGTGGAGACCGCCACGCGGCTGGCGGACGCGATTCGCACCGTCCGCGAGCGGGTGACGGCGTGCGGCGTGTGCGGCACGCTCACCGACGAGGATCCGTGCCCGATCTGCCGGGATCCGCGCCGCGACGCGACCCTGCTGTGCGTGGTGGAGGAGGCGTCGGACGTGACGGCGATCGAGCGCGCCGGCCGGTTCCGAGGCTGCTACCACGTGCTGGGCGGGCGGCTCTCCCCGCTCGAGGGGGTGGGGCCCGAGGCGCTGCGGCTCGACCGCCTGCTGGAGCGCGTCGCGAACGGCTCGGGGGTGCGGGAGGTGATCATCGCCACCAACCCCTCGATGGAGGGGGAGGTCACGGCGACCTACCTCCAGCAGCTCCTCAAGCCGACGGGGATCCGGGTGACCCGGATCGCGCGGGGGTTGCCGGTGGGCGGGGATCTCGAGTACGCCGACGGCGTGACCATCGCGCAGGCGCTGCTCGCGCGGCGCGACATGGCCGAGTCCGACTGACCGAGGGCACGTGATGGCGGGTGCGGCGAGCTGGTCGTTCTCGGAAAACGATTTCAAACAGATCCAGGGCCACCTGCAGGCGTTCCTGCGGGACTCGAACGCGCGCTGCGCCCTGCTCGTGGACCGCACCGGCCAGCTCGTCGCCACCGTGGGCGACGCGCCGCAGTTCGATTCCGCCGCGTTCGCCTCCCTCACCGCCGCCGATTTCAGCGCCAACGACCAGCTCGCCAAGATGATCGGCGAGCACGAGTTCGCCTCGCTGGTACACCAGGGCGAGAAGGAGTCGATGTTCCTCGCCGACGTGGCGAAGCGCGTCATCCTGGTCGTGCTGTTCGACCAGCGCACCACGCTGGGGCTGGTGAAGCTGAAGGGGAAAGGCGCGGTCGAGCACCTGACGAAGGTCTTCGAGGAGATGTTCAAGGGGGTGAGCGCGGGCCCGGCGGCGCCGCAGAAGGGCGTTCTCGAAGGGGCGGAAGACGAAATTGACAAACTCTTCGGTTAAGAGGACGCGCCCATGTCGATGATCAACTACGCGTCCCGCGAGATCAACTGCAAGCTCGTCTACTACGGCCCCGGCCTGGGGGGCAAGACGACCAACCTGGAGCACATCTACGGGAAGGTGTCACCCAACACGCGCGGCAAGATGATCTCGCTCGCGACCGAAACGGAGCGCACCCTGTTCTTCGACTTCCTGCCCGTCGACCTCGGCACGATCCGCGGCTTCAAGACCCGGTTCCACCTCTACACGGTGCCCGGGCAGGTATACTATAACGCGAGCCGCAAGCTCATCCTGAAGGGGGTCGACGGCATCGTCTTCGTCGCCGACAGCCAGATCGAGCGGATGGAGGCGAACGTCGAGTCGATGCAGAACCTGTACGACAACATGTCCGAGTACGGCTACGACCTGACGAAGATCCCTTTCGTCATCCAGTACAACAAGCGCGACCTCCCGAACGCAGCGCCGATCAAGGACCTCCAGGCCTCCTTGAACCCCGGCTGGCCGGTCGAGGAGCCGGCCCAGCAGAAGGTGGTCCCCGATCCGGTGCACGCGGGCGAGAACCTCGTGGAGCGACTGAGCAACGAATGGGTCGGCCGCGCCCCGTACCTCGAAGGGGTGGCGATCCGCGGCGACGGCGTGTTCGACACCCTCAAGACGGTGAGCAAGATGGTGTTGAAGACGCTGAGCTAGGGGGACGGTCCGATGCGGTGGACCCTGCCCAACATCCTCACCCTCGCGCGCATCTGCCTCACGCCGGTCATCGCGCTGCTGCCGTTCATTCAGGGCTACTGGCCCAAGGTGATCGCGTTCTTGATCTTCCTCGTCGCCGGCGCCTCGGACGTGATCGACGGCTGGCTGGCGCGCCGCTACAACACTGTGAGCGAGCTGGGCCAGCTGCTCGATCCCATCGCCGACAAGCTGTTGCTGTTCGCGACCCTGATCCCCATCTACTGGCTGACGCGCCACCCCACGATCCTCTACGGCATCCCGTGGTGGGGGAGCTTCCCCGTGTGGGTGGCGCTGCTACTGGTGGGGCGCGAGCTGTCGATCACGGCGTTCCGGTTCTTCGCGAGGCGGCGCGGCGTGGTCATCCCCGCGATGGGGGCGGGGAAGCTCAAGGCGGTGGTGCAGAACGTGTTCATCGGGGCGACCATCGCCTGGTTCGCGTGGAAGGACGCGGTGGCCGAGCACCGCTGGGCCGGCTGGTTCCGGAACTTCTGGGACCAGTTCCACGGCTACTTCGTCGCGGTGACGCTCGCCGGCGCCATCCTGCTCACGGTGTACTCGCTCATCGCGTACCTGTACCGCTATCGCCAGCTGTTGAAGTGAAGCTCGAAGTCCTCACGATCGGCACCGAGCTGCTGCTGGGCCACACCGTGGACACGAACGCCGCCGAGCTGGGGCGGGCGCTCGCCGCGGCGGGCGCCGAGCTCACCCGCCGCTCGACGGTCGCCGACCGGCCGGACGCGATCCGCGCCGCGCTGGCCGAAGCGCTCGAGCGCACCGGCTTCGTGGTCACCACCGGCGGCTTGGGCCCCACGCGCGACGACATGACCAAGACGGTGGTGGCGGAGCTGTTCGGCAAACGGCTCGTGCTCGACGCGGGGCTGCTGGCGAGCCTCGAGGCCCGGTTCCGGCGGATGGGCCGGGAGATGCCAGCGATCAACCGCACGCAGGCCGAGGTCCCCGAAGGCGCCACGATCCTCCCCAACCCGCGCGGCACCGCCCCCGGCCTCTGGGTCGAAGACGCGCGCGGCCGCGTCGTGGTGTTGCTGCCCGGCGTGCCGCGCGAGATGCGGGGGCTGCTGGTGGAGCAGGTGCTGCCGCGGATCGTGGAGCGCCAGCGGAGCGCGGGGGGGGGCGGCGAGCGGCGGGTCGTGCGGTCGCGCACCGTACGCACCACCGGCGTGCCGGAGTCGGCGCTCGCCGAGCGGGTCGGCCCGATCGAGCCCGAGATCGCGCCGCTCACCCTCGCCTACCTGCCCTCGGTGGACGGCGTGGACCTGCGCGTCACCGCGTGGGGGCTCGCGCCGGAGGATGCCGACGCGCGGCTCGCCGCCGTCGCGGCGCGCCTGCGGAGCGCCGTCGGTGACCATTATTACGGGGATGACGACGCGGACCTTGCGGCCGTGCTACTCGACGCGTTGCGAACGAGGCGGGCCCGGTTGGGCGTTGCCGAGTCTTGCACGGGGGGCCTGGTGGCGGAGCGGATCACCAACATCCCGGGGGCGTCGGACACGTTCATCGGGGGCGTGGTCGCCTATGCCGACGTCATCAAGACCGCCGCGCTCAAGGTGCCGCTCGAGGTGCTCGAGGCGCACGGCGCGGTGTCCGAGGAGACGGTGCGCGCGATGGCCGAAGGCGCCCAGCGGCTCTTCTCGGCGGACGCCACGGTGGCGGTGACGGGGATCGCCGGGCCGGCGGGTGGGACGCCCGAGAAACCGGTCGGGACCGTGTGGCTCGCGGCGCGCGTGCAGACGAGCACCCGCGCCGTGAAGCGCGTGTTCCCGGGTGACCGCGACGAGATCCGCCGCCGCGCCGCCCAGGCGGCGCTCGATCTGTTGCGCCGCCTGCTCGCGGAGAGCTGACGTGGCCACCTTCACCGCCCCCGACGGCACCCAGCTCGTCTACGACGCGTACGAGGCCGGCGCCGAGCCACGCGCCGCCGTGCTGGTGCTGCACGGTTGGTTCGATCACGCGGGCCGCTGGCGTGAGGTCGGCGAGCGGCTGCGCGACGCGGGGTTCTCCGCCTACCTGCTCGAGCTACGTGGCCACGGCCGCTCGGGGGGGCGCCCCGGCCATCTGTCCCGCTTCAGCCAGCTGCTGGGCGACCTCCAGGCGTTCCGCCGGGCGGTGCGGCTGCGTACCAACCGCCCGCAGGTGCTGCTGGGGCTCTCCTTCGGCGGCCTCGTGGCGTTGCGCTACCTCGAGACCCAGCCGAGCGATGTGATCGCCGCTGCGGTGGTGACGTCGCCCTGGCTCGGCCTCGCGGTGCGGCCGCCCGTCTGGAAGCTCGTGCTCGCCCGCGTGCTCGCGGACCTGTGGCCGACCGTTCCCATTGCCACCCGGGTCGATCCCGAGACGCTCAGCCGGGACGCCGCCGTGAATCGCGCCTACGTCGAGGACGCCGACGTCCATCGCGTGATGACTCCCGGCGCGTGGCGCGAGATCCAGTGGGCCCAGCGCGCCGTGGCGGCGGACGGGGAGCGCATCGAGTCGCCGGTGCTGTTTCTGCTGGGCGGCGAGGACCGCGTGGTGGACGCGCACCTCGCCCGCGCGTTCGCCGACGGCCTCAAGGGCCCGGTTCAGGTACGCTGGTATCCGGAGATGTATCACGAGATCCTGCACGACCCGCAGCGGGACAGCGTGCTGGGGGATATCGTCGCGTTCATCGAGGCCCAGTTGCTCAAGGGGTGAGGCGAAACTTCTCCCGCCCTGCGTCACGTACCACCTACCGTCATAGCGTCCGGCAACTGTCTGTCTCGACAGCGCCGCCCGGCGCGGCTATCTTATTGTCAAATAGCAGCTTCCGGAATCCGATTGCGGGAGTGACACCGTCAAAACGGCGCATGCTGAATGGCGTGCCGATTGCTTTGTGCAGCGCGAGACTATGAACGACAAATCCAAGCAACCCGATCAGGTCGAGCAGCCGACGCCGCCCGAGCCGGCCGCCCCGGCGGGGGCGGGGGGGGCGGGGGCGGCGGCCTCGGGGGCGCTGGTCGAGCTACCCGAAGAGGCGGTGGTCCGTCTCGAGGCGGAGCTCGCCGACGTCAAGGACAAGTATCTCCGGCTCGCCGCCGAATACGACAACTTCCGCAAGCGCGCCGGCAAGGAGCGCACCGAGCTGTGGGCGAAGGCCCAGGCCGATCTGCTGCAGCGGCTGATCGACGCCCTCGACGACCTCGCCCGGTTCGCTCACGTCGACCCCGCGCAGGCCGATGCCAAGACGATCCACGACGGGGTGGACATGGTGGAGCGGAAGCTCTGGAAGGAATTGGAGGCCCTGGGGGTCACGCGGGTGGATCAGGTCGGCGTGCCGTTCGATCCCAATCTGCACGAAGCTGTGACGACGCGCCCCGCCGACCACCCCTCGAAGGATCACACAGTGGGGGCGGTGTTGCAGGCGGGGTATCGGCTCGGCGGCGTGCTGATCCGGCCGGCGCGGGTGGTGGTACTGCAGTGGCAAGGGGACGAGGGACGGGGGACGGGGGACGAGCAGTAGATGGCCGGCCAGCGGGATTACTACCAGATCCTCGGCGTCTCCGAGACGGCGACGACCGACGAGATCAAGAAGGCGTTCCGCCGTCTCGCGAAGCAGTACCATCCCGACCGCAACCCCAACAATCCACAGGCTGCCGAGCGCTTCAAGGAGATCAATGAAGCGCACGACGTGCTGAGCGACGCCGCGAAGCGGAAGAAGTACGATCAGCTGCGGCGCTACGGGGCGTACGCCGGGGCGGGGGCGGGGGGTGTGGGGCGGCCATTCGGCGGCGCTTCGGAGGACTTCGATCTCTCGGACCTCGGCTCGTTCGGCGGGCTGGGGGACCTGTTCTCGTCGATCTTCGGGCGGCGCGGCGCCGGTCCGCCGCTCGAGGAAGAGGACGAGATCGAGACGACGGTGTCGATCCCGTTCCGGGTGGCGGCGCTGGGCGGCAAGGTGCCCGTGACCCTCACCATGCCGCAGGTGTGTCCGACGTGCGGCGGCTCGGGGGGCGCGCCGGGGGCGACGTTCTCGACGTGTCCCGAGTGCCACGGGCG
>DASWDP010000126.1:0-12340 GCA_036395195.1 Gemmatimonadales bacterium | reverse complement strand
CCCCCCCGACTGGCTCGGCAAGGTGGTCGGCGAGCGGCTCGTGCTCGTCGCGGGCGGCGCCACGCGGGCGCAGTCGGTGCAGGCGGGCCTGCGGGCTCTCCCGGAAGGCGCGGGCGTCGTGCTGGTGCACGACGGCGCGCGCCCGTTCGTGAGCCGCGAAACGATCGACGCCGTCATCGCGAAAGCCCGCACGGGTGTCGGCGCGGTGGCGGCGGTGCCGCTGAACGATACGATCAAAGAAGTCGTCACGGAGAATCGTATCACGAGAACCGTCGCGAGAGACCGTCTGTGGCGGGCGCAGACGCCGCAGGGCTTCCCGCGGGACATGATCGAGCGGGCCTACGCGGTGCTCCGAAACGGCGAGCCGGCGCCTCCCCCCACCGATGACGCGGTGCTGTGCGAGCGCGCGGGCTTCGCGGTCGAGGTGGTCCCGGACTCGCCCGCCAACTTCAAGGTCACGACGGCCGACGACTTCCGGATCGCCGAGGCGCTGGCGCGCGAGCCGCGGTGAAGCCGATTCCGTTTCACACGGACGACAACGTCGCCGCCGCGCTTCCCCGGGTGGTGGCGCATCTGGGCGGCGGGGGGTTGATCGCCTACCCGACGGAAACGGTGTACGGCCTGGGGTCGCGCGCCCGCGGCCTGGAAGTGCAGGCGCTCGCGCGCCTCAAGGGACGCCGGCCCGACAAGCCGTTCCTGCTGATCGTCGCGAACCGCGAGATGGCGGAAGCCCACGGGCTCGCGTTCAACGACGCCGCGACCGCGCTGGCCCGGGCGTTCTGGCCGGGCCCGCTCACCCTGGTGCTGCCGGGCGGCGACGGGCGGCTCCCCGACCAGCTGCGGGGACCCGAGGGTGGGATCGCCGTGCGCTGGACGTCGCACCGCGGCATGGCGCGCCTCGTGGGAGCGCTGGGGGAGCCCGTGACGTCCACATCGGCTAACTTGCCGGGGAGCCCCCCGGCGCCCGGGGCCGAGGCCATCCTGCGCGACTTCGCTCCGGCGGTCGAGGCGGGGACGCTGCTGGTGCTGGACGGGGGCGTGCTGGGAAACTCGCCGCCCTCCACGGTGGTTGACTGCACGCAACCCGCACCCCGGCTGATCCGCGAGGGCGCGATCACGCTCGCGGAGCTGCGGCGCGCCGCGGGGCGCCTGGCGCCGTGACCGAGGCCACGAAGACGAAACAGATCCTGCTGGTTTGCACGGGCAACATCTGCCGCAGCCCCCTCGGGGCCGCGCTGCTCGAGCGCGCGCTGGCCGAGCGGAGCATCGAGGGGATCGGCGTCTCCTCCGCCGGCACCGGCGCCTGGGACGGCGCTCCGGTGTCGGAAGGCGCGTACCTCGTGGGGCTGGAGCGCGGGCTCGATCTCTCGGGCCACCGCGCGCGCCTGCTCACCCGGGAGCTGGTCGAGGCAGCCGACCTCGTGCTCACCATGGCGCGGCACCACCGCCCCCGCGTGGACGAACTGGGCGGCGAAGGGCACGTCTTCGTGCTCGGCGAGTACGCCGGGCGCGAAGGCGACGAGGCCGAGGTGAGCGACCCCTTCGGCGGCGACCTCGACGTGTACCGCGACACCTGCTCCGAGCTGGAGGCGCTGATTCAGGCGGCGGTGGAGCGGATCGTCAAAGAGTTCGCGAGTGGAAGTCAGCGCTAACACACGCCTGCTGGCGGTGATCGGGGATCCGGTCGCCCACTCGCTCTCCCCCGTCATGCAGAACGCGGCGTTCCGCGCGCTCGGCCTCGACGCCGTGTACGTGGGCCTCCGGGTCGCGCCCGCCGGTCTCCCCCAGTTACTCGGCGCGCTCGCGGCGGTCGGCGCAGCCGGGAACGTCACGGTGCCGCACAAAGAAGCGGCGGAACGATGTCTCACGCGAAAAACGGATCTGTGCGCGCGGGTCGGGGCGTGTAATACGTTCTGGACCGAGCACGGGACCCTGGTGGGCGACAACACCGACGTCGCCGGGATTCTCGCGTGCCTCCGGCAGCTCGGCGTGGACGGCGGCGGGCGGTGGCTCGTCGTCGGCACCGGCGGCGCGGCGCGCGCCGTCGCGGTCGCGGCGGCGGAAACCCGCGCCGAGCTGCACGTCCTGTCGCGCGACGCGGGGCGGGCGCGCGACTTCGCCGGGTGGGCGCGGAGCCGCGGCGCCCGCGCCGAGCCGGCGCGCGGCGCGCTCGAACCCGACGTCGCCGTCAACGCCACCCCGCTGGGCCTGAAGGAGACCGACCCCTTGCCGCTCGACGCCGGCCGCGCCAACCGTCTCACCGCCGCCCTGGATCTCGTGTACGCCCCGGGCGGCACGCGCTGGGTGCGGGCGCTCCGCGCGGCGGGCGTAAATGCGCAGGACGGCCGCGAAGTACTGGTCCGCCAGGGAGCGGCCGCGTTCGACCGGTTTTTCCCGGGCCACGCGGCGCCCGTCGAGGTGATGCGCGCCGCCGTGAACCGCGCCCTCGGTGCGTGAGGCGCTCGAGCAACTCCTCCTCCCGGCGGAGTGCCTGCTCTGCCACGCCGCGCTGTCCTTCTCCCGCTCCCGCCGCCTGGTCTGCGACGTGTGCCGCCATCGCTGGCGCGCGGTCCGGGCGCCGTGGTGCGAGCGCTGCGGCCAGCCGGAGCCCCACTTCGGCGGCTGCCGGGTGTGCGCCGGCTGGCCCGCGGCGCTCCAGTGGGCGCGCTCCGCCGTGTGGCTCGATCACGGCGCGCGCGTGGCCGTCCACGCCTTGAAGTACAGGGGGCTGCCGCGCATCGCCGAGGAGCTGGCGGACGCGATGGCCCGGCTCGACCCGCCGGCGCGGGGCACCGCCTCGCTCGTGCCCGTGCCCCTCGGCCCGCTGCGCCTGCGGCAGCGTGGCTACAATCAGAGCGAGTGGCTCGCACGGTCCCTCGGCCGCCGCTGGGGCCGCCCGGTGCTGTCGCTGCTGGTCCGGGCGCGCGAGACGGTCACGCAAACGGCGTTGACACCGGAGGCGCGCCTGGCGAACGTGGCGGGAGCCTTCGCAATGAAGAATGCCCAATGTCCAATGATCAATGAGCAATGGGCGTTGGACATTGAGCATTCTACATTGATCATTGTCGACGACGTTTTCACCACCGGGGCCACCCTGGCCGAGTGTGCGCGGGCCCTGGAGCGAGCCGGCGCCCGCACCGTGCTGGCCGTGACGTTCGGCCGCGCGGTCGTTCCGGATTTCACCTGAGGGCAACGCGGATGGCTGTGCGTGTCGGGATCAACGGGTTCGGCCGCATCGGGCGCAACGTGCTGCGGGCGGCCGTACTGATGCAACAGCAGGGTCTGGAGTTCGTCGCGGTGAACGACATCACCGACCCCAAGACGCTCGCCCACCTGCTCACGTACGATTCGGTCCACGGGCGCTTCCCCGCGACCGTGGAGGCGCAGGGCGACACCCTGCTGGTCAACGGCCGGCCGATCAAGGTCTCCGCGATCAAGGAGCCGGAGCAGCTTCCCTGGCGGGCGCTCGGCGTGGAACTGGTGCTCGAGAGCACGGGGCGCTTCACCAAGCGGGAGGACGCCGAGAAGCACCTCGCGGCAGGCGCGCGGAAGGTCGTCATTTCCGCGCCCGCGAAGGACGAGGACATCACGATCGTGATGGGCGTCAACCATCAGAAATACGATCCCGCCAGGCACCACATTCTCTCGAACGCGTCGTGCACGACGAACTGCCTCGTGCCCCTCGTGAAGGTCGTGCTCGACACCTGGGGCTTCAAGCACGGATTCATGACCACGGTGCACAGCTACACGAACGACCAGCAGATCCTCGACCTGCCGCACAAGGACCTGCGCCGCGCCCGCGCGGCCGCGTTGAGCATCATCCCGACCACCACGGGCGCCGCCAAGGCGACGGGGCTCGTCCTCCCGGAGGTGAAGGGGAAGATCGACGGCATCTCGCTGCGGGTGCCCACGCCCGACGTGTCGATCGTCGAGCTGACCGCCGAGGTGGAGCGCAAGACGACGATCGACGAGGTGAACGGCGCCTTCCGGCAGGCCGCCTGCTCGAGCCTGAAGGGCATCCTCGAGGTGAGCGAGGAGCCGCTCGTGTCGGCGGACTACGTGGGGAACCTGTCGTCGAGCGTGGTGGACGCCCTCTCGACGAACGTCATCGACGGCACGTTCGTGCACGTGTCGTCCTGGTACGACAACGAGATGGGCTACTCCGCCCGCTGCGTCGACCTGCTCGCCTACCTCGCCGGCAGGTGAGAAAGCGCAGCCTGCGAGACCTGCCGCCCACCGCCCTGGACGGCCAGCGCGCGCTCGTCCGGGTTGACTTCAACGTCCCGCTCAAGGACGGGCGCGTCGCCGACGACACGCGCATCCGCGCCGCGGCCCCGACCATCAAGTACCTGCGCGACAAGGGCGCGCGCGTCGTGCTGCTCGCCCACCTGGGCCGCCCCGCCGGCCCCGAGCCCGAGTTGTCGCTCCAGCAGATCATGCGCGACGTGGAGCGCGTGATCGGCAGCGTGGTCGAGTTCATCCCCGATCCCGCGACCGGAGTGGCCACGACGCGGCGGCTCACGCGTGGTGGCGTAGCCCTGGTCGAGAACACCCGCTTCTGGCCGGGGGAGGAAGCGAACGACCCTCGCTTCGCGGAGACGCTCGCGGCGCTGGGCGATTTTTACGTGGATGACGCCTTCGGCTCGGCCCACCGCGCCCATGCCTCGACGGAAGCGGTGGCGCGTCTCCTCAAGCCCGCCGTCGCGGGCTTTTTGATGGAAAAGGAGCTCCGCTACCTGGGCGATGCGCTCCACAACCCCCGGCGGCCGTTCGTCGCCGTGCTGGGCGGCGCCAAGATCTCGGGGAAAATCGACGTCATTCAGGCGCTGCTGCCGCGGGTGGACGAGATCCTGGTCGGCGGCGCCATGGCGAGCACGTTCTTCCTCGCGATCGGGTTTCAGGTCGGGGGCTCGCTGGTGGAGCGGGACAAGGAGGAGGTGGCCAAGGGGCTGATCGCCCAGGCCGGCGCCAAGCTCATCCTGCCGCGCGGCGCGGTCGTGGCGCCGAGCCTCGAGCGGGCGGCCGAGCGGCGGGAAGTGACGAGCGACCAGATCCCCGCCGACTGCGCCGTCTTCGACATCGACCAGGCCACCCGGCTCGATTTCCGGGCGCGCATCGTGCGGGCGAAGACCGTCTTCTGGAACGGCCCGATGGGAGTGTTCGAGACCTCGCCCTTCGACGCCGGCACGCGCGCCGTCGCCGAGGCGCTGATCGAGGCGGGCAAGCGCGGCGCCATCACCGTGGTGGGCGGCGGCGACTCGGCCGCGGCCGTCGCCGGCCTCGAGGACAAGCTCACCCACGTCTCGACCGGCGGCGGCGCGTCGCTCGAATTCCTCGAGGGCAAGCCCCTCCCTGGCGTCGTCGCGCTCGAGGACGCGTGAAGC
This sequence comes from Gemmatimonadales bacterium, assembly GCA_036395195.1. GTDB lineage: Bacteria > Gemmatimonadota > Gemmatimonadetes > Gemmatimonadales > GWC2-71-9 > AG41. Next base: position 6,956 of record DASWDP010000126.1, on the reverse strand, counting down.
GGCTGCTCTTCGCCGCCAACTGGAAGATGCATCTCGGCCCGGAGGAGGCGCGGGCGTATCTCAAGACGTTCCGGGCGCGCTACAACCGTCGCGACGACCGCGACGTGTGGTTCTTCCCGCCGGCGGTCTCCCTCGAAGCCGTGGCCCAGGCGGTGCGGGAGCGCAGCGACATCCTCGCCGGCGCGCAGGACGTCTACTGGGAGCCGAAGGGCGCCTTCACCGGCGCCGTGTCCGCGGCCCTGGTCTTCCAGGCGGGCGCCCGAGCCACGCTGGTCGGGCACTCCGAGCGCCGCCAGCTCTTCGGGGAATCGGACGAGGACACGCGCCGCAAGGTCGCGGCGGCCCTGACGGTGGGCCTCGTCCCGCTGCTCTGCGTGGGAGAAACGCTCGCGGAGCGGGACGCCGGCCACACGCTCGCCGTCGTGACCCGGCAGCTCGCCGGGGCGCTGAGCGGGCTGGACGGCGCCGTCCTGTCGCGCATAGCCATCGCCTACGAGCCGGTCTGGGCGATCGGGACCGGACGCAACGCCACCCCGCGGGACGCGGGGCTAGTGCACCACGAGATCCGGGCGTGGCTTGCCGCCCGCGGCGCCGCCGGCTCGCGCGTGCTCTACGGCGGCAGCGTCAGCCTGAAGAACGTCGCCGAGCTGCTCGCCGAGCGCGAGCTGGACGGCGTGCTCGTGGGAGGCGCGTCGCTCGACGCCGAGGCGTGGAGCCAGCTTGTGCAGACGCCCGCCGCGTAGCTATTATCCCCGCCGCATGTACACCTTCCTGCTGTTCGTCCTCATCGCCGACGCGCTGATTCTCACGACCGCCGTCCTGCTGCAGGCGGGGCAGGGTGGGGGCCTGGCGTCGCTCGGCGGCGGGGCCGGCACCGAACAGTTCATGGGCGGCCGCCAGGCCACCACGCTGTTGACTAGGATCACCTGGTGGTGCGCCGGCATCTTCCTGTTTCTGTCGCTCGTCCTCGCCGTGATGTCGTCGCGCAGCGCGGCGCCGCGCTCGGTGCTCGAGGGGAACATCCCGGAGCCGGCGCCCGTGCAGCCCACGCCGCTGCCGCTCCAGACGACGCCGCAGCAGCAGGGCGCGCCGCCCAAACCTTCCAACCAGAGCCCGCCGCCCCATCCCTGACCGTCGCCCGGCTTACGTGCTGCTCGAGGACGGAGCCTGGTTCCCCGGAACCGCGCCGATCGCCTTCGAGCCCACGTGCGCCGAAGTCGTCTTCACGACCAATCTGTCGGGCTACCAGGAGGTCTTCACCGACCCCTCCTACCTCGGCCAGATCGTCGTGATGACAGCGCCGATGATCGGCAACTACGGCATCAATCCGGAAGACATCGAGTCCGACCGCCCGCGCGTCGCGGGAGTCGTCGTGCGCGAGCTGTCCGCCAAGCCGTCCAACTGGCGCGCGACCGGCGCGCTGGCCGACTGGCTCGCCGAGGCGCGCGTGCCGATCGTCGCCGACGTGGACACGCGCCAGCTGACCCGCCACATCCGCTCCAAGGGCGCGATGCGCGGCGTGGTGGCGCTCGGGGACGCACCCGACGAGTCCGTCCGCGCCGCGCTCGCCGCGAGCCCCTCGATGGACGGGCTCGACCTCGCGACGCGCGCGACGATCGAGCGCGAGTACACCGAGGGCCCCCCCTCCACCGACGCCCGCCACCACATCGTGGCGTACGACTACGGGATGAAGCGCAACATCCTGCGGCTGTTCCTGCAGAACGGCTGCCGCGTGACCGTCGTCCCGGCGGCGACGCCCGCCGCCCGCGTGCGCGAGCTCGCGCCCGACGGCCTGTTCCTGTCGAACGGCCCGGGCGACCCGGCGGCGGTGGACTACGCGATCAGGACGCTGCGCGAGCTCGCCGACGGCACGCTCCCCATCTTCGGGATCTGCCTCGGGCACCAGCTGCTCGGCCTCGCGCTCGGCGGGGAGACGGTGAAGCTCCCGTACGGGCACCGCGGGGGCAACCATCCGGTGCGGGATCTCGCTACGGGACAAGTACTTATCACGTCCCAGAACCACGGCTTCGCGGTGCGGGGCGACACCGCCGGCGTTCCGGGTGCGAAGCCGCTTCAGGTCACCCACCTTAACCTCAACGACGGGACCGTCGAAGGGGTGAGACATCGCGAGTACCCCATTTTCGCGGTGCAGTACCACCCGGAAGCGTCGCCGGGCCCGCACGACGCCCAAGGACACTTCCAACAGTTCCTCCAAGCTCTTGACACACAATAGGTAAGCTCGTATGTTGGCCCCTCGTCTTGAGGCCCTTGGGCCCTTCAAGGGGGACGGATGACGAAGGCCGACCTGGTCGAGAAGGTCACCGCACAAATCGCACGCACCGCCGGTCCCCTGATCTCCAAGAAGGACTGCGCCCGAGTCGTGGACTCATTTCTCGACGCCGTGAAAGCAGCGCTCGCCGAGCAGCATAACATTGAGATTCGCGGATTTGGCACGTTCAAGATCCGCCAGCGCAAGACTCGCATGGCGCGCAATCCGCGCACCGGCGACCCGGTCGAAGTCGCCGCGCGCCCCGTGCCTGTCTTCAAGCCCAGCAAGGAGTTGCGGGCGATGGTGGCGGAAGCGAGCGAGCGCGTCGCGCCCTGAGACGCGCTGCCGGGGCCACGCCGTCCCAGCGGCCCGGACTAACCGTCTGGGCCGCTTCGCTTTGCGCGGGGTAATCACAGTCTCTTACACTCACGCGGAGTCGTTCGTGCGCACACTGCTCCCCCTGCTCATCGCCGTCCCGCTGTCCGCTCAGTCCGTCGTGTATGAAGTCTCGGTGCCGTCGCCGGCCGCGCGCCTGTTCCACGTGAGCGCGACATTCCCGGCGCGCGGCAAGGACACGCTCTACGTTTCGCTGCCCGCGTGGAGCCCGGGCAATTACGACATCCAGAACTACGCGCGCTACGTGCGTCACTTCGGCGCGAAGACGTCCGCGGGCCAGCCGCTGTTCTGGGACCGGCTCGACAAGGACACGTGGCGCGTCGTGACCGGCAAGACGGACCGCGTACGCGTCGAGTTCGACTACCTCGCGGACACGCTCGACCTTTCACTGGCGCGCATCGCGGACGACTTCGGGCAGTTCCTCGGCACGAACCTGTTCCTATACGAGGAAGGGCAGCTCCAACGCCCGGCTGAGGTGCGGTTCACCTTGCCGGCGGGGTGGCAGGTCACCACCGCGCTCACGGGTGGGAGCGCCGGGACGTACACGGCGCCCAACTATCACGAGCTCGCCGACGCGCAGACGTTCGTCGGCAAGTACAGCCTCGATTCGCTGCAGGTGGACGGGAAGTGGATCCGGATCGCCGTGTGGCCCGCGGACGCCTACACGCCCGCGGTGCAGCGCAACATGCGGGGTGACCTCGAGAAGATCGCGAAGACCGAGAACGCCCTGTTCGGCGGCCCGCCCCCCCCGTACGACCGCTACACGGTGTTCTTCAACGTGATCCGCGAGCCGATCAGCTTCGGCGGCGGGCTCGAGCACAGCGCGTCGCAGTTCGACATCATGCCCCAGGGCGCCTTCGCGGACGCGGCCGGGAACTTCGGCGACTTCATGGTGCCCCTCATGTCGCACGAGTACTTCCACCTGTTCAACGTCAAGCGCATCCGGCCCGCCGAAATGTGGCCGTACGATTACCACGCCGAGCAGTTCACGCCGCTCCTGTGGTGGTCGGAAGGCGTGACCGACTACTACGCCGACCTCACCAACATCCGCTCGGGGCTGTGGACCGCCGACGAGTTCCTCGGCAACGCCGCTCAGGACATGCAACAGGTCGAGTCGGCGCCGGAGGCGTGGAGCGAAGAGGACGGGAGCGTCGCGACCTGGATCAACGAGGTGTTCGTGAACAGCTCTCAGCTCTACTACCCGAAGGGCGCGCTCACGGGCATGCTGCTCGACATCTCGATCCGCGACGCGACCGACAACCGCCGCAGCCTGGACGACGTCACACGCGCGCTGTATACCCGGTTCTACCAGAAGCAAAAGGGGTTCACCACGGCCGACCTGCTCGGCCTGCTGCGCGAATTCGGCATGCCCGACGCGGACGGCTTCTACCAGCGCTACATCAACGGCCGGGAACCGCTGCCGTACGAAGCCGTCTTTCCGAAGGCGGGGGTCGCGGTCGCGCGTCAGACGATCTCGAATCCGTTCCTGGGCGTGAACGCGCAGCCGAACGACCAGGGCAAGCTGGTGGTGCAGGGGGTCGTCCCCGGCAGCGCGGCGGACGCCGCCGGGCTCCAGGCCGGAGACGTGCTGGTGAAGGTCGGGGAAGTGGACACCCGTCCCGAAGAAGATTGGGCGGCAAAGTTCCGCCAGCGGTATCGCGGGCAGGCGGGCGCTCCGCTCGCGATCGCGGTCCAGCGCGGCGGCCAGGCGGTCACCCTCAACACCCAGGTCCGCGAGCGGACCGCGGTGACCTTCAACGTCGCCCCGGCGGCCTCGCCTGGGCCGAAGGAGGCGAAGATCTGGCGCGGCCTCACGACCGGTTCCACCGGCAACTGACGGCGGCTATCTTGGCAACGGATATGGCGACCATCCCCTCGGCGACGGTTCGGGTGCGGTTCTTCGCCCGCTACGCGGAGCTCGTGGGGCGCGCCGAAGCGGCGGTCTCGGTGCCCCTGCCCGCCACCGTGGGCGACGTGCTGCGGCGCGTGCGCGAGGCGTACCCCGGGGCGCACGCGCTCCCGGAGCGCCCGCTCGCGGCGGTGAACCTGAAGCACGTGAAGCTCGACGCGAGCGTGCGGGACGGTGACGAAGTGGCGTTACTCCCACCGATTGCCGGTGGGTGATCCCCAGGCTGAAGCCTGGGCTCGGCCCGGCGCTGCGCTTAAGGGCAGTGATCCGCCGAGCCCACCCTTGAGGGTGGGAAAACCAGAGGCCGAGCCGACATGACCTTTCTCACGCGCGAGCCCATCTCTCTCGACGCGCTCCTGGCGGAGGTTTCTTCGCCCGCGTGCGGGGGGACGTGCGTGTTCCTGGGCACGGTGCGCGACGGGCCGGAGGAGCACGGGGTGATGGCGATCGAATACTCGGCTTACGAGGAGATGGTGGAAGCAGAGTTCGGCCGGCTGCTGGCGGACGCGCGCACCCGCTGGCCGGAGGCGCGGCTCGCCGTCCGGCACCGGCTCGGACGCATCCCGGCGGGCGAGGCGAGCATCGCAATCGCCGCGGCGGCGCCGCACCGGACGCAGGCCTTCGAGGCATGCCGCTTCGTGATCGAGGAGGTCAAGCGGCGCATTCCGGTCTGGAAGAAGGAGCTTCGGGTGAACGGGACCGAGGTCTGGGTCGATCCGTCGGGCCGTCCCACGGCGAAACCATCTCATGTCTGAAGCCGTTCGCGACACCTTCGGCCGTCCCCTCGCGAGCCTCCGGCTCTCGGTGACGGACCGCTGCAACCTGCGGTGCCGCTACTGCATGCCGGAGGACCAGTACGTCTGGCTGCCGCGCGCGTCGATTCTCACGTTCGAGGAGACGGAGCGGCTGGTCGGGGTGTTCGCCGGCCTGGGCGTGCACAAGGTCCGTCTCACGGGCGGCGAGCCGTTGCTGCGCCACGACCTGGCGACGCTCGTCGGGATGATCGCGCGCCGCGAGGGCGTGAGCGACCTCGCGATGACGACCAACGGGCTGTTGCTCGCGCAGCAGGCGGCCCCGCTCCGCGCGGCGGGCCTGCGCCGCGTGACGGTGAGCCTCGACACGCTCCGGCCCGAGCGGATGCTCGCCTTCGCGAAGAGCGCCCGCCACGCGGACGTGCTCGCGGGAATCGCCGCTGCGCGGGCCGCAGGCTTCGGGGCGCTCAAGCTCAACACGGTCGTGATCCGCGGCTTCAACGACGACGAGCTGGCGGACCTGATCGAGTTCGCCCGCGCGCGCGACGCCGAGGTGCGCTTCATCGAGTACATGGACGTAGGGGGCGCCACGCGCTGGTCGATGGACCAGGTGGTGTCGCAGCGCGAGATGCTCGAGACGCTGGGGCGCCGCTACGGCCGCATCGAGCCGGTCGCGGGCGATCCGCACGCGCCGGCCGACCGATTCCGGCTGCCCGACGGGACGACCTTCGGGATCATCGCCTCGACGACGGCGCCGTTCTGCCGGAGCTGCGACCGCAGCCGCGTGACGGCCGACGGCACCTGGTTCCTGTGCCTCTACGCGGAGCGCGGGGTCGATCTGCGCGACCTGCTGCGCCGGGGCGCGGGCGACGCGGAGCTGGCGGCGCTCATCCGGGAGACGTGGCAGGGCCGCGCCGACCGCGGCGCCGAGCAGCGCCTCGCCCTTGCCGACCGCGGCGCGCTGTATCGGATCGACTCGCTGCGCGCCGACCCGCACCGGGAGATGCACACGCGGGGCGGGTGACCTCACCCCCTGACCCCCTCTCCACGTTGTGGAGAGGGGGAACGATTCCGTAGCTTTACTCCCCATGATGAACAAGATCACCGTCGTCGGCGCCGGCAACGTCGGCGCCACGGCCGCCCAGCGGCTCGCCGAGAAAGAGCTCGCCCGCACCGTCGTCCTCGTGGACGTGATCGACGGCGTGCCGCAGGGGAAGGCGCTCGACCAGTGGGAGTCGGCGCCCATCGAGGGATTCGATACCCGGATCGTCGGCGCGAACGATTACGGGCCGGCGGCGGGGAGCGAGATCGTCGTGGTCACCGCCGGGATCGCGCGCAAGCCCGGGATGGGCCGCGACGACCTGGTGCGCACCAACGCCGACATCGTGAAGCAGGTCTCGCAGCAGATCAAACAGCACTGCCCCGACGCGATCGTCGTCGTGGTCTCGAATCCGCTCGACGTGATGTGCTGGGTGACCAAGCAGGTCACCGGCTTCCCGCGCGAGCGGGTGCTCGGGATGGCGGGCGCGCTCGACACGGCGCGCTACCGTGCGTTCCTCGCCGACGCGCTCGACGCCTCCGTCGAGGACATTCAGGCGATGGTGCTCGGCGGGCACGGCGACACGATGGT
>DASWDP010000125.1:0-26684 GCA_036395195.1 Gemmatimonadales bacterium | reverse complement strand
GCCGCAGTTTTACCTGCGGACGACGGACGTGACGGGGACGGTGGAGCTGCCGGCGGGGGTGGAGATGGTGATGCCGGGGGACAACACGAAGATGACGATCGAGCTGATCACGCCGATCGCGATGGAGGAGCAGCTGCGGTTCGCGATCCGCGAAGGCGGCCGCACCGTCGGCGCCGGCGTGGTCACCAAGATCCTGAAGTAGCGAGGACTCTATGGCGGGCAAGATCCGTATCCGGCTCAAAGCGTTCGACCACGCCCTGATCGATCAGGCCGCGGCCGACATCGTGCGCACCGCCGAGAAGACCGGCGCGCAGGTCTCGGGGCCCATTCCCCTGCCGACCAAACGGCAGCTGTGGACGGTGCTCCGCAGCCCGCACATCGACAAGAAGAGCCGCGAGCAGTTCGAGCTGAAGACGCACAAGCGGCTGATCGATATTCTGGATACGCGGTCCCAGACCATCGATGCCCTGACCAAGCTCGATCTGCCGGCGGGCGTCGATGTCGAAATCAAAGTGCAGTAACGGACAACGGATGACGGACAACGGACGACCGTAATGACCGGACTGATCGGCAGAAAACTCGGCATGACCCGCGTGTTCGACGAGCAGGGCACGCACGTGCCCGTTACGGTGATCGAGGCGGGCCCCTGCCCCGTGGTCCAGGTGGTGGGCAGCCAGGCGCAGCTCGGCTTTGGCGCGAAGAAGCCGAAGCGGACCGCGAAGGCGCTGGCGGGCCACGTGAAGCCCGCGGCGCTGGAGCAGGCGCCGCGCGTGCTCCAGAGCTTCCCGGTGGCGGCGGGGGGCGAGCCCCCGAAGCCCGGGGAGCGCGTGACCGTGGCGATCTTCACTGCGGGCGACCTGGTGAAGGTCACGGGCGTGACCAAGGGGCGCGGCTTCCAGGGCGTGGTGCACCGCCACCACTTCGGTGGCGGGCCCGAGACCCATGGCAACACGCGGCACCGCAAGCCCGGCTCGATCGCCCCCGGAACCGACCCGTCGCGCATCATCAAGGGGAAGCGGATGCCCGGCCACATGGGGGCGCGGCGCTTCACGGAGCTCGGCCTGAAGGTCGTGAAGGTGGACGCCGAGCGGAACCTGCTGTTCCTGCGCGGCGCGGTGCCGGGGCCGATGAACGGCCTGCTCACCGTTCGCAAGCAGGGAGGGCGGAGCCGCCATGCTTGAGGCGCCGCACTACTCCGCCGCCGGCGCGAAAAAGAAGGCGGTGCGCCTGCCGGCCGCGCTGTTCGACGGCACGGTGAACGAGCACGCGCTGCACCGCGCCGTGGTCACCTACCTCGCGAATCAGCGCCAGGGGACGCACGACACCAAGACCCGAAGCGAGGTCTCGGGCGGCAACCAGAAGCCGTGGCGCCAGAAGGGCACCGGCCGGGCGCGGCAGGGTTCGACCCGGGCCCCGCACTGGCGGCACGGCGGCATCGTGTTCGGGCCGCACCCGCGGGACTATCGGCTGGGGATCCCCAAGAAGATCCGCCAGCTCGCGAAGAAGTCGGCGTTGAACGCGCGGGCGCGCGAGGGGGCGCTGTTCGTGGTGGACCCGCTCGAGTACGAGAAGCCGAAGACCAAGACGCTCGCCGAGCTGCTCGCCAAGCTCGAGGTGGCGGAGAAGAAGGTGCTCGTCCTGACAGCCGGGGCCGCCCACGCGCACAACGTGTACCTCTCGGGCCGCAACATCCCGAAGGTGCGCGTGATGCGGTTCGCCGACGCGACCGCGTACGAGATCCTGTGGTCCGACGCGGTGGTCGTCGAGCTGCCCGCGCTGGGCGAGGCGCCCGAGAAGGCGGAGGAGGAGGGGGCCGAGGATGCCTGAGCTGCACCGCACGATCGTGGGGCCGGTGGTGACCGAGAAGTCCTCGGCCGCCTACCAGGCCCACAAGGAGTACGCGTTCCGGGTGCACCCCGACGCCACAAAGCCGCAGATCCGCTCGGCGATCGAGGCGTTGTTCAAGGTCAGCGTGACCGACGTGCGCACCATGGTGGTGCGCGCCAAGCGCCGCACCATGGGCCGCAACGTCGGCCGGCGGCCGTCCTGGAAGAAGGCGATCGTGACCCTCAAAGAGGGCGACGCCATCGCCGTGTTCGAGGGCTGATATGGGCATCCGACAGTTCAAGCCGGTGACCCCGGCCACGCGGTTCCGCTCGGTGTCGGACTTCGAGGGGATCACGAAGACGACCCCCGAGAAGTCGCTGCTCGAGCCGAAGCGGCGCACCGGCGGCCGCAACAACAAGGGCCACATCACGGCCCGGTATCGCGGCGGCGGCCACAAGCGGCAGTATCGCCGCATCGACTTCCGGCGCGACAAGTTCGGCGTGCCGGCAAAGGTGGCGGCGATCGAATACGATCCGAACCGGACCGCGCGTATCGCGCTGCTGTTCTACGCGGACGGCGAGAAGCGCTACATCGTCGCGCCCAAGGGGCTCGCCGTGGGTGACACGGTGGTCTCGGGCCCCGGCTCGGACATCCGCGTCGGGAACGCGATGCCGCTGTTCGAGATCCCGCTCGGCACGACGGTGCACAACGTCGAGCTCAAGATCGGGCGCGGCGGCCAGCTGGCCCGCTCGGCGGGCACGGGCGTGCAGGTGGTGGCCAAGGAAGGGAACTACGTGACGCTGCGGCTGCGCTCGACCGAGATGCGGATGGTGCGCGGGGAGTGCCTCGCGACGGTCGGGGAAGTCTCGAACGCCGAGCACGAGCTGCTGTCGGTCGGCAAGGCGGGCAAGACCCGCTGGCTCGGGCGCATGCCCCGCGTGCGCGGCGTGGCCATGAACCCGGTGGACCACCCGCTGGGCGGCGGCGAGGGGAAGACCTCGGGCGGCCGGCCGCCGACGTCGCCCTGGGGCAAGGTCGAGGGGAAGAAGACGCGGCACAAGAAGAAGCCGTCGACGAAACTCATCGTGCGGGGACGGAAACGGGGGAAGGCAACGCAATGAAATGCGGAATGCGGAATGTCGAATGCGGAATCGAAGTGCCAGGCTCGAAGCGCGCGCTGCAATTCCGCATTCCGAATTCCACATTCCGCATTGGGAACGGAGCCTAGGCATGGGACGGAGTGTTAAGAAGGGCCCCTACGTGGAGCCGTCGCTCCTCGTGAAGATCCAGGCCCTGAACGAGAAGAACGAGAAGAAGGTCTTCAAGACCTGGTCGCGGCGCAGCACCATCACGCCCGACTTCGTCGGCCACACGCTCGCGGTGCACAACGGGAACAAGTTCATCCCGGTGTACATCACCGAGAACATGGTGGGCCACAAGCTCGGCGAGTTCGCGGCCACGCGGCTGTTCCGCGGGCACTCCGCCAAGGGCTCGGCGCAGGAGCGGGAAGAGGCCGAGGCGGCGGCGGCGCCGCCGGCGGCCAAGGCCTAACCGTATGGAAGCCCGGGCGATTCAGCGCACCGTGCGCCAGTCGGCGCGGAAGATGCGCCTCGTCATCGATCAGATCCGCGGCCGGGCGGTGCCGGAGGCGTACGCCATTCTCCGGTTCTCGAAGAAGCTGGCCGCGAAGCAGATCCACAAGGTGCTCAAGTCGGCCGTGGCGAACGCCCAGCAGCAGGCGCAGCGCCAGAACGCTGCGTTCGACGCCGACCGCCTGCGCGTCCGCTACGCCGTCGTGAACGAGGGGCCGACGCTCAAGCGCTTCACCGCGGCGGCCATGGGCCGCGCGACGCCGATTTTGAAGCGCACCAGCCACGTGGAGATCCACGTGACGGCGGAGGACGGGGCGGCCGTAGCCCCGCCCGTCAGGGCGGGGACCGAGGTGAAGGCGGCGCCGAAGGCCCCCGCGAAGGGCAAGCGGACGGCGAAAGGCGCCGCGAAGGGCAAGCGCACCAAGGCCAAGGCCCGGACATCCAAGTCGCGGTCCAAGAAGAAAGAGGGGAAGTAAGTGGGCCAGAAAACGCATCCCTACGGGTTCCGGCTCGGGATCGTCAAGCAGTGGCGCTCGCGCTACTACGCGCGCCGCGACTTCCCCGAGCTCCTGAAGGAAGACGAGCTGATCCGGAAGTACCTGAAAACCCGGCTCAGCCACGCCGCCATCGCGGACGTGCACATCGAGCGCAAGCCCGGGAAGGTGACCGTCACGGTGCACACCGGGCGGCCGGGCGTGGTGATCGGGAAGCGGGGCGCCGAAGTCGACAAGCTGCGCGACGAGCTGGCTCAGCTGACGGGCAAGGAGGTCGGCATCAACGTCGAGGAGATCAAGCGGCCGGAGCTCGACGCCCAGCTCGTGGCGGACAGCGTGGCGCACCAGCTCACGCAGCGCATCTCGTTCCGCCGCGCGATGAAGCGGGCGGTGCAGAGCGCGATGCGGATGGGGGCGCAGGGGATCAAGATCAAGACGGCGGGCCGCCTGGGCGGCGCCGAGATCGCGCGGACCGAGGGCTACCACGAGGGGCGGGTGCCGCTGCACACGCTGCGCGCCGACGTGGACTACGCGCTTTCGACCGCCAAGACGACGTACGGCACCATCGGGGTGAAGGTGTGGATCTTCAAAGGCGAGCGCACCGAAGATCTCCACGGCCGCACCTACTCGACAGGCGTTTGAGGGGGCCATGCTCGCACCGAAGCGCGTCAAGTTTCGCAAGCGGTTCAAGGGCCGCACCAAGGGGATGGCGACGCGGGGCAACACCGTCGCGTTCGGCCATTACGGGCTGATGGCGCTCGAGCCGGGGTGGATCACCAACCGGCAGATCGAGGCGTCGCGCGTGGCGCTCACGCGCGAGATGAAGCGCGGCGGCAAGGTCTGGATCCGGCTGTTCCCCGACAAGCCGATCACCAAGAAGCCGGCCGAGACGCGGATGGGGAAGGGGAAGGGGAACCCCGAGGGCTGGGTGGCCGTGGTGAAGCCGGGGCGGGTGATGTTCGAGGTGGAGGGGATCGCCGAGGACCTGGCGCGCCAGGCGCTGGCGCTCGCCGCGGCCAAGCTGTCGATCAAGTCGAAGTTCGTGAAGCGGGAGGAGCGCTAGCATGGCCAGGCAGAAGCCCGAGCAGCTGCGGGAGCTGAAGACCGAGGAGCTGGAGCAGAAGCTCGCGGTGCTCGTGGAGGAGCGTTTCCGGCTGGCGTTCCGCCGCGGCACCGAGGCGATCGCGAACCCGCTCCAGTTCCGGGCCATGCGGCGCGACATCGCGCGGATCAAGACCATTCTGCGGGAGAGGAAGCAGGCATGAGGGGGCGGCGCAAGGTTCGCACCGGGGTGGTGGTGAGCGACAAGATGACGAAGACCGTCACGGTCTCGCTGGTGCGCCGGTTCGCGCACGCCTTCTACGGCAAGCAGGTGGTCCGCACCAAGCAGGTCGCGGCCCACAACGAGAAGGGCGCGAAGGCCGGCGACACCGTGCGCATCGTCGAGACGCGGCCGCTCTCGAAGACCAAGCGCTGGCGCGTGGTCGAGATCCTCGAGCGCGCGCGGTAAGGGGAGACGACCGTGATCCAGCAGGAATCGATTGTCAAGATCGCGGACAACTCGGGAGCCCGCAGCGCGCTCGTGATCCGCGTGCTCGGCGGGTCCAAGCGCCGCTACGGCGGGGTCGGGGACATCGTCGTGGTCACGATCAAGGACGCGATCCCCACCGGCCAGATCAAGAAGGGCGAGGTGGTGAAGGCGGTCATCGTCCGCACGGCCAAGGAGACGCGGCGCAAGGACGGCTCCTACATCCGGTTCGACGAGAACGCCGCCGTGCTCATCACCGACCAGGGCGAGCCGCGGGCCACGCGCATCTTCGGGCCCGTGGGCCGGGAACTGCGCGAGAAGAAGTTCATGAAGATCGTGTCGCTCGCCCCGGAGGTCATCTGAGATGAAGCCGCTCGTCTACAAGAAGAGCCGGCGCCGGCGCGCCGAATCCCGCGAGCCCGAGCGCCACAAGCTGCACATCGCCAAGGGCGACACGGTCCGCGTGATCTCGGGCGAGCACCGGGGCAAGGAAGGCAAGGTCCTCCGCGTCGAGCCCAAGAAGTACCGGGTCGTGGTGGAGGGGGTCAACGTCGTGAAGAAGCACAAACGCGCCGCCACGCCGAACGAGGAGAGCGGGATCATCGAGTTCCCCGCGCCGATCGCGGCGTCGAACGTCATGCTGCTCGACCCCAAGTCGGGCGAGCCGACGCGCGTGCGGCGGCACCGGGACAAGGACGGAACGGTGGAGCGGATCGCGGTCAAGTCCGGCCAGCCGATCCCGCGGGTGAGGTAGCTATGGCCGACGAGACGGAAAAGAAGCCCGAGGAGGGCACCCCCAACCCCGGGGCCACGCCCCGGGGGGACACGGCTGCCCCCGCCGCGGTCCCGCGGGCCAAGGAACCCAAGAAGGAGAAGAAGGGCAAGAAGCCGGCCGAGGGCCCGGCGGCCCCCGCTGAGCCGGAAGGCCCGCCCCCCGAGCCCGCGCCGCGAGCCCGGCTGCTCGACCATTACGAGCAGCGGGTACGGCCCAAGCTCACCCAGCAGTTCGGGTTCAAGAACCCGCACGAGCTTCCGAAGCTCGTGAAGATCGTGCTGAACGTGGGGATGGGCGACGCTCCCAAGAACCCCAAGGGGCTGGAGGCGGCGGTGGCGGAGCTCGCCGCCGTCACCGGCCAGCACCCGGTCGTGACGCGCGCCAAGAAGTCGATCGCGAACTTCAACCTGCGGCAGGGGATGCCGATCGGGTGCGCGGTCACGCTGCGCGGAGCCCGGATGTACGAGTTCCTGGACCGGTTCATCAGCATCGCGGTGCCGCGTATGCGCGACTTCCGCGGGCTCCCGACCGACAGCTTCGACGGCCGGGGCAACTACACGATCGGCATCAAGGAGCAGATGATCTTCCCCGAGATCGACTACGACAAGGTCGAGCGGATCCACGGGATGGATATCACGTTCGTGACGAGCGCCGGCCGGGACGACACCGCCCTGGCCCTGCTGCGCGAGTTCGGCATGCCGTTCCGGGGCGAAGCCCCCGTTGCGGTCGCCTAGGAGACCATCGGGATGGCGAAGAAGAGTTGGATCGAGAAGGTCAAGCGGAAGCCGAAGTTCCGTGTGCGCGGCTACTACCGGTGCCAGCGCTGCGGCCGCAGCCGAGGGACGCTCCGCAAGTTCAAGCTGTGTCGCATCTGTTTCCGCGAGCTCGCGTTACGCGGGGAGATTCCCGGCGTGCGCAAGGCCAGTTGGTAAAGGACGGAAGGCGAGATGAGCGTGACTGATCCCGTCGCCGACATGCTGACCCGCGTGCGCAACGCGTGCCAGGCGGGGCACCGCCGGGTGGACATGCCGGTGTCGAAGTTGAAGGTCGAGATCGCGCGGATCCTCCGCGACAACCACTACATCCAGGACTTCAAGGTGCTGGACGATGGGCGTCACGGGCTGCTGCGGCTCTACCTCAAGTACCACAACGATGCCCCCGTCATCCGCGAGCTCCAGCGCGTCTCCGCGCCGGGGCTGCGGCGCTACGTGAAGGCGCGCGAGATCCCCCGGGTGAAGAACGGCCTGGGGATGGCGATCCTCTCGACGCCCCAGGGCGTGATGTCGGACCGCGAGGCCCGCACCGCCCGCGTGGGCGGCGAGCTGCTCGCGGTGATCTGGTAGGAGGCCGTCCCATGTCGCGCATCGGCAAGAAGCCGGTCCCCCTGCCCAAGGGCGTCACCGTCCAGCTCGACGGGCAGCGGATCACCGTGAAGGGCCCGAAGGGCGAGATCGCCCGTACCGTCCACCCGGAGCTCGCGCTCGCGCTCGAGGACAACGCGGTCATCGTGCGCCGCCCGTCGGACGAGAACCGGCACAAGGCGCTGCACGGCCTGACGCGCACGCTGATCGCCAACATGGTGGACGGCGTCACCAAGGGGTTCGCCAAGTCGCTCGAGATCCAGGGCGTGGGCTACAAGGCCGAGCCCAAGCCGTTCGGCGTGCAACTGGTCGTGGGATTCTCCCATCCGGTGCCGTACCACGCACCCCAGGGGATCAAGATCTCGGTGGACAACAACGTGATCGTGAAGGTCGAAGGGGTGGACAAGGAGCTCGTGGGGCAGGTGGCGGCGGAGCTGCGCGCCATCCGGCCGCCCGAGCCGTACAAGGGCAAGGGCGTCCGCTACGTCGGCGAGCAGGTGCGGCGCAAGGCCGGCAAGACCGCCCAGGCGGCGAAATAAGCCATGCGATCCATTCACAACATCAAGACGCGCGAGCACCAGCGCTACCGGCGGCACCTGCGGGTCCGCAAGAAGGTGTCGGGCACGGCGGAGCGGCCGCGGCTCGTGGTGTTCCGCTCCTCGAAGCACATCTACGCCCAGGTCGTGGACGACACCCGCGGGATCACCCTGGTGGGCGCCGCCGATACGTCGGAAGGGTTGGAGCTCGACGGCAAGGGCAAGACCGCGCGCAGCTTCGCGCTGGGCCGGCTGATCGCCGGTCGCGCGAAGGCGAAGGGGATCACCAAGGTGATCTTCGACCGCGGCGGATACCAGTACCACGGGCGCGTCAAGGCGGTGGCCGACGGCGCCCGCAAAGGCGGATTGGAGTTCTAATGGCCGACGAACAGAGACAGGAGCCGGGAGCTGGCACCCCCACGCCGGAGACGGGCGTGACGCGCGAGCCGGAGACCGCCCACGCGGGCGGAACGGAGCTGGCAGCTGAACCGCGGCCGGCCGGTGGGGGCGGCGGGGGCGGGGGGGGCGGCGGCCAGGACCGGGGGGGGGGACGCGGGCGCGGGCGGGGGCGCGGCGGGCGCGGCCGGGGCGGCGAGCGCCGCGACTCCAGCGAGCGGCAGCGCGAAGGCGACGGCCTCGTCGAGAACGTCATCTCGATCAACCGCGTGGCGAAGGTCGTGAAGGGCGGCCGGCGCTTCGGGTTCAACGCGCTCGTGGCCGTTGGCGACGGCCAGGGCAAGGTCGGCATCGCCACGGGCAAGGCGAACGAGGTCAGCGAGGCGGTGCGCAAGGCGGTCGAGGCCGCCCGCCGCCGCATGGTGGACGTGCCGCTCACCGGCACCACCATCCCGCACGAGATCGTGGGCCACCACGGCGCGGGGCGGGTGCTGCTCAAGCCCGCGGCGTCGGGCACCGGCGTGATCGCGGGCGGTCCGGTGCGCGCGGTGCTCGAATGCGCCGGCGTGCGGGACATCCTGACCAAGAGCCTCGGCTCCACCAACCCGCACAACATGGTGCGCGCCACGATGGAAGCGTTGCAGCACCTCACCACGGCGCGGCGCGTCGCGAAGGAGCGGGGCGTCGAGCTCGAGGCGATCCACTATCGGGCGCGGCAGGAGGCGGCGCATGGCTAGGAAGCCGCCGACCCGGAAGTACCGCAAGCGCAAGCCGGGACGCGACCGGGCACTGCCGCCCGTCGGTAAAGGCCAGCTCCGGATCCGCCAGGTGCGCTCCGGGATCGGCCGGCCGGCGTCGGAGCGGCGCACGCTCGCGGCGCTGGGGCTCAAGCACCATCAGGGCGCCGTGGTGAAGCGGGACCACCGGGCGCTCCGGGGTATGCTGTATCAGGTGCGCCACCTCGTCGAGGTGACGCCCACCAAGGGCGGGGAGGGGGAGTAAGCGATGCCGAAGGCGAAGGTGACCAGGAAGCCGCGGGCGCGGGCCAAGGCCGCGCAGGGCGAGCCGGCGCGCGTCACGCTGTCGAGCCTCAAACCGCCGCGCGGGTCGCACCGCGCCCGCATCCGCAAGGGGCGCGGGCCGGGCTCCGGGATCGGCAAGACGGCGGGCCGCGGCGGCAAGGGTCAGACGGCGCGCTCGGGCGGCCAGACGCGCCCCGGGTTCGAGGGCGGGCAGATGCCGCTCATCCGGCGCATCCCGAAGCGGGGCTTCACCAACCCCTTCAAGCAGGCGGCCCAGGTGGTCAACGTCCGGCACCTGGATCGGCTCGCCGAAGGCGTGGAGGTGACGCCCGAGACGCTGTTCGGGGCGGGGCTCGTGCGCCGGCCGGATCACCCGATCAAGCTGCTCGGCATGGGCGACGTGCGGCGCAAGTTCAGCATCAAGGGCGTGACGCTGTCCGCCTCCGCGCGCGCGAAGATCGAGCAGGCGGGCGGAACGATCGCGAGCTGATCCGATGACCGCGCCCCAGATTCCGAATCTCTTCAAGGTCCCGGAGCTGAAGGAGAAGATCCTCTTCACGCTCCTCTGCCTCCTCATCTACCGCGTCGGGGCGCACATCGCGACGCCCGGTGTGAACGTCCAGGCGCTCGCCGATTTCCTGCGGAACCAGGGCCAGGGCACCCTGTTCAGCCTGTACGATTTGTTCGCCGGCGGCGGCTTCTCGCGCGCCACCGTGTTCGCGCTCGGGATCATGCCTTACATCTCGGCGAGCATCGTGTTCCAGCTCGCCGGGCCGGTGTTTCCGATGATCGAGAAGATGCAGCGCGACGAGGAGGGGCGGAAAAAGCTCACGCAGTGGACCCGCTACCTCACCGTGCTGCTGTGCCTGTTCCAGGCCTACGGCTTCGCGCTGTTCACCGAGCAGCTGCCCGGCGCGGTGGCGCACGCCGGGTGGGGCTTCCGGATGACGACCGTGCTGACGCTCACCACGGGCGGCGTCTTCATCATGTGGCTCGGGGAGCAGATCACCGAACGCGGCATCGGGAACGGGATGAGCCTGCTCATCTTCTTCTCGATCATCGAGCGGATCTGGCCGGAGATGCTCCGCACCATGGAAGCCCTCAAGGCGCACGCGCTCACGTTCCCGAAGCTGCTGGTCGTGCTCGTGGTCATGGTGCTCGTCGTGATGGGCACGGTGGCGGTGACGGTGGCGGCGCGGCGCATCCCGATCCAGATCCCGCGCAAGGTCATGGGCCGCGGGCGCATCCGCGAGGGGCAGAAGACGTTCATCCCGCTCCGCATCAATTCCTCGGGCGTGATGCCGATCATCTTCGCGCAGTCGCTCATCATCGTGCCGGGCACGATCGCGTCGTTCAGCGGCAACCAGACGCTGAAGCATCTGGCGGAGTACTTCAGCGTCACGTCGCCCGTGTACCTCGTCTCGAGCGCGATCCTGATCATTTTCTTCGCCTACTTCTACACGTCGATCATCTTCAACCCGGTGGACCTGGCGGAGAACCTCAAGAAGCAGGGCGGGTTCATCCCCGGGGTGAAGCCCGGCGCCGCCACGGCGGACTACATCGACGAGGTGCTGTCGCGCATCACGCTCCCGGGCGCGATCTTCCTGACGATCGTGGCGTTGCTTCCGATCGTGGTGTCGAACATCCTCAACATGCCGTTCGGGTTCGGCGGCACGGCGCTGCTGATCGTCGTGGGCGTCGCGCTCGACACGGTGCAGCAGGTGCAACAGCACCTCCTGCTGCGTCATTACGACGGGTTCATGAAGGAAGGGCGGGTCAAGTTCCGCGGTCGCCAGCGCTACATGTAGGCGTGCGGTGTTCATCCTCCTCTTAGGCGCGCCGGGCTCGGGCAAGGGCACCCAGGGCAAGATCCTCGCCGAGCGGCTGAATCTCCCCAAGATCACGACCGGCGACCTGCTGCGCGCCGCGGTCAAGGAGGGCACGCCGCTCGGCCGCGAGGCCAAGCGCTACATGGACGACGGCAAGCTCGTTCCCGACACCGTCATCCTCAGCCTGATCAAGGAAGAGCTCGCGAAGCCCGAGGCGAACCAGGGCGCCGTGCTCGACGGCTTCCCGCGCACCGCCGCCCAGGCGGAGCTCGTGGACCGCACCCTGGGCGAGCGCGGGCAGCGCCTCAACCACATCCTGCTGCTCGACGTGCCCGAGGAGGAGCTGGTCCGCCGCATGATGGGCCGGGCGACCCAGGAGGGCCGCTCCGACGACACGCCGGAGGCCATCAAGACCCGGCTCCAAGTGTACCAGCGCGACACCGCCCCGCTCATCGCCCACTACTCGCAGCGCGGCATCGTGCGCCGCGTCCCGGGCAGCGGCACGATCGACGACATCGCGACGGAGATCAAGCGCATCATCGGGCGATGATCACCATCAAGTCGCCGCGCGAGATCGAGACGATGGCGGCGGCCGGGCGCATCGTCGCGGCCACGCTCGCGCTGGTCGCGAGGCACGTGCGCCCCGGCGTCACCACCGCAGAGCTCGACCGCCTCGCCGAAGACTTCATCCGGTCGCACCCCGGCGCCCGACCCTCGTTCAAGGGATTGTACGACTTCCCCGCCACACTCTGCACCTCGATCAACAGCGAGGTGGTGCACGGCATCCCGTCCCCGAAGCGGGTGCTCCGGGAGGGGGATCTGCTGAGCGTGGACGTCGGGGTCTGGCTCGAGGGGCTGCACGCGGACTCCGCCGCCACCTTCCCCGCAGGGAAGGCGAGCCCCGAGGCGGAGCGGCTGCTCGCGGTCACCCGGGAAGCGCTGGCGGCGGGCGTCGCGCAGGCCCGCGCGGGCAATCACGTGGGCGACATCGGGCACGCCGTGCAGCGGGTCGCGGAAGCGGCGGGGTACTCCGTGGTGCGCGAGTTGGTGGGGCACGGCATCGGGGCCTCGTTTCACGAGGACCCCCAGGTGCCGAACTACGGCAAGCCGCACCGCGGGCCGCGGCTCGCGCCCGGGATGACGATCGCCATCGAGCCGATGGTGAACGTCGGCGGCCCCGAGATCCGGACCCTCGACGACAAGTGGACGGTGGTGACGGACGACGGGTCGCTGTCCGCGCACTTCGAGCACACCGTGGCGATCGTCGAGAACGGGGGCCCGCCGCGGATCCTGACGCAGGGGGACGCATGACCCAGCACAAATTCCTGCTCGACGAGTCGCGCCTTCCCAAGGCGTGGTACAACATCACGCCGGACCTGCCCGTGCCGCCGGCGCCGGTGCTGCATCCGGGCACCAAGGAGCCCGTCACCCCGGACTTCCTCTCCGTGCTGTTCCCGATGGGCCTCATCATGCAGGCGGTGAGCCCGGAGCGCTGGATCGAGATCCCGGAGCCGGTGCGGGAAGTGTACCGGCTGTGGCGCCCCACACCGCTCCATCGCGCTGTCCGCCTCGAGCAGGCGCTCGATACACCGGCCCACATCTACTACAAGTACGAGGGCGTCTCGCCGGTCGGGTCGCACAAGCCCAACACGGCCGTCGCCCAGGCGTTCTACTGCAAGCAGGAGGGCGTGAAGGCGCTCACCACGGAGACCGGCGCGGGACAGTGGGGGAGCGCGCTCGCGATGGCGTGCACCTTCTTCGGCATCGACCTCGAGGTCTTCATGGTGAAGGTATCGTACCACCAGAAGCCCTACCGGCGCATCATCATGGAGAACTACGGGGCCACCGTCTACGCCAGCCCGACCGACCGCACGCAGTACGGCCGGCGGGTGCTCGCCGGGGACCCGGCGTCCAACGGCTCTCTCGGCATCGCCATCTCGGAGGCCGTGGAAGCCGCGGCCACGAGCGGCGGGCGCAAGAAGTACAGCCTCGGCTCGGTGCTGAGCTTCGTGTTGATGCACCAGAGCGTGATCGGGCTCGAGGCGCTCGAGCAGCTGGCGCTGGCGGGCGAGTACCCCGACATCGTGATCGGCTGCGCGGGCGGCGGCTCCAACTTCGGCGGCTTCGCGTTCCCGTTTCTGCACAAGAATCTCATGGAAGGCAGCACGACAAACGTCATCGCCGTCGAGCCGGCATCGTGCCCGTCCCTCACGAAGGGCAAGTACACCTTCGACTACGGCGACAGCGCGGCGACGGCGCCGATCGTCAAGATGCACACGCTCGGCCACACCTTCATGCCCCCCGGCATCCACGCGGGGGGGCTGCGCTACCACGGCATGGCGCCGAGCGTCAGCGCCCTGGTGGCGAGCGGCCACATCGAGGCCCGCGCCGTGAAGCAACTCGCGACGTTCGATGCCGCGGTCCAGTTCTCCCGCGCGGAGGGGATCATCCCGGCCCCCGAGGCGGCGCACGCGATCCGCGTCGCGATCGACGAGGCGCTCCGGTGCAAGCGCGAGGGCACGCGGCGCGTCATCGCCTTCAACCTGTCCGGGCACGGGCACTTCGACATGGCGGCCTACGAGGCCTACCATCAGGGGAAGCTCGAAGACTACGAGTACCCGGCCGAGCTGGTCGAGGAAGCGATGAAGGACCTGCCGCAGGTACCGGCCTAGACGACGCCGGCGAGCCGCCCGGCTTCGTCCAGCAGGCTCTTTCCGAGCGCCGGGTTGGAGAGTGACGCCACGTTCACCCTGACGTTCTCCGCCGCGCCCGCGAGGGCCGCCTGCGCGAGCCCCTCGGCCACCTTGGCGTCCGAGCGGGCGTTCTTGTTGCCGATCGTCCCGATCTCCCGGGCGAGCGCCACCAGCCGGGCGGCCCGGCGGGCGACCTCGATCGGGGCTTGCGCCGCGCCCACCAGTGCTTCGTCGACGGCGCGTGCCCGGCCCGGGTCGCCTTTGGCGAGCTTGTAGGCAGCGCTCACGCGCGCGTACGCCGCGGCGTCTTCGTCCACGAGGCGTCGCAGCTCGGCGCGCAGCGCGTCGGCCTCGCGCAGGACGACGGCCGCCCGGTCCTGGACCCCGGCGTAGGCCTTGCGGCCCAGCGTGAGCCGGGCCACCATCGCGACCAGCGCGCCCGCGAGCGACCCGGCGAGCGCCGCGGCGCTCCCGCCGCCCGGGACCGGCGTGCCCCCCGCCAGCTGTTCGATCCAGCCGTCGAGCGAGGGGCCCCCCCCGTCGACGGCCCGGATCTTCGCCTCGAGCAGGTGGTCGGCGGCGTCGGCGAGCTTCAAGGCGGCGGCCCCGGCGTCGAGCACGCCGCGCTCCGGAATCAGGCCCACCACCTCGCTCCTGAGGATGCCCACGCCGCGGGCCCGCGCCTCCGTCTCGACGGCCGCGAACGCCGTCGCGGGCGACGTCACGTCGATGTCGAGCAGGTTCATCGAGACCTGCGCCTTCCCCCCGACCGCGAAGCCGGAGGCCTGAACCGCCGGCAGGCCGCCGCTCGACGTGCGGATCCGTTTCGCGACCTCCTTCGCGATCCCGACGTCGCTCGTGTCGAGGTAGATGTTGAACGCGACGAGGAAGGGCCGCGCTCCGATCGCCGTCGCGCCCGCGGTCGGGTGGATGCGCCTGGGCCCGAAGTCCGGGTCCGCGCCGGGGTCCGTGCCGATGCGCCCGCGCAGCCCCTCGAACTCGCCTTTGCGGATGTCCGGCAGGCGCTCGCGCTCGGGGCGGGTCGCGGCCCGGGCGTACAGGTACACGGGGATCTCGAGCTCGGCCGCCACGCGCTCGGCGAGGCGCCGGGCGAGCGCGACGCAGTCGTCCATCGTCGCGTCCCGCACCGGCACGAACGGCACCACGTCGGTCGCTCCCATGCGGGGGTGCTCGCCCTGGTGCCTGGTGAGGTCGATCCGCTCGGTCGCCACGCGCATGGCCCGCAGGGCCGCTTCGAGCGCCGCGTCGGGGGGCGCGACGAAGGTGAACACCGAGCGATTGTGCGCCGCGTCGGCCGAGACGTCGAGCAGCTTCACCGCGGGGACGCCCGTGATGGCGCGCTCGAGCGCGGCGAGCGTCGCGGCGTCACGGCCCTCGGAAAAGTTGGGAACGCACTCGACGAGCGGGGCGGGCATCGTCACGCGTCTCTCAGGAGGTTCAGCAGCCAGCGGTGCATCGTCGGGTTGCCGGCGACGATCGAGCCGTGCCCGAGCACGTCCGCCGAGCCGTCGACCGTCGTCACGATCCCGCCCGCCTCGCGGACGAGCACGACCCCGGCGGCGACGTCCCACGGCGCGAGCGTCAGCTCCCAGAAGGCGTCGAAGCGTCCGGCGGCGACGTCCGTGAGGTCGAGCGCCGCCGATCCGGCGCGCCGGATCCCGCTCGCGGCCCCCATCACCGCGGCGAACTGATCGAGGTAGCGCCGCAGCACGGGGAGCTGCTTGAACGGGAACCCGGTGCCGACGAGCGCGTGCCGCGCCTCCGTGAGCCCCGAGACGCGCAGCCGCCGCTCCGCCTCCCCCTCCCTCTCCCCCTCCCAGGCGCCGAGCCCCGCCGCGCCCCAGTACACCCGATCGCGCGCCACGTCGTGCACCACGCCCACCTCCAACGCCCCGCCCACCAGTGCCCCGATCGACACGGCGTACTGCGGATAGCCGTGGAGGAAGTTCGTCGTGCCGTCGAGCGGATCCACGATCCACACCACGTTGCCCGAACGCGCCGCCGCGGGGGACAGCTCCTCACCCACGACCGTCGAGCCCGGGACGTCGCGCGTCAGGGCCTCGGCAATCAACGCCTCCGCGCTCCGGTCGGCGTCCGTCACGAAATCGTGGCGCGATTTCTCCACCCAGACGTTCGCCGCGGCGGGGACGAGCCGGCGGAGCTGGCCCGCCGCGCGGCCGGCGGCGCGCCGGGCGACATCGACTAAGTCTTTGAGTTCTCGCACCTTGCGGCGCCGACCTCCAACGGCGTAGGTTGTGAGCCCATGGCGCGCGTCTTCTCCGGCATCCAGCCCTCGGGCGAACTGCACATCGGCAACTACCTCGGAGCCGTGCAGAACTGGGTCAAGCTGCAACACCAGCACGACTGCCTCTTCTCGGTCGTGGATCTGCACGCGATCACCCAGGCGTACGAGCCCGCGGGCCTGGCCCAGCGGACGCTCGACATGGCGATCAGCTTGCTCGCCGTCGGGCTCGACCCCGAGCGGGCGATCGTGTTCGTCCAGTCGCACGTTCCCGAGCACGCGGAGCTCAACTGGCTGCTCACCACGGTGACGCCGCTCGGCGAGCTCGAGCGCCAGACCCAGTTCAAGGACAAGGCGCAGCGCCAGGAGAGCGTGCCGGCGGGGCTGCTCAACTACCCCGTGCTCCAGGCCGCCGACGTGCTCCTGTATGAGGCGACGCTCGTCCCGGTCGGCGAGGACCAGCTCCAGCACCTCGAGCTGATGCGGGAGATCGCGCGGCGCTGGAACGCGCGGTTCGGGAATGGGTTCGCCTTCCCCGAGCCGCAGGCCCTGCTGTCCACCGCCAAGCGGGTGCTGGGGCTCGACGGCCAGGCCAAGATGTCGAAGAGCCTCGGCAACACGATCAGCCTCTTCGACACGCCCGAGACCATCTGGGAGAAGCTCAAGCCCGCCGCCACCGACCCGGCGCGCGTCACCCGGAAGGATCCGGGCAATCCGGAGATCTGCAACATTTTCACCATCCACCAGGGTTTCTCGCCGCCGGACACGGTGAAGCTGGTGGCGCACAACTGCCGCACGGCGGGGTGGGGCTGTCTCGACTGCAAGCGCGTGCTGGCGGACAATATGATAGCCGCGCTCACCCCCATCCGCGAGCGGGCCCGCGCGTTGCAGGCGGAGCCGCGCAAGGTCCGCGACGTGCTGCGCGCGAGTGCCGCGAAGGCGCGCGCCCTCGCCTCGCACACGATGACCCAGGTGCGGCGCCGGATGGGATTCCTGGAAGGAGCCGAGGCCTGATGCAGCATTTCCTCGCGCAGATGGTCGAAATGTTCCGGTTGGAGCTGTTCCTGCAGCTCTGCCTGGCGACGCTGTTCGGCGGCGCCATCGGTCTCGAGCGGGAACTCGGCGGCAAGCCGGCCGGCCTCCGGACGAACATCCTGATCTGCATCGGCTCGGTGCTCTACACGAAGCTGTCGATCACGATGGCCTCGGGGAACTCCGACCCGACGCGCGTCGCGGCGCAGATCGTGACGGGAGTGGGCTTCATCGGGGCGGGCACGATCCTGCACGCGCGCGGGGCGGTCGTGGGCCTCACCAGCGCGGCCACCATCTGGGTCGTCGCGGCGATCGGCGTCGCCCTCGGCGCCGCATTCTACTGGGAGGCGGCGGGCACCACGCTGCTCGTCCTGCTGGTCCTCCGGGGACTGGGACGCGTCGAGCGGTTCGTCGGGCGGCAGTCCACGCAGGGCCGGCTCTCGATTCATGCCCGCCCGGACCCGACCGTCCTGGAGGACCTCGAAGAGGTGGTGCGCCGGTCCGGGCTCGAAATCGAGCGGCAGGCGAGTCGGCGCGAGAACGTCGACTGGGTGATCGACTATACGCTGCGGGGCCCGAAGCGGCTCCACGACGAGGTGATGATCGCGCTGCTCCATCATCCCAGCGTGCGGACGGTGTCGACGGGCGAGTGACCCGGTGCCTCGTCGTCGACCTCGCCTCACCGCGGACCGCGTGGCGCGTCCCGGCCAGCGCGGTCGCGGCGTTCCGCGCATCGCTGGGACCCGCGTGGGAGCTAGTGGAAGTCCGCGACCCCGGGGCCGATGGCTCGGGCGGTCCGGAAGCGCTGGCCGCTGTCCGGGGGTCTGAAATCTACGTGGGATACGGGGTGCCGGCGGGCGTCGTCGCGGCCGGGCGCGGCACGCTCCGGTGGGTTCACGTCTGCATGGCGGGCGTGGACGCGAGCCTGCCGCACCTCGCCGGGACGGGAATCGTGCTCACGAACTCGGCCGCCATCCACGCCGAGCCGATCGCCGACTGGACGCTCACCGCCATCGGCTACTTCGCGCGCGGGCTCGACCGCATGCGCGAGTTCCAGGCGGCGGGCCGGTGGGCGTGGGCGGATTTCACCGGCTTCGAGGTCCCGGTACGCGAGTTCGGCGAGCTCCGGCTGGGGGTGTTCGGCCTGGGTGGCATCGGGAGCGCCGTCGCCCGGCGGGGCCTGGCGCTCGGGATGCGCGTGGCCGGGGTGCGGCGGCGGCCGGAGCGCGGCGGGCCGGCGGGCGTCGGTTGGGTCGGCGGGCCCGGCGACCTGCCACGGCTCGCCGCGGAAAGCGACTGTCTCGTGATCGCCGCGCCCCACACGGCGGACACGCGCGGCGCCGTGAGCCGGGCGGTGCTGGAGCGCCTGCCGCACGATGCCATCGTCGTGAACGTCTCTCGCGGGACGCTCTTGGACGAGACCGCGTTGCTTGACGCGCTCGACGCCTTTCGGCTCCGAGGCGCCGCGCTGGACGTCTTCGCGGTGGAGCCGTTGCCGGCGGAGCATCCCTTGTGGCGGCACCCGCGCGTGCTCGTGAGCCCGCACGTCGCCGCCGTGACGGCGCGTTTCTGGGAGCGCGAGACCGCTCTCATCGTGGAGAACATCAGGCGCTATCTTGCAGGGTCCCCGCTCGCCAACGCGGTCGACCCGGAGGCCGGATACTAGTGGAGGAGAAGCCCAAGAGCGGCCGCGCTAGCGGCGCCCCGGCGCAGCCGCGCGGCATCGAGCAGATCATCAAGGCCGCCATCGACCGCGGGGCGTCCGACCTGCACATCAAGGCCGGGGACGTCTTCCGGGCCCGCATCGACGGGCAGCTCGTCCCGCTCACGAAGCAGCGCCTCACGCCCGAGCAGACGAAGGCCATCGCCGCGCACCTGATCCCGAGCGACGAAGACCGCGGCCGGCTCGACAAGCTCCGGGACTACGACTGCTCCTGGGGGATGCCCGGGGTCGGGCGGTTCCGCGTCAACATCCTGCGGCAGCGCTCGTCGTTCATGATCGTGATGCGCGTCATCCCGTTCGACGTCCCCACCTTCGAGACCCTGAAGCTGCCGCCGGTCCTCACGACCGTGGCGTCGGCGGAGCGGGGGATGATCCTCGTCACCGGGGTGACGGGGTCGGGAAAGAGCTCGACGATGGCGGCGCTCGTGAACCAGATCAACCAGACGCAGCACAAGCACGTCGTGACGCTCGAGAGCCCGATCGAGTTCCTGCACCGCGACATCAACTGCTCGGTGACGCAGCGCGAGATCGGCGTCGACACGGACGATTTCCGTGCGGGGCTCCGCGCGGCGCTGCGCCAGGATCCCGACGTCGTGCTCATCGGCGAGATGCGCGACGCGGAGACGATGGACATGGCCATGAAGGCGGCCGAGACGGGGCACCTCGTGATCTCGACGCTGCACACCCCCGACGCCGTGACCACCGTGAACCGCATCGTGTCGATGTTCCCCGGCGAGGAGCAGCAGATTGCACGGCTGCGCCTGGCGGAGGCGCTCCAGGCGGTGGTCTCGCAGCGGCTGCTGCCGCGGGCCGACGGACGCGGACGCACGGCGGTCGTCGAGGTCCTGATTTGCACCGGCGCGGCGCGGGATCTGATCAAGGACCCGGACCGGACCTCGCAGCTGCACGACTACATCCGCATCGCCCGAGATCAGTACGGCATGCAGACCTTCGATCAGCATCTGATGGACCTCGTGGCGGAAGGGGTCGTGGCGTACGAGGCCGCGCTCGGCGCGGCGACGAACCCCGCAGACTTCGAGCTGCAGATGCGCGCGCTGCGGCGCCGCTCGCCGGCGGCCGCGCCGGCGGACGCCCCCCCCTCCCCCTCCCCCTCCGGCCTCTCGGGCACGTTGCCGGGCCAGTGACCGAGCGGCAGCTCGCGGGGGTGATCGCCCCGATCACCACGCCGTTCGACAGCGCCACCGGCGAGGTCGCCCCCGTCCATTTGCGGCAGAACGTCTCGCGGCTGGTCGCGGCCGGCCTGGCCGGCGTCGTGGTCGCGGGCTCGACGGGCGAGTCGGCCCTGCTCGACGCCGAGGAGCAGCGCCGCCTCGTGGGGTGGGTGCGGGAGGTGCTTCCGGACCGCGCGTGGCTGATCGCCGGGACGGGCGCCGAAGCGACGCGTCAGGCGGTGCTCTTGACGCGCGCCGCCGCCGCGGAGGGAGCGGACGCGGTGCTCGTGCGCCCGCCCGGCTACTTCTCCGCCGCCGTCTCGCCCGCGAGCCTCGCGGACTACTACCGCGCCGTCGCGGACGCGAGTCCCATCCCCGTCCTCGTGTACAACATCCCGAAGTACACGCATCTCCCGATCGCGGCGGGGCTGCTCCAACAGCTCGCCGTCCACGCGAACGTCGTCGGCGTCAAGGACTCCTCGGGTGACGCGAAGAACCTCGCGGCCTATCGCGACGCGGCGCCCGCCTGGTCCGTGTTCGTGGGCTCGGCCGCGCTCCTGTACGCGGCGCTCGAGCTGGGGTGCGACGGCGGGATCCTCGCGGCGGCGTGCTTCGCCGCTGCCACGTGCGTGGAGCTGCACGCCGCGTTCCGCGCCGGCGATCGCGAGCGTGCCGGCCGGCTGCAGGAGCGGCTGGTGCCGCTCGACAAGGAGATCGTGGGGAAGCTCGGGCCGGGCGGCGTGAAGGCGGCCATGGACGCGGTGGGGCTGTACGGCGGGCCGGTGCGCGCGCCTCTCGCGCCGGTCGTCCCGGCCGACCGGGAGCGGGTGGCGCGGCTCGTCGCCGCATGATAGTTTTCCTCGGAGGATGCACCGACGCCCCGCGCCGCCGGGGCCTTTTTTTTGGCGGTGAGCGCTGAGGAGCCATGTTCGGACCGAAGACCCACTGCGTCGTGGTCGTCGGCGCCCAATGGGGCGACGAGGGCAAGGGCAAGATCGTCGACGTGCTCGCCGAGCGCGCCGACCTCGTCGTGCGCTACCAGGGCGGCGCGAACGCGGGCCACACGGTGCACACCGCGGCCGGCGAGTTCGTGCTGCACCAGATCCCCTCCGGGGTCATCCAGGGCGCCGTGTGCGTCGTCGGCAACGGGGTGGTGCTCGACCCCGAGACGCTCTTCACGGAGCTCGACGCCCTGACGTCCCGCGGCATCCGCACCGACCACAAGCTGTACGTCTCCGACCGGGCGCACCTCACGCTGCCGTACCACAAGCTGCTCGACCGGGCGCGCGAGCAGAAGGAAAAAATCGGCACGACGGGGCGCGGCATCGGCCCGACGTACGAGGACAAGTACGGCCGCCGCGGGATCCGTGTGGGCGACCTGCGCAACCTCGCGCGCGCGAAGGAGCTGGTGTGCGCGCGCGTCGAGGCCGCGAACGGCTTTCTCGGGCTCCTCGGTGCGCGCGAGCGCGCCGACGCGGGCGAGCACATCGCCCTGCTCGAGCGGCTCGCGCCGCGGCTGCTCCCCCTCGCCGTCGACGCCGGGCGGGTGGTGTGGGAAGCGCTGGAGCGGGGAGAGTCGGTGCTGCTCGAGGGCGCGCAGGGCGCCCTGCTCGACGTGGACCATGGGACCTACCCGTACGTGACGTCCTCCAATACGACCGCGGGGGGGGCGGCAGTCGGTGCCGGGATCGGTCCGACCGCGATCGACGCCGTCCTGGGGGTCGTGAAGGCCTATACGACGCGCGTCGGCAACGGGCCGCTCCCGACCGAGGCGGAGCCGGCGCTGGCGGAGCGGATCCGCGAGCTGGGAGGCGAGTTCGGCGCGACGACCGGGCGCCCGCGGCGCTGCGGCTGGTTCGACGCGGTCGTGGTGCGCTACGCCGTGCGCGTGAACGGTCTCACCGGGCTCGCGGTCACGAAGCTGGACGTGCTCGACTCGTTCGCGGAGATCCCCGTGGGCGTCGGCTACCGGCTGGGGGGCGAGCCGCTCGACTCGATGCCCGCCGAAGTCGAGCGGCTGGCCCGGGTCGAGCCGGTGTACGAGTCGCTCCCCGGCTGGCAGAAGTCGCTCAGCCACGTCCGCCGGCTCGCCGACCTGCCGCCCCCGGCGCGGGCTTACCTCGACCGGCTGCAGGACCTGGCGCACGCGCCGATCCAGTACGTGAGCGTCGGCACGCACCGCGACCAGATCATCGAAGTGACGTGACACCAACGCGACACCAATGCTCGATCTCGCGGTAATCGGCGCCGGTCCGTGCGGCCTCGCGGTAGGCGTGGCGGCGAAGCGCGCGCGGCTCACGTCCTCGTTGTTCGACAAGGGGCCCGTCGTCTCGAGCCTGATGCGCTATCCCCTGTACATGACGTTCTTCTCGACGCCGGACAAGCTGGAGATCGGCGGCGTGCCGTTCGTCACCGCGGCCGAGAAGCCCACGCGGCGCGAGGCGCTCACGTACTACCGCAAGGTGGCGGAGTACTTCGAGCTGGACGTGCGGCAATACCACGAGGTGCGGCGGGTGACGCGGCTGCGTGACGGCTTCGAGATCGCGGCGCAGCATCCCGGCAAGCGGGAGCCCGAAGTGGTCCAGGCCCGCTGGCTGGTCTATGCCACGGGCTACTTCGAATCTCCCAACGCGCTCGGCGTCCCGGGCGAGGATCTGCCGCATGTGTCGCATTTCTTCGTCGAGGCGCACCCCTACTGGCAGCAGCGGGTGGTGGTCGTGGGCGGCGGCAACAGCGCGGTCGAGGCGGCGCTGGAGCTGTACCGGGTCGGCGCGCGCGTGACGCTGGTGCACTTCCTCGGCGAGTTCGACCGGGGCGTGAAGCCGTGGATCCTCCCCGACATCACCAACCGGGTGAAGGACGGGAGCATCGCGGCCCGCTGGTGCAGCCGCGTGGTGGAGATCCGGCCGGCGGAGGTCGTGATCCGCTCGGACGCTGACGCGCGGGCCGCGCCGCTCCCGGCCGACTTCGTGCTCGCGTTGACGGGCTACCGCGCGGACCTCTCGCTGCTGCGGGGGATCGGGGTCGACGTGGACGACGCCACCGGCGTGCCGCGCCACGACCCCGTGACCATGGAGACGAACGTCCCGGGCGTCTACATCGCCGGGGTGCTCGCGTCCGGCCTCGACGCGAACAAGATCTTCATCGAGAACGGGCGGGAGCACGGCGGCCGGATCTGCGACCACATCAAAAGCAAACCCCCCAGAGTTGCCCCTGGGGGGTGATCGCCTGCTCGACATCGTGCGCCCTAGAACCCGATGCGAGCGAGACGAATCCGCGCTCGCGGGCCACAAAAAAGCCCCGCGCTCTCGTGTCAGGGCGTGGGGCCGGCGACCTACCTCCGGCAGCCGGGCTGTCTCGAACTGTGAGACCCCTTGGCTTTGCGTCCCGCCGTCACCGGCGGTTTGCCCTGAACAGAGATCTGCCGGGGCGCTGATAAGGCAAGAACGGTGCCTGCGGGTAAGCGCCGTCACTCCGCCACGTATGAACCACTACGGATGGAATTTGATATAGCATAATGCGATTTTTCGTGCATAATGCACTATGGCTCGATTGATTCTGCTCGCGCCGGCGGCCTTCAAGGGCACCCTAGGGCCTCGCCAGGTGGCCGAGGCGCTCGCGGTCGGCGTGCGGCGGGCGATGCCCAATGCCTCCGTGCTCCAGTGTCCCATCTCCGACGGGGGCGACGGCCTGCTCGACGCCGTGCTGCCTCTGGGATCGCTGCGCGAGCGGCTGCGGGTCACGGGGCCGCTGGGCGAGCCGGTCTCCGGGGAGTTGGGGTGGGTGGATCCGGAGACCGCGATCTTCGAG
Source organism: Gemmatimonadales bacterium (assembly GCA_036395195.1). GTDB lineage: Bacteria > Gemmatimonadota > Gemmatimonadetes > Gemmatimonadales > GWC2-71-9 > AG41. The sequence continues at coordinate 2,631 of DASWDP010000125.1, read as the reverse complement.
AGCGCCACGGCGTGCGGTATCGCGCTGCTCAGGCCCGACCAGCTCGATCCGCTGCGCGCTACGACGCGCGGCGTGGGCGAGCTCATCTGGGAGGCCATGGAGCGGGGTGCAAAGACGGTGGTGGTTGGTCTGGGTGGATCGGCGACGGTGGACGGGGGAACGGGGGCCGCGCGCGGCCTCGGGTGGACGCTATTGAACGCCGCAGGCGGGCCGCTGCCGGAGGGCGGCGGTACGCTCGGGCAGTTGGCGGAGCTGGTGGGAGGATGGGGCATCGCCGCGCGGGTCGTCGCGCTCACCGATGTGTCGACGCCCCTGGTCGGGCCGGAGGGCGCCGCGCCGCTGTTCGGGCCGCAAAAGGGGGCCGGTCCCGAAGCGGTGAAGCTGCTGTCGCGTGGCCTCGAGCGGCTGGCGGAGCTGATGGCACGGCACGGACGTCCCGAGCTCGCGACGGTGCCGGGGGGCGGGGCCGCGGGAGGGCTCGGCGCCGGGCTGGCATTCTTCGCCAAGGCCCGCCTCGAGCCGGGGGCGGAGTGGGTGCTGTCACGCCTGGGGTTCGATGCCGCCCTCGCCAAGGCGGACCTGGTGATCACGGGCGAGGGATCGTTCGACCGGACGTCGCTCGTCGGGAAGGGGTCGGGCGAGATCGTGCGCCGGGCGCAGGCGGCCAGGAAGCGGGTCGCCGTGATCGCCGGCAAGGTCGAGGGCCTCATCGGCCTTCATGCGCTCGACGGCGAGGGGAAGCTGCTCGACGCGGCGGGCCTCGCGGGCCTCGCAGAGCGGGCGGTCCGCCAGGCCTTCGGGTTGCCCGCCGCCTAGCGGGCGGTCTATACTTCCCGCCCTCTATGCCCCCAAACGACAACGTGATGGAGAAGCTCGTCTCGCTCGCCAAGCGGCGCGGCTTCGTGTTTCAGTCCTCGGAGATCTACGGCGGCCTCGGCTCGGTCTGGGACTACGGGCCGCTCGGCGTCGAGCTCAAGAAGAACATCAAGGAGCGCTGGTGGCGCTCGCTGGTCCACGAACGCGAAGACATCGAGGGTCTCGACGCCGCCATCCTGATGCATCCCAAGGTATGGGAAGCCTCGGGCCACGTCGCGGGGTTCACCGATCCGCTCGTGGACTGCAAGCATTGCAAGAACCGCTTCCGTGCGGACGATCCCCGCATCAAGGGCACGCCCGGCCAGCCGGATGCCCAGTGCCCCGTGTGCGGGATGAAGGGGACGCTCACCGCGCCCCGCATGTTCAACCTGATGTTCAAGACCTTCATGGGTCCGGTGGAGGAGGCGGCGGCGGTCGTCTACCTTCGCCCGGAAACGGCGCAGGGGATCTACGTCAACTACCTGAATGTCCTCCAGTCCTCGCGCCAGAAGATTCCGTTCGGCATCGCCCAGGTCGGCAAGGCGTTCCGCAACGAGATCACGCCGGGGAACTTCACGTTTCGCACGCGCGAGTTCGAGCAGATGGAGATGCAGTTCTTCGTGAAGCCGGGTACCGATCCGGAGTGGTTCGAGTTTTGGCGCCACGAGCGGATGAAGTGGCTCACGGAGCTCGGGATCCGGCCCGAGAAGCTGCGCTTCCACCAGCACACCAAGGAAGAGCTCGCTCACTACGCCAAGGACGCCTACGACATCCAGTACGAGTTCCCCTTCGGCTGGCAGGAGTTCGAGGGGATCCACAACCGCACGAACTTCGACCTGTCGCGGCACCAGGAGTATTCGGGCAAGAAGCTCGAGTATCTGGATCCCGCGACGAGCGAGCGGTTCATCCCCTACGTGGTCGAGACCTCGGCGGGCGCCGATCGCACGGCGCTGGTGGTCATGGTGGACGCGTACGCCGAGGAAGAGGTGGAGGGCGAGAAGCGGGTGGTGATGCGGTTTCATCCCGCGATCGCGCCGCTCAAGGCGGCCGTGTTCCCGCTGGTGAACAAGGACGGCATGCCCGAGCTGGCGCGGCGGATCCACGACGGGCTCCGCAAGCAGTACAACGTTTTCTACGACGACGGCGGCTCCATCGGACGCCGCTACCGCCGCCAGGACGAAGCCGGAACGCCGTTCGGGATCACCATCGACGGCCAGTCCACCCAGGACGGCACGGTCACGGTGCGCGACCGGGACACGCTCAAGCAGGACCGCGTCGCGGCGGATCGGCTGGTGGGGTATCTGGCGGACAAGCTCAAGGGGTAGTGCGTTTCGACGACTTCCGGGCCATGGTCGAGCGCCTCGCGCGCGACGTGCCGCTCGAGTTCCGCGACGGGATCGTGGCGATCGAAGTGAGCCCGAAGACCGTTCCCCATCCCGTGCGCGGCGACGTGTACACCCTCGGCGAGTGCATCCCGCTCGAATGGAGCGGGACGGGCGGGGACCTGCAGTCGCGCGTCGTGCTGTACCACGGCTCCTTCGCCGCGCTGGCCCGGCTGGGCGAGCTCGACTGGCGCGAGGAAGCGTGGGAGACGCTGGCGCACGAGCTGCGGCATCACCTCGAGTGGCGGGCGAACGCCCGCGCGCTCGAGGCGTACGACTGGGCCGCGGAGGAAAACTTCAAGCGGCACGAGGCCCGCCCGTTCGATCCGACGTTCTACCGCTCGGGTGAGGCGATCGCCGAAGGCGTCTACAAGGTCGACGACGACGTGTTCAT
>DASWDP010000124.1:0-12030 GCA_036395195.1 Gemmatimonadales bacterium | reverse complement strand
TCAGGCTTCTTTCTTCTGGCGGACGCGCTCGGTGACGAGCAGCGGGGGCCGGCCCTCGGTCACGCACTCGGCCGTGATGGCGACCTCGCGCACGTCGTCCCGGCTGGGCAGCTCGAACATGATGTCGGTCATCATCTCTTCGAGGATGGCGCGCAGGCCGCGGGCGCCGGTGCCCCGTTTGATCGCCTTCTGGGCGATCGCCGTCAAGGCTTCCTTTTCGACGGTGAGCCGCACGTCCTCGAGCTCGAACAGCTTCTGGTACTGCTTGGTGAGCGCGTTCTTGGGCTCGATCAGGATGCGGATCAGCGCGTCCTCGTCGAGCGAGTCGAGCGGCACCGCCACCGGGAGCCGGCCGACGAGCTCGGGGATGAGGCCGTAGCGCAGCAGGTCGTCGGGCTCGACGTCGGCGAAGGGGTTCTTCTTGATCTTCTCGGGCGCCCCCTTGGCGATCTCCTCTTTGGTGAAGCCGATCTGCCGCCGCCCGGTGCGCGATTCGATGATGCGCTCGAGCCCGTCGAAGGCGCCGCCGCAGATGAAGAGGATGTCCTTGGTGTTGACCTGGATGTACTCCTGCTGGGGGTGCTTGCGGCCGCCCTGCGGCGGCACGCTCGCGATGGTCCCCTCGAGGATCTTCAAGAGCGCCTGCTGCACCCCTTCGCCCGACACGTCCCGGGTGATGCTCGGGTTCTCCGACTTGCGGGCGATCTTGTCGATCTCGTCGATGTAGACGATGCCGCGCTCCGCCTCCGAGACGTTGAAGTCCGCCGCCTGGAGCAGGCGCACCAGGATGTTCTCCACGTCCTCGCCGACGTAGCCCGCCTCGGTGAGCGTGGTCGCGTCCGCGATGGTGAAGGGGACGTCGAGGATGCGCGCCAGCGTCTGGGCGAGGAGCGTCTTGCCCACGCCGGTCGGCCCGATGAGCAGGATATTCGACTTGTCGAGCTCGACCTCGGCCTCGCGGCCCCCCCCCTGGTGCGAGTTGATGCGCTTGTAGTGGTTGTAGACCGCGACGGCCAGGGTCTTCTTGGCCTTCTCCTGGCCGATCACGTACTGGTCCAGCACGTCCTTGATCTCCGCCGGCGTCGGGACCTGGGTGATCGCCTCGGAGACCTCCCGCTCCTCGTCCTCCGCCAGGATCTCGTTGCAGAGGGCGATGCACTCGTTGCAGATGTAGACCGACGGCCCGGAGATGAACTTCCGGACCGAGTCCTTCGACTTGCCGCAGAAGGAGCAGCGGAGGTGCTTATCGTGGGACATGGAGACCTAGTATGGGAAACGAGGGTCCGTGGCGCAAGGCGTCACTTCTTCTTCCCGTCGTCGATCTGCTGCAAGTTCGCGATTACGTTGTCGATAAGCCCGTATTCCTTCGCTTCCTCCGCGGACATGAAGCGGTCGCGGTCCATGTCCTTCTCGATGTGCTCGACCGGTTTCCCGGTGTGCTTGGCGTACAGCTCGTTGAGCTTGCCGCGCAGGTACAGGATCTCGCGGGCCTGGATTTCGATGTCGGAGGCCGTGCCCTGCGTCCCGCCCGACGGCTGGTGCATCATGATGCGGGCGTGGGGCAGCGCCGAGCGCCGGCCCTTGCGGCCGGCGGTGAGCAGGAACGACCCCATCGAGGCCGCCATCCCCATGCAGATCGTGTTCACGGGCGCGCGCAGGAACTGCATCGTGTCGTAGATCGCCATCCCCGAGGACACGAGCCCACCCGGGCTGTTGATGTACAGGTAGATGTCCTTCGCCGGGTCGTCCGCATCGAGGAACAAGAGCTGCGCGATGATGATGTTGGCGACCTCGTCGTTGATCTGGGTGCCCAGGAACACGATGCGGTCCATGAGCAGCCGGCTGAAGATGTCGTAGGTGCGCTCGCCGCGGCTCGACCGCTCGATGATGTAGGGCGGATAGATCTGATTCGTCGTCACGTCTGCTCCACGGTGGATTGCGACAAGAGGAACGCGAACACCTTCTCCTCGGTGAGGCCGCGCTCGACATCGCGCAGCCGCTTCGCCTTCTCGAGCGACGCCCGCAGCTCCGCCGCGGTCGTGCCACGCCGCTCGGCCAGCTCCCGCAGCCGCTCTTCGAGCTCCGCCTCGGTAGCCCGCAGCTGGTGGTGCTCCACCACCCAGTCGAGGATCAAGTCCCGCCGCACCTGCGCCTCGGCCACGGGCCGGAACTCCTGGGCGAATTGCGGCCACCGGTCTTCCGGGATGCCGTAGGCCTGGCCGTACGCGTACAGCGCCCGCTCGACGAGCGGCCGCGGCGCCACCACCCGGTTCGCCTGCACGATCTGCTCGATCAGCTCGGCCCGGACCTTCGCGTCGGCCTCGCGCGCGGCATCCCGCTCCAGGTCCTCGCGGACGGCGGCGCGGAGCGCCTCGAGCGAGTCGAAATCTCCCACCTCGCGGGCGAACGCGTCGTCGAGCTCGGGGAGCTGCTGCCGCTTCACTTCGCGCAGCGTGAGCCGGATGTCGCGCGACTGGCCGCGCTTCGCTTCCTCGGGGAAGTCGTCCGGGAAGCGGACGGTGGCGTCGACGGTTTCCCCGGGGAGCATCCCCATGATCCGCTCTTCGACCTCGGGGATGGCGCGGCCCTCGCCCAGCACCAGCTGGTAGGGCTGCGGGTCCTTCACCTCGTCGCCCCCCCCCTCACGCGCCCCGATCGTCACGTGCACCAGGTCCTTGGGCTTCGGCTTCTCGCCCGCGACGGGCGTCCACGGCGCCTTCTGCTCGCGCAGCTCGTGCAGCTGCGCCAGCACCTGCTCCTCGGTGACCGGCGGGACGGTGCGCGTGAGGCGGAACTTGCCGATCCGCTCGAGCTTCAGGTCGGGCTTCACCTCGACGTGGAACTCGAACGTGACCGGCGTGCCGCTCTCCCACTTCAAGTTGTGGATGTGGGGATCGGCGATCGGCTGCAACGCCTCCTGCTCGAGCGCCAGCTTCCAGCTCTCGCGGATCAGCTGCTGCAGCGCCTCCTGCCGGATGTCATCGGCGAAGTGCTTCCTGACCAGGGCCGGCGGCGCCTTGCCGCGGCGGAAGCCGGGTAGCCGGGCACGCCGCTGGTAACTGGATGTGGCGCGGTCCTCGGCCTCACGGACCTGCTCCAACGGCACGGTTACGGCGAGTGACGCGGCGCCGGGCTCCTCGGCGGTCTTACGAACCTGAATAGCGGTCATGCGACAGTAAATCTAATAGGCCAGCGGCCGCCCGACGGTGACCATGCGCCCGGTGACTCCGGTCACGGCTGGCTCCGGCGCGCGGAACGTAGCAATACGGCTCGCGCCCCGGCTTGCCGATACCGTTCGTGACGAACCACTCTGAGGGGCGCGACCATGTTGCTCCGAGACCTGTCGATCCTTTGCCTGGCCGTCGCGGCCGCAGTCACCTGCGACCGCACCAGCGCGGCGGCCACCGGCCCGGGGGGTGGGGGCGGGAAGGTCCTGCTCGACGAGACGTTCGAAGACGAGGCATTCCGCGACCGCGGCTGGTACGACAACACGGCGCTCACGACGACCACGGCGCAGCATGTGCCTGGCGGCGCCCGCGCCCTCGAGGCGCGCTTCCCCGCCGGCGCGACGACTCCCACCTGGGGTGGGGCCGCCCGCCACTTGTTCGGCGAGACCGAGTCGGTCTACCTCAGCTATTGGGTGAAGTACAGCGACAACTGGGTCGGGTCGGGCCACCCCTACCACCCACACGAATTCCAGCTCCTGACGAACGAGGACCTGCTCTACACCGGCCCGTCGTTCACGCATCTGACCGCGTACGTCGAGCACAATTATCAAAACGGCGGAATCCCGGTGCTCGCGATGCAGGACGGGGCCAACATCGATCAGGCACGGGTCGGGCAGGACCTGACGACCGTCACGGAGCAGCGTGGGGCGGCGGGGTGCAACGGCAACACGGACGGCTACCCCACGGACTGCTACCAGGCGAGCGGGGTGTGGGTGAACGGCAAGGTGTGGAAAGCGGCGCAGCCGGCGTTCCTACCCGCCCCGGGGCCGGGGTATAAGGGCGCCTGGCACCTGGTGGAAGCGTACTTCCGGCTGAACGGGATCGAGAACGGCACGGGCGTGCCGAACGGAATCGTCCGCTACTGGTTCGACGGGCGCCTGGTGCTCGAGCACACCAACGTGCTGCTCCGGACCGGCGCGCATCCCACCATGCGGTTCAACCAGCTGCTCATCGCGCCGTACATCGGCGACGGCTCGCCGGTGGATCAGACGATGTGGGTGGACAACCTCACGCTCGCCACCGCGCGGCCCTAGGGGGAGGGGGAGGGGGAGGGGAGCGGAGGGGGGGCCAGCAGATTCGTCGCCGCCACGACGATGCCGTCCGCGTCGGCGTACAGCCAGTGGCCCGGGGTGAACGTGACCCCGGCGAACTCCACCGGCACGTCCGTCTTCCCGGCGCCCGTCTTGCCGCTTTTCCGCGGCACGGCGGTCAGCGCCCGCACCCCGACGGGCAGGCGCGCGATCTCCGAGGAGTCCCGCACGCAGCCGTTGATCACCACCCCGGCCCAGCCGTTGGCGTGCGCAAGCTGCGCCAGCCGGCCGCCCAGGAGGGCGCACCGCGTGGAGCCGCCGCCGTCCACCACCAGGACCCGGCCGCGACCCGCGGTCTCCAGTGCCTCGCGGACCAGGGCGTTGTCGTCCGACACCTGGACGGTCGCGATCGGCCCGCAGAAGCCGGCGGCCCCCCCGAACTCGCGGAAGAGCGGGGCGGCGGGATGCACGGCGCTGCCGAACGCGTCGCACAGATCGGCGGTGGTGAAGTTCATAGGGAAGGGCAAACCGAACAGCGCGGCGCGGACACGTCAAGGCGCGCTTGACAACCGCGGCGCGAGGTCTTTACTACGCAGCCATGCCCGCGGAAACGACGCAAGCCACGGTGCTCAAGTTCGGCGGCACCTCGGTCGAGGATGCGGCCGCCTTCGAGCGCGTGGTGGGGATCGTCCGGTCGCGCGGCGGCCCGCACCCGGTGCTGGTCGTGTCGGCGATGAGCCGGGTGACCGACGCGCTCTTCCAGAGCGTGGACGACGGCGCCGCGCACGGTCTCGAGCCGCACTTCGAGCGGCACCGTGACGTCGCGCGCCGGCTGGTGCGCGGGGATGCCGCGCGCGGGTTTCTCGACGAGCTGGAGCGCGCGCGCGAGGGAGTCGTGCAGCTCGTCGCGCGCGCCCGGGACGACGCCGGCGCGCGGGCGCGGCTGCGGGACGAGGTGGTCGCCCACGGGGAGCGGCTCTCGTCGTCGCTGCTCGCCGCGGTGCTCGCATCAGCAGGTCTTCCGTCCCGCTGGGTGGACGCGCGGCGCTGCATCGCGACCGACGAGACGCATGGACGCGCGACACCGGATTTTCCGGAGACCGAGCGCCGCACGCGCGCCGAGCTGCTCCCGCTCGTCGAGCGCGGAGAGATCCCGGTGCTGGGCGGCTACATCGGGGCGTCGCGGAGCGGGTCGACCACGACGCTGGGACGCGGCGGCTCGGATTACACCGCGGCGCTCGTCGGGGCGGCGCTCGGCGCGGGCGAGATCCAGATCTGGACGGACGTGAGCGGCGTGCTGACCGCCGATCCGCGCGTCGTGCGCGGCGCGCGGACCATCCCGAGCCTCTCCTATGCCGAAGCCGCGGAGCTGGCCTACTTCGGGGCGAAGGTCCTGCATCCCAAGACCACCCAGCCGGCGATGGACCGGGGGATCCCGCTGCGCATCTGCAACTCGCGGGCGCCCGACGACCCGGGCACCGTGGTCACGGGCGCGGCCGACGTGTGGCCCGGGACCGTCAAGGCGATCGCGCACAAGACCGGGATCACGGTGCTGCAGATCAGCTCGGCGCGGATGCTCGGGGCCTACGGGTTCCTGCGCGCCCTGTTCGAGGTGTTCGACCGTCACGCGGTGCCGGTGGACGTCGTCGCGACGTCGGAGGTCAGCGTGTCCCTGACGGTGGAGGACGGGGGGGGCGCCGGGTTGTCCGCCGTCGTCGCCGACCTCGCGGCGCTCGGCGAGGTGCAGGTGCAGCGGCGCCGCGCGGTCATCTGTGTCGTCGGGGAGGGCTTGCGCACGACGCCGGGGATCGCGGCGCGCGTCTTCGAGACGATCCGGGACATCAACGTTTCGCTCATCGCCCAGGGTGCCTCGCGCGTGAACCTCACCTTCGTGGTGGACGAGGAGCACGTGGAGGGAGCCGTGGCGCGGCTGCACGCCGCGCTGCTCGAGCGCGCGGAGGCGGGCCCGGGGATGCCCGCCAGCCGCCCGATCCGGCGGGCGCCGGGCCGCGAGGACGAGGCCGTCGATCCGGTCGAGCTGGCGCGGCGCCTGATCGACATCCCGTCCGTTTCCGGGGAGGAGGAGGCCATGGCGCGGTTCCTCGCGTCCTACCTCGAGCGGCTGGGGTATCGCGTCGAGCTGCTGGAGGCGCCGGCGGGACGCCCCGGGCTCGTGGCCACGACCGGTGCGCCGCCCCGGCTCGTCTTCTCCACCCACCTCGATACGGTGCCGCCGCACTTCGCGTCGGGTGAGGACGACGAGTACGTGTACGGCCGCGGCGCCTGCGACGCGAAGGGCATCCTCGCCGCGCAGCTCACGGCCGCCGAGCGGCTGCGCGCGGAAGGGTATACCGAGGTCGGGCTGCTCTTCGTGGTGGACGAGGAGCGGGGGAGCGTCGGCGCGCGGGTGGCGAACGCCCACCCCCTCGCCCGCGAGTGCCGCTGGCTGATCGACGGCGAGCCGACCGAGAACAAGCTCGCCGTCGGCTGCAAGGGATCGCTGCGGGTCGCTCTCCGGGCCGAGGGGACCGGCGGCCACTCCGCCTACCCCGAGCGGGGGCGCTCCGCGATCCACACGCTGCTCGACGTGCTCGCCGACGTGCGCGACGTCGCCTGGCCCCGGGACGAGTATTTCGGTGAGACGACCTGCAACATCGGCGTGATCACCGGCGGGACGAGCGCGAACGTCATCGCGCCGGACGCCCGCGCCGACCTCCACATCCGGCTGGTGACCGACCAGGCGCCGGTGCGGCGGCTGCTCGAGCGCGCCGTCGGCTCCCGCACCGGCGTCGAGTACCTGAGCTTCACGCCCCCGGTGCGCCTGACGGCGGTGCCCGGGTTCGAGCAGTGCGTCGTCGGCTATACGACGGATGTCCCCCACCTCTCGAACTGGGGCCGCCCGCTGCTGCTCGGTCCGGGCTCGATCCACGACGCGCACACCGCGCGCGAGCGGATCGCCAAGGCGGAGCTGGAGCGCGGGGTGGAGCTGTACGTGCGTCTCGCGCGGACCTTGCTTGCCGAGCCGGCGGTAGCGGCGGGGGAAAAGGGGAGGGGCGCGTGAAGCTCGCGTTCTTCGGGCACGGACAGATGGGACGGGCCGTGGCCGCGCTGGCCCGCGAGGACGGTCACGAGATCGGGGTGGTGTTCACGTCCCGGGACGCGGGGCGCGGTGCGGACGAGATCGCGGCGGCGCTCCGCGGGGGGGGGCACGACGCGGCGATCGACTTCTCCCGGGCGGACGCGGTGCTCGGGAACGTGGCGGCGTGCATGGGGGCCGGAGTGCCGCTCGTGGAGGGGACCACCGGCTGGTCGGCCGAGGAGGAGCGCGTCCGGCGCCTGGTTGAGGCGGGAGGCGGCGCGGTGGTGCACGGCGCCAACTTCTCGATCGGGGTCAATCTGTTCTACCGCCTCGTGGACCGGGCCGGCGAATTGTTCGCCGGGGGGGGCCTCGCGGCATACGACGCGTTCATCGAAGAGGCGCATCACGCGAAGAAACGGGACGCGCCGTCGGGCACCGCTCTCCGGCTGCGCGAGTTGCTCGCGCGCCGGCGCGCGCGCGAGGTGCCGATCGCGAGCACCCGCGCCGGACACATCCCCGGCGTGCACCGCGTCGGGTTCGACTCCGCGGCGGACCAGATCCTGCTGGTCCACAGCGCCCGCACCCGCCAGGGCTTCGCCGCGGGCGCGCTCGCGGCGGCGCGCTGGGTCGCGGGGGGGGGCCACCGGGGCTGGTACGCCTTCACGGACGTGCTCGAGGAGATCCTGGCCGAGGGCAGCAAGGAAGGAAAGGAGCGGCAATGACGACACGTGTGGACTGGCTGCGGGGTTGCGCGACCGCGCTCGTCACCCCGTTCACGGGCGACGGCAGGCCGGACGAGGCCCGGATGCGCGCCCTGGTGGAACGGCAGATCGCGGGCGGCGTGAAGCTGCTCGTCCCGTGCGGCACGACGGGCGAAGCGGCGACGCTCACCGCGGAGGAGCAGGGCCGGGTGATCCGCCTCGTCGTGGAGACGGCGCGGGGCCGGGGGGCGGCGGGGGGGGCGGGGGGGGCCCGGGTGCTCGCGGGCGTAGGGAGTAACGCCACGGCGGCCACGGTCGAACGCGCGCGCGCCGCCAGGGCGGCCGGCGCGGACGGGGTGCTCGTCGTGGCGCCCTATTACAACAAGCCGACGCAGGACGGGCTCGTCGCCCACTTCACGGCCGTAGCCGAGGCCGTCGCCGGCCTCCCGGTGGTGCTGTACAACGTTCCGGGCCGCACGGCCTCGAACATCCAGGCGGCCACGACGCTCGCGTTGGCGCGTGAAGTCGAGAACGTCGTCGGGGTCAAGGAGGCCTCGGGCGACTTCGCCCAGATCATGGCGATCCTGCGCGGGCGGCCGGAGGGGTTCCGCGTGCTCGCCGGGGACGACGCGGTCGCGCTGCCGTTGATCGCCCTCGGGGCGGAGGGAGTGGTCTCCGTCGTTTCGAACGAAGTTCCCGACCTGATGCACCGGCTGACCGAGCTGGCGCTCGCCGGGGGGAGCGACTGGTCCGCGGCGCGGGCGCTGCACTTCCGCCTGCTGCCGCTGATGGAGGCCAACTTCATCGAGTCGAACCCCGGTCCGGTGAAGGCGGCGCTGGCGCTCATGGGCCTGATCGAGGAGCGGTTCCGGCTGCCGCTCGTGCCGGTGCAGGAGAAGACCAGGGCACGGATGCGCGAGGTGTTGGACGAGCTCGGCGTCCTCGCTGGGGCGCATGTCGCTGCGTGAGCGCGTCGAGGCGCTCGCCGCCTCCGACCGCACGACGTTCACGGAGGCGGACCGCGCGGCGTTCCTGGAGCTGCGCGCCGCGCTGGCGCGCGGCGAGGTCCGCGCCGCCGAGCGCGGCGCGGACGCCCGCTGGCGCGTCAATACGTGGGTGAAGCAGGGCATCCTGCTCGGCTTCCGCATGGGCGCGCTCACGGACATGTCCGTGGACGGGACGTTCCGCTTCTTCGACAAGGACACGCTTCCGGTGCGGCAGACCACCCTGGCCGACCGGGTGCGGCTCGTACCGGGCGGCTCGACCGTCCGGGACGGCAGCTACCTCGCCCCCGGCGTCGTGTGCATGCCTCCCGTGTACGTGAACGTGGGCGCCTACGTGGACGAAGGCACGATGGTCGACAGCCACGCGCTCGTGGGCTCGTGCGCGCAGATCGGCAAACGGGTGCACCTGTCGGCCGCGGCGCAGATCGGCGGCGTGCTCGAGCCCGTGGGCGCGATCCCTGTGATCATCGAGGACGACGTGCTCGTGGGCGGGGGCTGCGGCGTGTACGAAGGGACGATCGTGCGCGAGCGCGCCGTGCTCGCCGCAGGCACGATCCTCACCGGCTCGACGCCCGTGATCGATCTGGTGCGCGAGCAGGTGTATCGCCCGCCCCCGGGAAAGGGAGGCCCGCTCGAGATCCCGGCCGGCGCGGTGGTGGTCCCCGGCGCGCGCGCCGCCCGCGGGAAGTTCGCCGAGGGGCTCGGCCTCTCGCTCTACACGCCGGTGATCGTCAAGTACCGCGACGACGAGACTGACGCCGCCACGCTGCTCGAAGAAGCGCTGCGCTGAAGCACGACCTCGCCCACCACGACGGTGGCCGGAGGCTCGAGGCCCGCCTCCGCGACCTGCGCGGCGATCGTCGAGAGCGTGCCGATCACCGTCCGCTGCGTGGGAAGGGTGCCGTTCGCGATCACCGCCACGGGGAGGTCGGGCGCGGCGCCGTGACCGATCAGACGGGCGGCGATCTCGGGCAGGGCGGAGAGCCCCATCAGCACCACCAGCGTCGGCACGCGCGCGAGCGCCTCCCAATCGAGGTCCGATCTGCCTTCGCACTCGTGCCCCGTGACCACGGCGAACGCCGACGCCAGCCGCCGGTGCGTGACGGAAATCCCGGCGGCCGCCGGTACCGCGATCGCCGACGTCACCCCGGGCACCACGTGAAACGGCACCCCGGCGACACCCAGCGCCTCGCATTCTTCGGCGCCGCGGCCGAACACGAACGGATCACCGCCCTTGAGACGCACGACCCTGGCTCCGCGCCGCGCCCGGTCGATGAGTAGCGCGTTGATGTCCTGCTGCGTCGCGCACGCCCCCGCCCTCCCCCCGGCCCCCCCGCGATGCGGCTCCTTGCCGACGAACACCCGCTCCGCCCGCGGTGGCGCCTCGGCGAGGAGCTCCGGGGCGACGAGCCGGTCGTACACGACGACGTCGGCCGATCGCAGCAGCTCGCGCCCCTTCGCGGTGATCAAGCCAGGATCGCCGGGCCCCGCTCCGACGAGATGGACGACCCCTTGCGGCGGCGTACCACGAACACACTCCTCCACACGGCGTCGCGCTCCCGCCATGTCGCCCCGGCGCACGAAGTCGATCACGTCCGAATCGACGATCCCGTACCACAGCTCCGTCCGCGCCCGAGCGTCCGGCACGCGCGCGCGCAGCTCGGGTCGCAGCTCGCCCAGCAGGTCGCACAGCCGCGCCTCCGCGCGCCCGATCAACCGGGCGATGCGCTCGCGCAGCCGCACCGCGAGGGCCGGGCTCTTTCCCGATGTGGACACGGCGACGGTGATGTCGCCCTCCCGGTGGATCGCGGGTGCGATGAAGCTGCAGTGCTCGAGGTCGTCCACGGCGTTCAGCGGCACGCCGCGTCCTTCCGCCTCGCGCCACACCGCACCGTTCACCGCTCGGTCGTCCGTGGCGGCGATGGCGAGCCACGCGCCGGCGAGGTCGCCCGTGCGATAGGGCCGACGGGCGAGCGTGATCGCCCCTTCGGCCGCGAGGGCCTCGAGGCGCGGCGTGAGCTCGGGACTCACCACGACCACGTGGGCGCCCGCGTCCACCAGGCCGAGCACCTTCTGCTCGGCGACCGCGCCGCCGCCGATCACGACGGCGCGGCGCCCACGGAGGTCGAGGAACACCGGGTAGAACGTCACGAGCTGACCTGGACCGACGCGCGCAGCGCCTCGACGCCCACGCGATGGCAGAAGTCACCGAACCGCTCGTCTGCGAGCCGCTCGTCGCGGTAGCGCTCGAATAGCGGCAGGACGGTGACGACGAGCCGGTCTCTTGGGACGAGATCCGCGTAGATGGCGCCGAGCCGCGTGCCGAGCATGCTGCCGCCCACGAACACGGCATACTTGTTGAGCGACCGGCCGACGAACGCGAGATCGGCGGTGTACGGCCTGGCGCAGCCGTTCGGGCAGCCGGTCATCCGAACGGTGAGCGCCGCGTCCGCCAGGCCGAGCCCCTCGAGCTCGCGCTCGAGCTCGGCGATCACCGCGGGGAGCGCGCGCTCCGCCTCGGCGAGGGCGAGCCCGCACGTCGGGAGCGCCGGGCACGCCATGGACCAGCGCCGCACCGCCGAGAGCGCGCCATGACGCGCCACGCCATGGTCGTCCAGCACCCGCTCGACGAAGGCATGCCGGCGCGGCGGGATGTCCGTCAGCAACACATTCTGCTGGGGCGTGAGCCGAACGCCGCTGCCGAGGGTCTCGACGATGGTGCGCAGCGCGCTCCGCAGCCGGCGACCCTCGCCGTCCCGGATGCGGCCGTTCTCGATGAACAGGCCGAGGAACGAGCGGCCGTCTCCCTGGTCGTGCCACCCGAGATGGTCCTCGATTCTCGAGACCTCGACCGCCCTCGGCGGCGCGAGTGGGCGGCCGAGCCGCCGCTCCACCTCGTCGCGGAACCAGTCGAGCCCCTGCGCGTCGAGGAGATACTTGAGCCGCGCGTGGCGCCGGTCGCTGCGGTTGCCGTAATCGCGCTGCACC
>DASWDP010000123.1:0-7683 GCA_036395195.1 Gemmatimonadales bacterium | reverse complement strand
CACCGTGCCGGGCACGGGCGGGATGGGCTTCGCATACGGCTTGATGCTCCGCTGGTGGCGCATCGTGGCGAACCAGCCGATGCGGTGCACCACGTCGTCCGGGTTGCAGGCAAGGGCGGCAAAGGCGGCAAGGGCGGCAAGAGCGGCACGCGGTCTACGCACGCTGCACCTCCTCAGCGCCGGCGCCGCGCAGCAGGCCTTCGATCTGCGACTGCCGCGCCGGCTCGGCCGGGACGAAGATGCCGAACTTGTCGTTCGTGAACCGGGGATCGTACGCGACCGTCCCTAGACGCCGCGCCGCGAACAGCGCGTTGAACGCGATGCCGAGGATGGTCGAGAGCGCGCCGAACAGGATCGTCATCTCGAACATGATCACGACGTACGGCGGGATCGAGCCGATCGGCTTGCCCCCGAGCACGAGCGGCCAGTCGTACGACATGTAGAGGGTGATCCAGGCGCCGATCGCGCACCCGGCGATGCCGCCGACCAGAGTGAACATCCGAACGGGGCTCACCGGCTGGGCGAGCGCGTCCTCGATCTCGTGGCGCGGAATCGGGGAGTACACCGTGAAGTCGGTGTGGCCGCCCCGGCGGAGCTGGCCGATCGCGTCGACCGCCGCGTCCAGGTGGCCGAACACCGCCAGCACCCCCGGGGTCGGCGGCGGGTGGAAGATCGCGGTGAGCGGATTCACGAGCCTCACGCCGCCACCGCCTTCCCCCGCTGCGGCGCCGGCAGGACTTCCTTCACCTCCGAGATGGACACGGCGGGGAAGTTCTTCACGAACAGCAGGAACCACATGAAGAACCACCCGAAGCTCCCGGCCATGATGCCCCAGTCGGCCCAGGTCGGGTTGTACGTCGCGTTCGCGAAGCGCTCGTACGGCTCGCCCGCGAGCGACACGACGATGATCACGTAGCGCTCGAACCACATCCCGATGTTCACGAAGATCGAGATCACGAACAGCGCCAGCACGTTCGTGCGGATCTTCTTGACCCACAGCAACTGGGGCAGGAACGCGTTGCAGATGATCATCGTCCAACTCGCCCACCAGAACGGTCCGAACGCGCGGTACCAGAACGCCGCCCGCTCCCGCGGGTTGCCGCTGAACCACGCCGTGAAGAACTCCACGCAGTAGGCATAGGCCACGATCATCCCGGTCAGGAGGCAAAGCTTGGCCAGGTTCTCGAAATGGTGGACGGTGATGAGCTCCTCCAAATGGAAGAGCTTCCGGATCGGGACGAGCAGGGTGATCACCATCGCGACGCCGGAGTAGATCGCCCCGGCCACGAAGTAGGGCGCGAAGATCGTCGCGTGCCAGCCGGGGACGATCGCCATCGCGAAGTCCCAGGACACGACGCTGTGCACCGAGAGCACGAGCGGCGTGGCGAGCGCGGCGAGATAGAGGTAGCCCCGCGTGTAGTGGCGCCACTGCTCGTTGGTGCCGCGCCACCCCACCGCGGTGATCGCGTACAGCTTCTTGCGCCACCCGGTGGCCACGTCCCGCACCGCGGCGATGTCCGGAATCAGGCCCATGATCAGGAACACGGTCGAGACGGTGAAGTAGGTCCCGATCGCGAACTCGTCCCAGATGAGCGGCGACTTGAAGTTCGGCCAGAGGCCGCGCTCGTTCGGATAGGGGATCAGCCAGTAGAAGTACCACTGGCGCCCGATGTGGATCAGCGGGAACAGCCCCGCCGTCATCACCGCGAACACCGTCATCGCCTCGGCGGTGCGGTACACCGCGGTGCGCCAGCCGGAGCGGAACAGGAACAGGATCGCCGAGATCAGCGTGCCGGAGTGCGCGATGCCCACCCAGAAGACGAAGCAGGTGATGTAGACTGCCCAGTACACCGGGTGCGAATAGCCCGCGAGGCCCAGCCCGTAGCGCAGCAGGAACAGCAGGCACACGATCCCGACGGCGAGCAGTGCGAGGGCGGCCCCGAGCAGCGCGAAGTAGCCCTTCCCCGGGTTGCCGAGCGTCCGCGCGATGGCGCGCGTGACGAAGTCGTAGGTGACGCGGGACGCGGAGGGAGCGGGGGGAGCGGGGGGAGCGTGCGTGTCGGCCATCGGCTCAGGCCTCCGCCACGGCCGCCTGCACGACCCTCGCGAGGTACGTGATGGCCGGCTGCGTGTTCAACTCCTCGTGCACGTGGTAGCCGCGCGGGTCCCGCGCCAGCTGCGCGACGCGCGACGTCTTGTCGCGCAGATCGCCGAACACGATCGCCTCGGAGGGGCAGGCCTGCGCGCACGCGGGCGTGACGTCGCCGTCCTGCACCGGGCGGTCTTCGAGCCGGGCGCGGTTCTGCGCGGCGCGGATCCGCTGCACGCAGAACGTGCACTTCTCCATCACGCCCTTCTCCCGCACGGTCACGTCGGGATTGAGCAGCATGTTGAGCGGATCGGGCCAGCTCTCCCACTCGCCCCCCGGCTCCGCGTAGTTGTACCAGTTGAAGTAGCGCACCTTGTACGGGCAGTTGTTCGAGCAATAGCGCGTGCCGACGCAGCGATTGTACACCTGCCCATTGAGGCCGTCCGGCGTGTGGTAGGCCGCGTACACCGGGCACACCGGTTCACACGGCGCGTTGCCGCACTGCTGGCACAGCATCGGCGTCACGACGGCGCCCACGGCCCCCCCGCCGCTCCCCCCCGTGTAGTAGCGCTCGATCCGCATCCAGCTCATCTGCCGGCGGCGGGCGACCAGCTCTTCGCCCACGGTGGCGAGGTTGTTCTCAGCGTAGCACGCCGTCACACACGCCGAGCAGCCGGTGCACTTGGCCAGGTCGATCGCCATCCCCCAGCGGGGCTGGGGGCGGGCGTAGTCCCCGAGGCTCGCCTTCTGGTGCTGCGCGTCGGCCCATTCCGCGAGTGCCTTGTCGGCGTACGCGGGCGCTTCCCGCTCGGCGAACGGGTGCGCCCCCGCCCTGAGATCCCGCGCCTTGGCGAGCGGCAGCACCTCGATGATGCCGCGCCCCTGCTCCCGGGCGTCGCCTTCGGTCGTCGCGAGCCGGCGATGATCGGGGGTCCGCGCCACCGCCACGCTGACCGCGAAGGCTCGGCCGCCGTACGCCGTCGGCCCGTCGCCCAACAGCGTGAACGCGTTGAACGAGCGGTCCCGCGCGTACCGCCCGTACTCCTGATGCCCCTGACCGGTCGGGACGGCCAGCACGTCGGGCCGGACGCCGGGCGTGATCCAGACGGGCGCCTGCACCGACCCGAAGGGAGACGTGAGGCGGACGATGTCGCCGCTGGCGACCTGCCACTTGGCCGCGGTCTCGGGATGCACCTCGACCCAGCCGTGCCACGTGATCTTCGAGACGGGATCGGGCAGCTCCTGGAGCCAGGGCTTGTTCGCCCCCCGGCCGTCGTGCAGGGCGATCGAGGGGCAGACGAGCAGGAGGGGCTGCTGCTCCGAAGGGTGCCAGCCGAGCACCGGCTTCGCGGCGTCGGGGGAGGAGGCCGGCACGCGCGTGATATCGAGCGCGAGGCGAACCGGCTGCGCCGGCGCCTCGGCGTACACCCCGCCGTGCTGCAGCGCGTCGTTCCAGAAGTCGCCGAAGGTCCGGCTGCGGGCCCCCTTCCCCCCGTACCGCCGGTGCAACTCCTGCCAGCGGCCCTGCAGGTAGTCCTTGAACGAGCCCGTCTTTCCCGCGACGCGCAGCAGCACGTCGCCGGCGTGCATGGCGTTCGGGAACACCGGCTGCATCACGGGCTGCTGCAGCGCGTAGACGCCGGCGCGCGGCCGCGAGTCGTTCCACTGCTCGAGCGGGTGGAGATCGGGGAGCACGAGGTCCGAGGCCGCGGTGGTCTCGTCGAGGTACGCCGAGAAGCTGACCCTGAAGCCGGCGTGCTCGAGCGCCTTCGCGAATTTGCCGCCGGCGGAGTAGACCGGATTCGCCCCGTGGACGAGCAGCAGCGCGACCCTGCCGGCGTCCAGGTCGGCTACGAGGTCGGCCATCTGGCGGAACGCGCCCGCGCCCGCGAGCCCGTGGTTGGGGCCGAACTTGACCGTCTTCCCGACCTGCCCCGCGACATAGTTCAGGATGTTCACGGCCGCCACGATCTCGGCGCCGTGCCCGTACTGTGCCGCGATCCCGCCCGCGACGGCGAGCCCGCCCCCGCCCCCGGACGCCGCGAACTCGCGGGCGAGCCGCTCGATGACCGGCGCCTCGACCTCGACGGCCGCCGCGACCTTGGCGGGCGCGTAGGCGTCGAGCAGGCTCCGCAATCGGCCGGCGTCCGCGGGCACGGGGGGGGGCGCAAGCCGGCGCGCCACGATCACGTGCGCCATCGCAAGCGCCAGCATCCCCTCCGTGCCCGGTGCGGCGGCGATCCACTCGTCCGCGCTCATCCCCGTGAGGGACAGGCGCGGGCCGACGTACACGAACTTGGCGGGCGACGCGTCGGAGGAGCGGGAGGGGGCCGCGAACGCGTGGGCGCGGGTGAAGGCGTGCTGATAGCCGACGGGGGAGAGCCACGTCTCCATGAAGTCGGCGCCGAACGACATGATGTAGCGGGCGGCGGCGAAGTCGTACGAGGGGATCGCCCCGGTCCCGAACGCGATGCGGTTGCCCTCGCGCAGCGCCTCGAAGGCGAACGGCTCGTAGGTCACGTGCCGGCCGCCCACTTCCTTCATCCACGTGTCGACGAGCTCGCCGAAGGCGCCGGTCTCGAGCCCCGTGACGAACACGATCCTCCCCTCTTTGCCGCGCGCCCCCCCCTCCCGCACCTTCGCCTGGAGCCGGCTCACCGCCTCGTCCCACGTGAGCTTCTGCCATTCGCCGTTCGGGCCGCGGGCCATCGGATCGGTGACGCGGTCGGGGTTGTACAGACCCTGCAGTGCCGCCTGGCCGCGCGAGCACAGCCGCCCCTGGTTGATCGGCGAGTCGGGGTTCCCCTCGAGCTTGATCACCCGGCCCTCGCGCACCTTGGCGTGCACGCCGCACCCGGCCGCACACTCGCGGCAGGTGCTGGCGTAGTAGGTGGCGATGCCCGGCACCTGGTTCTCAGGCGGGACTTCGTACGGGATCAGCTTCTCGGTCGGCTCGGGACCGATGTCGCACGCCGACAGCGCGGCGGCGCCGCCGCCCGTCGCGCCCAGGACTGTGAGGAAGCGTCTCCGGTCCATTGGCTCGGATCTCAATAGTGGCAGAGGGTGCAGTCGCGGCCGACGTTGCGCTGCACGTGACAACTGACGCACCAGCCCATCCGGAGCGTGGCGAACTGGAACACCTGGGGCATGCTGCGCACGTCCCCGTGGCAGTTGATGCAGCTCTCCGTGCCCAGGACCTTGATGTGCCGCTGGTGCGGGAAGCGCACGAACCCCGGGAGCGCGTGCACGCGGATCCATTCGGGCGGCCGCTTGCTTGCCCACGCCTCGCGCACCTTCTTGATCTCCGCCTGATGCGACGGCGTCGAGCCGCCGATCATCTGATGACACCCGAAGCAGGTCTGGACCGCGGGGATCCCCGGTTCACTCGAGATCGTCACGGTGGTGTGACAGTACAGGCAGGGGATCTTGTCCTGGCCGGCGTGGACGTCGTGCCGGAAGAAGATGGGCTGGCGGGGACCCTTGAGCCGCCCCGTGTCGCTGATGACGGGAGCCTTGGACGCGGGCGCCGGCTGGCTGTTTTGCGCCGCGGCCGGGAGGACGATCGCCAGTGCAATCGCGACGCTCGCTCCCAGCCCGACCCAACCACTCCCCTTCGTCATCAATAGCGCTCGATGGCGAATGTATCGTTTGTGTGCGGAACGGCTTGCGGGCGCCGGAATGTAGCGCCACCGATAAATGGCGCACAAGCCCCGCGCGCGGTCATTCCGGCCGCGCCAACAGCTGATGTTTCACACGGATGACGTGGACAAACGCGTCGACGGCGTCGAGGTCCGGAAACGCCATCCAACACCACCGCACACCGCCCGCCACCGGGCCGTCGCGCATCGCCTGGCGCAGCGTGCGCGGGAGCGCGTCGGTCGCCGCGAGCTCCCGCTCCTCGCTCTCGGTGAGGACGAAGGTGCCCGAGAGACCGGTTTCCATCGGGTGCAGGTAGCCGAGCTTGCGGCCGCCGACCTCGTACATCCAGACCCACTTCCACGCGGTGCCCAAGAACACCACCTGTTCCGTGACGTGCTTCAGCGCGCGGATGCCCTCGCGCGCCCGTTTGAAGCGTTGCGCGGCGCGCGCCGGCAGGTCCTTGAGCGGCGCGTCGGACTTGGGCCGCTTGCGGGGGCTGGGGTAGAGGTTCGTCGCCCAGTAGCCGGGCGGCTGGTGCTCAGTGGGGATCATAGGTCGTTCTATTGTAAACCGCAGGTGACTGAACGGAAGCGCCCCTGGTCCAGCAGCCGGGCGACCGAGACGCCGGGAACGGCCATGCGGCCGTCCTTCCCCATGGTCAGCTTGACCACGTCCGCCCCCCGACCGAACCAGCGGGAGCTGGGCTCCAGATCGGACGGATAGACGCACAATGGCAACGCGGCGACGGCGAGCGCCGCCTGGGAGCCGATCCCGGATTCGGGCATCGTTCCAGCCCACAGCTCGGCGCCGTAGTCCGCCGCCACGCGGTAGACCCGGCACGCCTCGGCGAGCCCCCCGATCCGGTGCACCTTGATGTTCCACACCCTGGGCCCGTCGAGCGCCGCGATCTGACGCGCGGCGCTGGCGTCGCGCAGCGTCTCGTCGAGGCACACCGGCGTCCGGAGCGCCTGGGAGAGCCGCGCGTGTCCCACCAGCTCGTCGGGCGCGAGCGGCTGCTCGATGTAGAGCAGCCCGGCGTCGTCGAGGGCGCGCAGCGCCCCCTCGTCGTCGGGCCAGGCGTACGCGCCGTTCGCGTCCACGGTGAGCGGCAGGTCGGTGCCCGCCATCCCCGCGCGGGCGGCGCGCACCGCCGCCTCGTCCCAGCCCGGTGCGACCTTGATCTTCACGCGCCGATAGCCGTGCTGCACGGCGTCGTACACGCGACGCGTGAGCGTGTCGGGAGCGCGGTCCTCGGGAATCCCCAGCGCCACCCCGCACGGCACGCTCGCCGCGGCCGCGACGCCCAGCCGCTCGGCGACGAGCTGCGCCAGCCCGGTTCCGCGCCGGTGCGCCTCGAGGTCCCACGCCGCCGTCTCTACGCCGGCGCGCGCGAACCAGTTGCCCCGGATCTCCCGGCGCAGCGCGGCGTCCACCGCCTCGGGCGAGTCGAACTCCTTCCCTGCGACGCGCGGCACGAGCACGCGGGCGATCAGGTCACGCGCACCGGGGAGCGTTTCCTCGGAGTAGAACGGCAGCACGTCAGGCGGTGACTCGCCGTACCCGACGTGGCCTGCGTCGTCGTGCAGCACGACCACGATCGAGCGCCGCCCCTCGATCCGGCCGCCCGAGATGATGAACGGCTCGGCGAACGGCAGGTTGAGCTCGAACAGCTCAACGCGCGCGATGCGCACCCGTCACCACGTCGAGGAAGTGCAGCTCCCCGCTCCGCCGCTCGAGCGTCCCCGCCGCCTCGAGCTCGAGCATCCCCGCGATCAGCCCGTCCCGCGGGTCGAACACGAGCGCGTGCAGCGCGCGCTGGCTCCGCGAGCCGTGCGTCGCCGGATACCGGGACAGCGGCAGCTGGAAGAACGTGTGGAGCTGCACGCTTTCGCAGCCACGCCGGGCGTAGTCGAGAATCAGCCGGCCCGAGCAGACGTTGCCGGTGCCGACGAGAG
>DASWDP010000122.1:0-1900 GCA_036395195.1 Gemmatimonadales bacterium | reverse complement strand
GAGCGGCGGCAAGTTCTCGGTGAGCTCGGAGAGCTCCTGGTTCCTCCAGAGCACGCCGGGCCCAACAGGCTTCAAGGTCGCTACGGGAAGCGCGGCCGCGAACAGCTCGATCGGCCAGCTTGTCGCGCTCGCGCCCGCAGGCACCCCTCTGCCACCGCCGCCACCTCCGCCTCCGCCACCGCCTCCGCCACCGCCGCCACCTCCGCCTCCACCACCGCCTCCTCCGCCTCCGCCTCCGCCTCCGCCCCCGGGTTACGGAACCGCCTTGCCGCCGCGGCTACCCGATTCGACCGGGCAGACGTTCTACGTCTCGACCACAGGCTCGGACACAAATCCCGGGACGCTGACGAGCCCGTGGCGCACGATCCAGAAGGCACTGAGCACACTGTCCTCGGGCCAGATCGCGCTCGTCCGCGCCGGCACCTACAGCCAGAGCCTCGTCATGAACCGAGCCGGCAGCGCCACGAACCCGATTACGGTCAGGAACTATCCCGGCGAGCGGCCGGTCGTTCACCCGGGCGGCTCGGGCTCGATGGACTACCCGCTCCGGATCACGGCCGGCGCCGCCTACTTCCGCTTCGCCGGCTTCGTCGTCGAGGGCGGCCCCCTGCACACGACGATGAACGTCTGGATCTCCGACGGTCAACGCCAGTCCGAGCCCCCGCCGACGCACCACATCGAGATCTCCGGTTGTGAGATCCGCTCGGGAATGGGCACAGGCGTTCTCGTCTCGCCGAACACCGACTCCGTGCAGTTGATCGGCAACAGCGTGCACGACAGCGGTGACGGCTCACAGCAGCACCAGGGTCTCTACTTCCAGGGCCAGAACGGGCTGATCGCGAACAATCTCGTCTACCACCAGCTGAACGGCTTCGGGATCCAGGTGCGAGGGAACTATCCCGACCCCGACACGACCGTCGAGATCCCGGCGAGGAACGTGATCGTCACGGCGAACACGGTCGTCGACAACTCGCTCTCGGGGATCATGGTCGAGAACAACGCGACTCTCACGACCGTGATCAACAACGTGACCGCCTCCAACGGCAGCCACGGGGTGCGCGGGTACAACAACGGCTCGGGTCAGATCCTGCCCGGGAACGTCGCCTACAGCAACGTCGCCTTCGGCAACCGCTCCGGCCAGTACGGCAACTCGTCCGGAAACATCATCGACTTCTCCCTCGGCAACCTCACCAGCGACCCGCTCTTCGTCGACGGCCCCGCGCACGACTATCACGTGCGGACGGGGAGCCCGGCGATCGACGCGGGACGCGCCGCCTACTCGCCGTTGACGGATTTCGACGGAGTCGGTCGCCCACAGGCCGCCGCCGCCGACCTCGGCGGGTACGAGCGCTGAACCCACGCAGGGCGGGGCGACCTGCCGACTCGCTACCATCGCGCGGGGCTGCGGCCGCGAGCGAACGTGATCGACGGGAAATCTGGCAATCGCACAGGGCGGCAAACGTCCTCCTGCTCAGCACATCGGGGAGGGCGTCCTCTCGGACTGCTCGTGGCTTCTACGCTCTCCGTCGCCGCGCTCGGGCTCGCCTGTACGGACAGCTCTGAGTTCCGGACCGTTCCCGACAGGACGCCGCCCGCCGGGCGCGCGCTTCCCAAGCGGCTTCCTGCCTCGCGGGGGTCGGTCCGCTATGTCGCGCGCCGGGGATCCGATCGCAATCCAGGCACCCGCGGCCGGCCTTGGCGCACGATCCAGCACGCGCTCGACACGCTGCTCCCGGGGCAGACGGCGCTCGTCCGCGCCGGCACCTACGCCCAGAGCCTGGTCATGCACCGGGCGGGCACCGCGAAGGCGCCGATCACCGTCCGCGCCTACCCCGGTGAGCGGCCGGTCGTCCACCCGGGCGGCTCGGAGTCGATGGACTATCCGCTCCGGATCACGGCC
>DASWDP010000121.1:0-1702 GCA_036395195.1 Gemmatimonadales bacterium | reverse complement strand
GGTGACGATGAAGGACAGGAAGATCGCGAGGAACGCCTTCCCCTGCAGCTCGCGCCCGACCTTGGGGCCGACGGCCTCGGTGCGCACGATCTGGTACTGGTTCGCCCCCAGACCGCGCGCGAGCGCGGAATCCACCACCTGTGCGGTCGCCTCGGTGCTCCCCTCCGCGGCGGTCGGCCCGATCCGTGCGGTGACCGTGTACTCGGTGTCCGCTCCGAACTGCTTGATCTCGGCGTCGCGGATCCCGGCGGCATCGAGCGCGCCCCGGAGCTTCTCCGCGCCGACCGGGTGCGCCGTCTGCACCTGGACGAGCGTGCCGCCGGTGAACTCGATCGAGTAGTTCAGCCCGTGCACGAGAAACAGCAGGAAGCCGGGCACGATGATGGCCGCCGTGAGCCCGTAGGCCCAGCGGCGCCACTTGATGAAGTCGTAGTTCGCGTTCGCGAAGAGTCGGATCATCTCACACGCTCAGGGTGACCATGTCGGGCCGGCGCTGCAGCCAGATCATGTAGAAAGTCCGGACCACGAAGATCGCCGTGACCATCGAAGCCGCGATCCCGATGATCAGCGTGATGGCGAAGCCCTGCACCGGACCGGTGCCGACGAGATAGAGAATGAAGGCGGTGAGCGCGGTGCTGACGTTCGAATCGATGATCGCGCTCATCGCGTGCGTGAACCCCTCGGCCACCGCCGTCCGCACCAGTTTGCCGTGCTGCAGCTCCTCCCGGATGCGCTCGAAGATCAGCACGTTCGCGTCCACCGCGATGCCGACCGACAGCACGAGCCCGGCGAGCCCCGGGAGGGTCAGCGTGAAGCCGAAGCCCGCGAGCCCCGCGAGGGTGAACAGCACGTACAGGGCCAGGGCCAGGACGGCCAGCACGCCCGACAGGCGGTAGTACACCACCATGATCAGCACGACGAGCCCCACGCCCACGATCCCGGCGCGGATGCCGTCGGTGATCGAGTCCTGGCCGAGCGAGGGGCCGATGGTGCGCTCCTCGACGATCGTGAGCGGCGCGGGCAGCGCGCCGGCGCGCAGCACCAGCGCCAGGTCCTGCGCGTCCTGCAGCGGCTTCGCGCCCAGCTCGATCTGGCCGTGCTGGCCGATCTGGCTCTTGATCACGGGCGGCTGGCCCTGCACGCGGCCGTCGAGGATGATGGCCATGTAGTCGTTCACGTGGCGGCCGGTCTCGCGCTCGAAGATGCGCCCGCCGCGGCGCGACAGCGTGAAGTTCACCACCGACTGGTTGGTGAGCGGGTCGCGCTGCGCCGTGGCCTTCTCGAGCTCCTCGCCCGTGATGATGGGGCGGTCCTCGACGGCGTAGAGCGCGCGGTAGCTGCGGGCGGCGCGCGCCGACACCTCGGTGCCCCACCGGAGCTCGATGCCCCGGGGGATGAGCCGCTGCACCTCCGGCCGCGCGAGCAGGCTCTCCGCCACCGGCACCTGCTCCTCGGGCACGAGAAATTCCCCCGGCATCTGTCCCTGGTACAGGAGCGACGAGAGCGCGCCGGGCGCATTCAGGTCGGTCGTGTCCTTCTTTGCCTTCCCCTTGCCCGTGTCGGCGCCCCCGCCGAACAGCTGCGTCACGTTCGCGGCCGCCCCTCCTTGGCCCGGCGCCTTCACCCCCGCCTGGCGCAGCGCCTTGTCGATCTCGGGCAGCGCGTCGCGGAACAGGTTCTTCATGTCGGTGATGCGGAACTC
>DASWDP010000120.1:0-5138 GCA_036395195.1 Gemmatimonadales bacterium | reverse complement strand
GGCGGCGTCCGGGGGGGCGGCGCGCTCGCGGGCTGGGCGCTCGCCGTGTTCATCCTGCTCTTCACGTTCGGCCTGCTCGGCTACTTCGTCCTCCTCGAGGCGCTGAACGGCGGCCGCACCCTCGGCAAGCAGGCCCTCGGGATCCGGGTCGTGATGGACACCGGCCATCCCGTGACCCCCACCGCGGCGGTGGTGCGGAACCTGTTCCGGCTGATCGACTGCTACCTCCCGGTGCTGCCGTTCCTCCCAGGGCTCGTGATGATCTTCCTGCACGGGCGCAACCAGCGTCTGGGCGACCTGGTCGCGGGCACGATCGTCGTGCGCGACCGCCCGACCGACTGGAGCCTGGGTGCCGCGCCCGGAGAGGGGGGGCGGACCGAAGAGCCCGGGGACGCGGGCCCGCCGCAACTCTCGGACGACGAGTTCCGCCTGCTCGACCAGTTCCTGGCTCGCGCCGGCGAGCTCGACCCCGCGGTCCAGACCCGGCTCGCGGTGGAGCTGGCCCGCCGTTTCGAGGGCCGTGTCTCGCGGCGCGGCGCGGACGCAGACGCCTATCTCGCGGAGCTGCACGCCGGAGAGCAGTGCAAACGTCGCAGCCGCTTCGCGACCCGCGCGCAGACCGGGGAGGGGGCGGTGGGCCGTACCACCGTCACGGCGGAGCGGTTCGTGGAGCGGAAGCGCGACGCGTGGGAGCAGTTCTACAAGCTCGCGGCCCTGGTCGAGCGGTCGGGGGTGAGCCGTCTCACGGCGGATCAGATCCCGGACTTCGCCGCGCGCTACCGCGAGGTGGCGGCTGATCTCGCGCGCGCACGCACCTACGGCGTCGACCCACGGCTGATCGACTATCTCGAGCGGGTGGTGAGTGCCGGGCACAACGCCCTCTACCGGGCGCGGCGAGGGGGCCGCGCGCCCCTGCTTCGCTACCTGGCACAGGATTTCCCGGCGGCGGTCGTGCAGTCGTGGCGCCACGTCGGCGCCGCGTTCCTGCTGTTCGCGGTGCCCGCGATCATCGGGTACGTCGTCATCCGCGAGCGGCCGGGCCGCGCCGAGGAGCTGCTACCTCCCGTGATGGTGAGCCGCGCCGAGCAGGCCGCGGAGCGCCAGGCGCGGGGCGTCGGCTACGCCCAGTCCCGGAAGGAGAACCTGCCCGTCATCGCCTCCGCGATCATCAGCAACAACGTCATGATCGCCTTCTGGGCGTTCGTGGGCGGGATCCTGCTCGGGGTGCCGACCGTCCTCGTGCTGGTGCAGAACGGCTTGTTCCTCGGCCTGGGGTTCGGTCTGTTCGTGAACTACCACGCCGGAGGCTACCTCGCGACGTTCGTGGCGGGGCACGGGATCCTCGAGCTGACGGCGATCTTCATCGCGGGAGGGGCGGGGTTCCGCATCGCGGGCGCGCTGCTCCTCCCCGGCGACCGGACGCGCCGGGACGCGCTCGTCGTGGAGGGCCGCATCGCGGCGCGGATGATCGGCACGGTGGTGACGCTGCTCGCCATCGCCGGCACGATCGAGGGGCTGCTCTCGGCGAGCGACGCGCCGGCGGCGTACAAGTACCTGACCAGCGCGCTGTCAGCCGTCTTCCTGGTGACCCTTGCGGCGAGCGGCTGGACCTATTTAAAGGCGCCCGGCCGCGGCGGCCAGCGCAGCCAGCCGCAGCTCGCCGCCGCGGGGCGGCGCGCCCACCACCAGCGCGCCGGGTGACAGAACCGCGGCCGGTGCCGCCGGCTCACGCGTCCAAGGCTTGCAGGATCTGGCGCATCTTGCGCGCCAGCGTCTCAATCTGTTTCAGGCTGCCGACGGTCTCCGCATCGAAGTGGTCGGCGTTGAGCAGGAGCAGCTGGGTCTCGGCGAGGATCGCGGCCAGCGGATTCGACAGGTCGTGCCGGACCCTCTTGATCGGGTCTAAGGCGTCCGCCATCTAGAGCAGCGAGCGGTAGAGATCGCGCAAATGGTGGTCCCGGAGGTCGCGGACCGACTGCCACAGGTCCTGCTCCGACACGGCGCAGAAGATCTCGGCGGTCGAGCGCTCCGCCTCGGTGTCCGCGGCGCCGAACAGGATCCGGCCGCGCCAGATCCCGTCTTCGGAGCGGCGCACCTGGAGGCGAATGGCGATGAGTTGTCCGTCGAATCGGATGGGGGGAAGGTCGTGAACGACCGCTTCGCTCGAATCGGCTGGGTTGTAGCGTGCCGGTTGTGCGGGCATTCGGCGCCCTAGGGCTGGTTTAGGCAAAGATATACGAACGGGGGACTTACGCAATAGAAGCGGGGCTCGGGGTTAGGGGCTCGGGGCTCGTACTGCACCGCTCGAGCCCCGAGCCCCGAGTCCCGAGCCCCTAAATCCGAAACGGCACCGGCGCGAAGGTGATGACAAAGAGGACCAGCGCCCCCCATGCGAGCGCGCGCCGCGACGGGGGAAGCGGGCGCTGCGCGTCGAGCACGGGGGGATGCCCGAGGCGGCCGCGCGACAGCAGCAGCACGAGGAACCCCCACAGGTACCAGCCCCACCACCAGCGCCCGAGCAGGATGACGATGCACCAAAACACGAGCGCGATCCCTCGCTGCCAGCGCGGCACCGCGGCGTACAGGATGTGCCCGCCGTCGAGCTGCGAGATCGGCAGCAGATTCAGCATCGTCACGAACATTCCGACCCAACCCGCGAAGGCGACGGGATGGACCAGCAACGCGGGTGTGGAGCCGTGGAGCAGGTGCCGCAACGCGAGCGTGACGAGGGAGTCACCGAGCACGGCGGTCTCGCCGTCGAGCCCGAGCAGCATCCCCGTGAGGGGCCCGTGGCCCGGGAGTGGCCGGCTGAGCGCGAGGCCGACCGCGAGCACCGGCAGCGCCACCACGAAGCCGGCGATCGGTCCCGCGACACCGACGTCGAACAGCTGGCGGCGGTCGGACAGGATCGTGCGCAACCGGATGAACGCGCCCATCGTGCCGATGAACGAGGGCACGAGCGGCACGGGGATGAAATACGGGGGCGACACGTCGAGGTCGTAGCGGCGCGCCGTGAAATAGTGCCCCAGCTCGTGACACAGCAGGATCGCGAGCAGCGGCAGCGAGAACACGAGGCCGGCGGCCCAGGCCCGCACGACGTGCGGGGGCAGCGGATACGATCCGGTGAACAAGTCGAACGGATTGTCGTAGGCGATCGTGCCCGCGAGCACCGCGCCTGCGAACGTCGTCGTGACGAGGGTGGCCAGGAACAGCGTGACGTGCAGGCCCCAGCGCTCGCGGCGGCGCCGCGCCACCCGCCGCGTGAGCACCAGGTGGCGCCCTTCGGGCTCGTCCGCCCAGTAATAGCTCCCGGGCCATTGCGCCAGCGCCGCAGCGAGCGCCGGAGAGGGGCCGGCGTGCGCCGGATGTACAAGCGCATCAATCACTTCGCGGTCCGGGAGGGGGGTCGTCCGCCACGCGAGCAGGAACTCGCTCAGATCCATCGGTGCTCTTGACTCGGGATGCGGGGCGCCCTACTATAGCTCTCTCGCACTCCTTCGAATTCCCAAGATTCCATTTTTAACGCGCTCACTCCCCCACCCCAGGGTCACGCCCGCCGTAGAGCAACGGAGCCAAGGCACACGTGGATATCGCTGAACTGAAGAGAAAGTCCGTCGCGGAACTGCACGCGATGGCCGAAACCCTGAACATCACCAACTACTCAGGGCTCCGCAAGCAGGATCTCATCTTCCGCATCGAGCAGTCGCTGCTCGACTCCGACACCGTGCTGCACGGGGAGGGAGTGCTCGAGATCCTCCCCGAAGGGTACGGCTTCCTGCGCAGCCCCGACTGGAACTACCTGTACGGGCCCGACGACATCTACGTCTCCCCCAGCCAGATCAAGCGGTTCGATCTGCGGACCGGCGACACGATCATGGGGCAGGTGCGGCCGCCCAAGGAGGGCGAGCGCTACCTGGCGCTCCTCAAGGTCGAGACGGTCAACGGCGAGGAGCCCGAGAAGGCGAAGCACCGCGTCGCGTTCGACAACCTGCGGCCGCGCTATCCCGAAGAGCGCATCCGGCTCGAGCGCGCGGACGGCGACCTGTCGATGCGGGTGATGGACATCCTCTGCCCCATCGGCAAGGGCCAACGCGGTCTCATCGTCTCGCCGCCCAAGGCCGGCAAGACGATCCTGATGCAGAAGCTCGCCAACTCGATCATCGAGAACCACTCCGAGATCTACCTCATCGTGCTGCTCATCGACGAGCGACCCGAGGAGGTGACCGACATGGAGGAGAATGTGAAGGGGCCGAACGTCGAGGTCATTTCCTCCACGTTCGACGAGCCGGCGGACCGTCACGTGCAGGTCGCCGACATGGTCATCGAGAAGGCGAAGCGCCTGGTGGAGCACGGCAAGGACGTGGTGATCCTGCTCGACTCGATCACGCGCCTCGGCCGCGCGCACAACGTCGTGGTGCCGCACTCGGGCAAGATCCTGTCGGGCGGCGTGGACGCCAACGCGCTCCAGAAGCCGAAGCGCTTTTTCGGCGCGGCGCGCAACATCGAGGGCGGCGGCTCGCTCACGATCCTCGCGACGGCGCTCATCGACACCGGCTCCCGGATGGACGAGGTGATCTTCGAGGAGTTCAAAGGGACCGGGAACTCGGAAGTCATCCTCGATCGCCGCATCGCGGAGCGGCGCACCTTCCCCGCGATCGACGTGCAGCGCTCCAGCACCCGCAAGGAGGAGCTGCTGCTCACCAAGGAGGAGCTCAACAAGGTCTACCTGCTGCGCAACTTCCTCGCCGACATGCCGCCGGTCGAAGCGATCGAGTTTCTGCTCGAACGGCTCAAGCGCACGAAGACCAACGCGGAGTTCTTCCAGACGATGGCGCAAGGATGACGGCGCCGGAAGGACAGAAGGACGGAAGGACGGAAGGTGGGGACGCATCCCATTTCCGTCCTTCCGTCTTTCCGTCGCCTGGCCGGTTGCTGGGCGTCGATTGGGGAGCACGCCGCATCGGTCTGGCGCTCTCCGATGAGTCCCGCCTCCTCGCGCAGCCGCTCACCACGCTGACCCGCCGCGCCGGCAAGCGCTTCCCGATGCGCCAGCTGCTCACCCTGGTGGACCAGCACGCCGTGACCGGCGTCGTCGTAGGCCTGCCGCTCGACCCCGACGGCGCTGAAGGCGACGGCGC
>DASWDP010000119.1:0-2096 GCA_036395195.1 Gemmatimonadales bacterium | reverse complement strand
ACGTTCGCCATCAGCGCCAGCTCGCCGAAGCTCTTGCCTTTGTCGGGGGACCCCTTCACGACGAACTGGCCGTCCTTCCATTCGAGGTCGGCCTCGTTCGCCTCGAGCAGGTGGGCCGCGATCTTCTTCGCCTTCTCCTTCACGCGCTGCGCCGCGACCTTCACGGCGCTGCCGCACACCGCCGTGGTGCGGCTGCCGTACGTCCCCCAGCCCTGGGGGGTCGCCTCGGTGTCGCCCGCCACGATCTCGACGTTCTCGACCGGAATCCCGAACTCGTCGGCCACGATCTGGGCGAACGTGGTCTCCTCTCCCTGGCCGTGCGGCTTGGCGCCGATGTAGGCCCGCACCACGCCGGTGGGGTAGACGCGCACGATCGCCGAATCGTACAGCCCGCCGCCGAACCCGACGGCGCCCGCGACCTGCGAGGGACCGAGCCCGCAGATCTCGCAGTACGTCGTGACCCCGACGCCCAGGTAGCGCCCTTCCTTGCGCGCCTTCGCCTGCTCGGAGCGGAACTTCTTGTAGTCGAAGAGCGACAGCGCTTTGTCGAGCGCGCCCTGGTAGTTCCCCGAGTCGTAGGTGATGCCGGTCGCGACTGTGTAGGGGAACTTGTCCTTCGGGATCAGGTTCTTGCGCCGCACCTCGACCGGGTCCATCCCGATCTTCTGGGCGTAGAGGTTGATCATGCGCTCGAGCAGGAACGTCGCCTCGGGGCGGCCGGCGCCGCGGTAGGCGTCCACCGGCGTCGTGGTCGTGTAGACGCCGTAGATTGTCCCCTCGATGTTCGGGATCGTGTACGGCCCGGAGTACATCAGGCCGTGCAGGATGGTGGGGACCCCGGGAGCGGCGGTCGACGCGTAGCCGCCGAGCCCCGCGTACACCCGGGTGCGCAGCCCCGTGATCTGGCCCTCCTTCGTGCCGCACAGCTCGACGTACTCGACGTGGTCGCGGCCGTGGATCGTCACCTTGTAATTCTCGGAACGGTCTTCGGTCCACTTCACCGGCCGCCCCAGCTCCATCGAGGCGAAGCTCACGAGCGCCTCGTCGGGGTAGCCCGGGATCTTGCTCCCGAAGCCGCCGCCCACCTCGGGCGCGATCACGCGGATCCTGTGCTCCGGCAGCTTGAGCATCACCGACAGCAGGAACCGGTGGATGTGCGGGTTCTGGCTCGTCACCCAGCAGGTGAGCTGGCCGGTGCCGGGGTTGAAGCTGGCGCATGCGGCGCGCGGCTCCATCGCGGTCGGGAGCAGGCGATTCTGCAAGATTCGCTGCTGCACCTTGACCGGCGCCTCGGCGAACGCCTTGGCAGCGTCGCCGCCCGCCACCTTCCAGGTGAACGCGACGTTGCCCGGTACCTCGGCGTGCAGCTGCGGCGCGCCCTCTTGCGAGGCCCGTTCGGGGTTCACCACGGCGTCGAGCGGCTCGTAGTCAACGTCCATCAGGTCAACGGCGTCGCGCGCCGCAGCGCGCGATTCCGCGACTACGAGCGCGATCCCGTCGCCCACGTAGCGCACCCTGTCCACCGCCAGCAGCGGGTGCGGCGGGACCTTCAGGTCGCAATTGGGCACGTTCCAGGCGCAGGGGACGGTGTTGAGCCTGTCCTTCACGTCGGCGCCCGTATAGACCGCCACGACGCCCGGCGCCTTTCTCGCCCGGGCGACGTCGACCTCGTTGAGTTTCGCGTGCGCGTAGGTGCTGCGCAGCACCGCGGCGTACAGCAGGCCCGGGAGCTTCACATCGTCGGTGTAGGTCGCCCGGCCGGTGATGAGCCGAGGGTCCTCGCGGCGCTTGATCCCGGAACCGAAGAGCGTTGCCATGAGGACCTCCTAGCGCGCGCCGGCCGCGGCCTGGATCGCGGCGACGATGTTCTGGTATCCGGTGCAGCGGCAGAGATTGCCCTCGAGCGCGTGGCGGATCTCGGCATCGCTCGGGTGCGGCTTCTGGCGCAGCAGGTCGGCGGCGGTCATGATCATCCCCGGCGTGCAGAACCCGCACTGGAGCCCGTGTTTCTCCCAGAACGCCTGCTGCAGCGGGTGCAGCCCCCCCCCGTTCGCGCCCAGCCCCTCGATGGTCGTGATCTCGCGCCCTTCCGCCTG
>DASWDP010000118.1:0-9730 GCA_036395195.1 Gemmatimonadales bacterium | reverse complement strand
GCGGCCCACCTTCTTGTACCTGGGCCGCCTGAAGCGTTATAAAGGTCTGGAGATCGCGTTGCGCGCTCTGGCTGAGGCGCGCCGCGCCCGCCCCGACCTCGTCTTCGAGATCGCCGGCCAGGGGGACGACCGGCCGCGGCTCGAGCGCCTCGTCGGCGCGCTAGGCTTGGGGCAGGGGGACGCCGTGCGGTTCCGCGGGTTCGTGCCTGAAGAGGAGAAGCGGCGGTTGCTGCGCCGGGCGTGGGCGGTGATCTATCCCAGTCCCAAGGAGGGCTGGGGCATCTCCAACATGGAGGCGGCGGGGTGCGGCACCCCCGCCATCGCTTCCGACAGCCCGGGACTGCGGGAGTCGGTGCGGCACGGGGAGACCGGCTTCCTGGTGCCGCACGGCGACGAGCGGGCGCTCGCCGAGCGCCTGCTCGCGCTCGCCGCCGATCCGGCGCTGGTGGCGCGGCTGGGCCGCGGCGCGCGCGCCTTCGCCGAACAGCTGTCCTGGGAGCGTGCGGCCAGGGCGACCGAAGCGCATCTCCACCGGGTCATCGCTCAGGGAGGCTGATCATGCGGATCACCATCACCGCACGCCACTGCGAGATTCCCGACGAGCTCCGCGCCCGGGCGCGGACGCTGCTGGAGCGTCTGACGAAGGTCGCGCCACGGCCGCATGACGGGCAGGTCGTCTTCCTGGCGGACCACGGCATGCCCACCGTGGAGGTGCGGCTGCACGCGGCGCGCGGGGCGGTGCACGTCGGCACCGCGAGCGCGACGGACCACCGCACGGCGCTCGACCACGCGGTCGCGAAGGTGCGCCGGCAGCTCGACAAGTCGCCCGTGCGGCGCCGGGCGCTGGAGCGCCAGCCCCGGTGACGGCTCCCAAGGTCCGCGACCTGCTCGAGCACAAGGGCGATCCCCTCCAGCTCGAGGCGCTCACCGGAGAGGTGGGGCTCGACCGCGCCATCCCGACCCCGGAGGCGTCGAGCCCCGGCCTGGTGCTCGCGGGTTACACGCAGCGTTTCGCCGCGCACCGGCTCCACATCCTTGGGGAGACCGAGATCACCTACCTCGCGTCGCTCGCGCCGGCGGCGCGGCGCCAGGCGCTCGAGACGCTGTTCCAGTTCGACATCCCCGCGATCGTGATCGCCAAGGGGCAGGAGGCGCCCGCCGAGCTGCTCGAGTTGGCACGGGCCAAGGGCGTGGCGGTGATCCGCACCAAGCTCAAGACGGCGGAGTTCTATCGCCGGCTGAAGCCCTTCCTCGACGACGCGTTCGCGCCCAGCACCACGGTGCACGGCTCCCTCGCCGACGTATTCGGCGTCGGCCTCCTGTTCCTCGGGCGCTCGGGGATCGGCAAGAGCGAGTGCGTGCTCGACCTGGTCGAGCGCGGCCACCGGCTCGTGGCGGACGACGTCGTCCAGATCACCCGGCGCGGCAACGACGTGCTGATCGGCCGCGGGCACGAGCTGGCGCGGCACTACATGGAGATTCGCGGGGTCGGGCTGATCGACATCCAGGCGCTGTTCGGCATCCGCGCGGTGCGCCAGCAGAAACGCATCGAGGTGGTCGTGCAGCTCGAGGATTGGGATCCGAGCCGGGAATACGACCGCACCGGGATCGACGGGCGGACCACGCAGCTGCTCGACATCACGCTGCCGCTCGTCACGGTGCCGCTCAACCCCGGCAAGAACCTGACCGTCATCTGCGAGGTCGTGGCGATGAACCACCTGTTGCGCTACGGCGGCGTGGACTCCGCGCGCCAGTTCAACGAGCGGCTGCTCCAGCGCATGGCGGACCGGCGCGAGCTCCAGAAGTACCTCGAGGAAGATTATGAGTGAGCCGCTGCGGGGGGTGATCGTGTCGCACGCCGCGGTGGCGCAGGCGCTGCTCGCGGCGGTGGCGGCCATCACGGGCGTGCGCGACGCCCTCGTCTCCGTGTCGAACGACGGCTGCGACTCGGGCGCGCTGGCGGAGCGTCTCGTCGCCGCGATCGGCGGGAAGCCCGCCGTGCTGTTCGTGGACCTCCCGGGCGGCTCCTGCCTCACGAGCTCGGTGCGGCTCGCCCGGGCCAACGCCGACGTGGCGGTCGTGACGGGTGTGAATCTGGCGATGCTGCTCGATTTCGTGTTCCACCGCGACCTCGCGCCGGCCGACGCGGCCCGGCGCGCCGCCGAAGCCGGCACCAAAGCGATCCGCACGCCGGCCGCATGAGCATCGCGCTGTACCGGATCGACGACCGGCTGATCCACGGCCAGGTGGTCGTGGGCTGGGGGAAACCGCTCAACGTGGGCTTCATCGTGCTGGTGGACGACACGGTGCGGGCGAGCGCCTGGGAGCAGGACCTCTACCGCATGGGCGTGCCGCCCGAGATCGAGGTCGTGTTCGCGTCGACCGCCGAAGCGGCCGAGCGGCTCCCGGAGTGGGAGCGGGATCCGCGCGTCGGGATCCTGATCGCGGGCGACATCGACAC
This sequence comes from Gemmatimonadales bacterium, assembly GCA_036395195.1. Taxonomy (GTDB): domain Bacteria; phylum Gemmatimonadota; class Gemmatimonadetes; order Gemmatimonadales; family GWC2-71-9; genus AG41. The sequence goes on along the minus strand of DASWDP010000118.1, from coordinate 7,269 downwards.
GGTCCTCGCGCTGTCGGCGAACAGCCACCGGGTGAGCCGCGTCAACGTCGGGGGGATCCACCACCGCCCGGGCCGCTCCGAGCGGCTGCGTTACGTCTACCTGAGCGACGACGAGGCGGCGAAGCTCAAGGCCCTCGCGGCGCAGGGCGTCGAGGTCAGCGCCCAGGACGTGCCGACCGCGCGCCCCGTGCCGCTCACGGAGTTCACGTGACCCTCGAGCTCGCGCTGCTGCTGCTCGCGTGGGGCACCCTGGTCGGGCTCGACTTGGTGAGCGTGCCGCAGGTGATGATCGCGCGGCCGATCGTCGCCGGCCCCATCGCGGGTGCGATCCTGGGCGACCTGGGGACGGGGCTCCAGCTCGGCGTGCTGTTCGAGCTGTTCCAGTACGACGTGTTGCCGGTCGGCGCAACGCGCTACCCCGAGTACGGCCCCGCTACGGTCGCCGCGGTGAGCGCGGCGCACGCCGCGGCGGGGACGCTCGGGATCGGCCTGGGAGCGCTCGTGGGTCTGGTCACGGGCATGGCGGGCGGCGCCAGCATCCACGTCGTGCGTCGGCTCAACGCCCGGGCGGTACGCGCTGCGAGCGAGCGACTGGAAGCGGGCGATCCGCGCGCGCTCGTGCGCGTGCACGTGACCGGCATCCTGCGCGACGCCGTCCGGGCGGCGCTGATCACCGCGCTCGGGCTCGGCCTCGCGCAGCTCACCGGCGACGTGTTCGCGGGCGCCCTCACGGTGCGGGGCCTGACGTTGCTGCACGTGGCGGCGGGGGGCGCCGCCGTCGCGGCGGGAGTGGCCGGCACGCTGCGACTCGTGGGCCGCGGGCCGAACCTCCGCTGGTTCGCGGCGGGTGTGCTCGGTGGCACTGCGGTGGCGTGGCTCCGGTGACCGGGTCCCCCCCCGCCCGCCGGCGCCCGGCTCTGGGCCGAAGCCTGCTCCGCCTGTTCACGGTGCAGGGCTCGTACAACTACGAGCGGATGCAGGGGATCGGCGTGGGTGTGGCGGAGGAGCCGCTGCTGCGCGATCTGGGGGCGGGGAACGGGGGGAGCGGGGGAGAGGCCGCCTACCGGGCCGCGGTAGCGCGGGGCGCGCACTTCTTCAACGCGCACCCCTACCTCTGCGGCCTGGTGGTGGGGGCCGCGGCACGCGCCGAGCACGAGGGCGTGCCGCCCGCGCAGGTGGAGCGGCTGCGCGCGGCGCTGTGCGGCCCGCTCGGCTCGCTCGGCGACCGGTTGGTGTGGGCGGGGTGGCTACCGTTCACGTCGGGGCTCGCGCTGATCGGCGTGGCGCTCGGGCTCGATCTGTGGGCGGTCGTGGGCTTCCTGGCCCTGTACAACGTCGGCCACGTGACGCTGCGCTGGTGGGCGCTGGCGGCCGGATGGGCACACGGGGCGCGGGTCGCGGCGGCGCTGCACCAGCCGGTGTTGCAGCGGGCGGCCCGGCTCTCGGGCCCGGCCATGGCGTGCGCCGTGGGCGCGGCGCTGCCGCTCGCGGCGACGTACCTGAGCGGGCCCTTCGCCGGCTGGTCGCGCACCGCTTTCGCGGCGGCGGCGGCGGGAGGGGTGGCGCTCCTGTGGTGGCGGCGCGGCAAGCTCACGGGCCTGCGGTTCGGTCTCGCGCTCCTTGCGGTGGCGGCGCTGGTGGGGTGGGCATGGCGGTGATCGAGCGCGAGGCGAAGATCGTGAACCCGCTCGGGATGCACGCCCGGCCGGCTGCCGAGTTCGTGAAGGTGGCGAGCCGGTTCAAGGCGGCGGTCGAGGTACGCAAGGACGACCTGGCGGTGAACGGCAAGAGTATCATGGGCGTGATGATGCTCGCCGCCGAGTGCGGCTCGTCGCTCCTCATCAAGACCGACGGGGACGACGCGGAGCAGGCCATGGAGGCGCTGCTGGCGCTGGTCGCCGACGGATTCCACGAGATGGACCTGACGGCGGAGCTGCGGGACGCCGAGGAAGAGAGGGGGGGGCGGGACGCGTCGTCATGAGCGAGCGCTTGCTGAAGGGCATCGGCGTCTCCGCCGGGATCGCCATCGGTCCCGCGGTCGTCGTGCGCTGGACGCTGCCGGAGGTGCCGCACCGCGTCGTGCCACGCTCGCAGGTGGAAAAGGAAGTGCGCCGGCTGCGCGCCGCCGTGCGCGACGTGAAGCGGCAGATGCAGGAGCTCAAGGTGAAGGCCGAGGACCGCGCCGGCGTCGACGAAGCGCGCATCTTCGACGCCCAGATCCTGATGCTCGAGGACAAGGAGTTCCTCGCGAGCGTCGCGAACCTGATCCGTGAGAACCGCCTCACCGCCGAAAAGGCGTACGAGTTCAAGGCGCTCGAGGTGCGCGACATGTGGGCGGCGAGCGGCAGCGCGCGGCTCAAGGACCGGCTCGCCGACCTCTCCGGCGTCGCGATTCGCGTGATCGAGCACCTCATGCACCGCGGCGCGGACGAGCTGTGGGAAGGCATCACCCAGCCGTCGGTGGTGGTGGCGCGGGAGCTCGGGCCAGGGCTCACCGTGCAGCTCGACCGCGAGCACGTGGTGGGGCTCGTGAGCGAAGAAGGGACCCGCACGTCCCACGCCGCGATTCTCGCGCACTCGATCGGCATCCCGGCGGTATTCGGCGTCGCGGGGGCGATGCAGCGCATCGAGCCCGGCACCATGCTGGTGATGGATGGCACGCGGGGCACCGTCCTGCTCCATCCCACCCCGCAGGAGATCGCCGACGCGCAGGCGCGGGAGCAGCGCCGGCGCGAGCTCGCGTCCCAGCTCGAGGACGTGGTCCACCAGCCGGCGGTCACCGCGGACGGGGTCCGTATCGTGCTGCGCGGCAACGTCGACCTCCCGGACGAGATCCGGCAGGCCCAGCAGCACCGGGCGGAAGGGGTGGGCCTGCTGCGCACCGAGTTCCTGATCACGGGGCACACCGCCCTCCCGACCGAAGACGAGCAGGCCGAGTATTTCCGGCGGGTGGCGGAGGCGTTCCCCGGCCACCCGGTCGTCGTGCGCACGTACGATCTGGGCGGCGACAAGCTGCCGGAGCCGTTCCGCGCCGCGTCCGAGGCGAACCCCCAGCTCGGCTGGCGGGCGATCCGCGTCTGTCTCGACCGCCCCGACATCTTCCGCACGCAGGTGCGGGCGGTGCTGCGCGCGGCGAAGCACGGAGACGTCTGGCTGATGATCCCGCTCGTCACCCGGCTGGACGAGGTGGAGCGTACGCGCGCCGTCGTGGAGGAGGAGGCGGCGAAGCTGGCGCGCGAGGGAGTCCCCGCCGCCGCGTCGCTGCCGGTGGGCGTGATGGTCGAGACGCCGGCGGCCGCGGTGATCGCTGACCGGCTCGCGCAGGCGGCGGACTTTCTCTCGGTCGGCACGAACGACCTCACGCAGTATACGCTGGTGGTGGACCGAGGCAACGCGCGGCTCGCCGACCGCTTCACGCCGCACGATCCGAGCGTGCTGCGCCTCCTCAAGATGGTGGCGGACGCGGCGCGCGCGGCGGGGAAGCCGGCGAGCGTGTGCGGCGAGATGGCGTCCGAGCCGCTGTCCGCGTTCCTGCTGCTCGGCCTCGGCTACGAAACGCTGTCGGTCGCGCCGCCGGCGCTGCCGCTCGTGAAATGGATGGTGCGGCAGGTGAGCGCGGCGCGCGCGCGCGCCGCGGCGGAGCAGGCGCTCGCGGCGCGCAGTGCGGACGACGTGCTCGACCTGTTGCGCCTCGCGCTCGCCGAAGCCGTGGATCTGAAGCTGCTCGACCCCGACGCCCGGTTGCCCGCCGGGCGGCGCTCCGCTACCTTGAACGTCTAAATCACGGCGGGACCGACAGATGCCAGCGCAGCGCCACGTCTTCACCTCCGAGTCGGTGACGGAGGGCCATCCCGACAAGATCGCCGACCAGATCTCCGACGCAGTGCTCGACGCGATCATCGCCAAGGACCCCGCGGCGCGGGTGGCCTGTGAGACGCTCGTCACGACCGGCATGGCCGTCGTGGCCGGCGAGATCACCACCTCCACCTACGTCCACATCCCCGACATCGTCCGGGGCACCATCAGCGCGATCGGCTACACCGACGCGAGCTTCGGCTTCGACGCCCAGACCTGCGCCATCCTCACCACCATCGACCGCCAGTCGGGCGACATCGCGATGGGGGTGGACCGGGGCGGGGCGGGCGACCAGGGGATGATGTTCGGCTACGCGACGGACGAGACCCCATCGCTCATGCCCCTGCCGATCGTTCTCGCGCACCGCCTCGCCGAGCGCCTCGCCGCCGTCCGCAAGGCCGGCGATCTGCCGTGGCTGCGCCCCGACGGCAAGACGCAGGTCAGCGTCGTGTACGAGGGCGCGACCCCCGTCGGCCTCAGCAAGGTCGTCGTCTCGACCCAGCACTCCGACATGGTCGACAACACCGAGCTGCGCGCCGGTGTGATCGAGCACGTGGTGCGCCCAGTGGTGCACGAGGCCGGCTTCGAAGTGAGCGAGCGCGACGTCCTCGTGAACCCCACCGGGCGGTTCGTGGTCGGTGGTCCGCAGGGCGACGCGGGGCTGACGGGCCGCAAGATCATCGTGGACAGCTACGGCGGCATGGCGCGCCACGGCGGGGGGGCGTTCAGCGGCAAGGACCCCTCCAAGGTCGATCGCTCCGCCACCTACGCGATGCGCTGGGTGGCCAAGAACATCGTGGCTGCGGGGCTGGCGCAACGGTGCGAGGCGCAGGTGGCTTACGCCATCGGCGTGGCCGAGCCGGTGTCGATCATGATCGAGACCTTCGGGACGGGCACCGTGCCGCAGGAGGCCCTGGAAGACGCCGTGCGGCAGGTATTCGACCTCACGCCGGCCGGGATCATCCAGGCATTGAACTTGCGGAACCCCATCTACCGTCCCACGGCCGCCTACGGCCACTTCGGCCGGGTGCCCGAGCGGCGCCGCGTCGGCGACCGCGACGTCGAGCTGTTCACGTGGGAGCACGCCGACCGCGTCGAAGAGCTCAAAGTCGCGGCGGAGCGGGCGTCCCGTTCTCCCCGAAAGGCCCAGGTGTGATCACCGTTTCGAAGCCCGACCACGACATCAAGGACGTCGGCCTCGCCGCCGAGGGACGCCGCCGCACCGAGTGGGCGGAGCGCGCCATGCCCGTGCTGCGCCAGCTGCGCGAGCGGTTTGCCCGGGAACGGCCCCTGGCCGGCCGCCGGCTCGCCGCCTGCCTCCATGTCACGACCGAAACCGCGAACCTCGTGGTCACCCTGCAAGCGGGCGGGGCCGATGTGGCGCTGTGCGCCTCCAATCCCCTGTCGACGCAGGACGATGTGGCCGCCCACCTGGTGCGCGATCACGGCATCAAGGTTTTCGCGATCAAGGGCGAGGACCACACGACATACTACGAGCACATCCGCGCCGCGCTCGCCCACCGGCCCGACATCACGATGGACGACGGCGCCGACCTGGTCGGGGCCCTGCACATGATCGCCCTCAACCGGCTCGACGACCTCGCGCCGCCGGTCCGGAAATGGGTCGAGACCCTCTCGGCCGCCGAGCGCAAGGCGCTGGTGGCTGGCGTGGCCGGCTCGACCGAGGAGACCACCACCGGCGTCATCCGCCTGAAGGCCATGGCCAAGGACGGCGTGCTGCAGTTCCCGGTCATCGCCGTCAACGACTCCGACACGAAGCATCTCTTCGACAACCGGTACGGGACGGGCCAGTCGACGCTCGACGGCGTCATCCGTGCGACCAACATGCTGATCGCGGGGAGCACGGTCGTGGTAGCGGGGTACGGGTGGTGCGGGCGCGGGTTCGCGCTGCGGGCGCGCGGCGCCGGGGCGAATGTCCTGGTGACCGAGATCGACCCGATGAAGGCGCTCGAAGCCCAGATGGATGGCTACCGCGTGGTCCCGATGGCCGAGGCGGCGCGGGTGGGCGATCTGTTCGTGACGCTCACCGGCAACGTGGAGGTCATCCGGGTGGAGCACATGCGGATGATGAAGGACGGCGCGATGCTGGCGAATTCGGGGCACTTCAATGTGGAAATCGATCTCGAGGGCCTGAAGAAGGTTGCTCGGGGACCGGTGGCGGTGCGCGACTTCGTGGAAGAGTGGCAGCTCGACGGCAAGAAGATCTTCGTGCTGGCCGATGGGCGGCTCATCAATCTCGCGGCGGCCGAGGGCCATCCGGCGAGCGTGATGGACATGTCGTTCGCGAACCAGGCGCTGGCTGCCGAGCACGTGGTGCGGCACGCCAAGACGCTCGCCAAGGACGTGCACCGCATCCCGGCCGAGCTCGATAAGGAGATCGCGCGGCTCAAGCTTCAGGCGATGGGCGTCGCCATCGACACCCTGACGCCGGCGCAGAAGAAATACCTCGCCTCGTGGGATCTCGGCACCTGACGGCGATGATCCAGGTCCGCGTGGCCCACCTCGGGCTGGACCGCACGACCAACACGCCGGTCGTCATTCTGCAGGAGCAGGAAGGGGAGCGCGTTCTCCCCATCTGGATCGGACCCGCCGAGGCGAGCGCGATCGCCATGGAGCTCGCGGGCGTGAAGTTCTCCCGGCCCCTCACACACGACCTTCTGAAGCAGGTGATCGTCGGCCTCGGCGCCGACCTACGCAAGGTCATCATCACCCAGGTGAAGGACAACACCTACTTCGCCGAGCTCCACATCTATCGCGGCGACACCGTCATCCAGATCGATGCGCGTCCGTCCGACTCCATCGCCCTCGCCCTGCGCCTCAAGGCGCCGATCTTCACCAACGAGAACCTGCTCGAGCTGACGTCGGTCGAGACCGGCGAGGGAGGGGTCACGCCGGGCAGCGGCACCACGCCGCTCGATGCCGACTCCCTCAAGTCCTACCTCCAGAACCTCGATCCTGAAGACTTCGGTAAGTTCACGCCGTAGCCTCCTGATCGCGTCGCTCGGCGCCACCCTCGCCGCCCCGCTATGTTCGCAGGCGGTGATCGTGCGCGGGCGCGTGCGGCTCGGCGGGCGCGACACCGTGCCCCTCGCCGGAGCCTGGGCGGTGCTGCACCGGGTGCTGCGGGACTCCGGCGGTCCGCTGGACTCGGTGCGGACGGATCGCGCCGGGCGCTACCACATCCGCCTGAGCCGCGTCGACACCGGCGCCGTCTACGTCGTGAGCGCCTGGTACGACAGCCTCGCCTACTTCTCGCTGCCCCTCAACGTCCTTGGTCGCCCCGCCGCGGACGTGGAGGACCTCATCGTCTATCGCACCACGAAGCGCATGCCGCCGATCCGCCTGGCGCGGCGCCTCCTCACGATCGCCCGCCCGGGGGCCGACGGCACTCGG
>DASWDP010000117.1:0-12184 GCA_036395195.1 Gemmatimonadales bacterium | reverse complement strand
GTTCATCGGCCTCGGCAGCATGGGGCTGCCGATGGCGCGCCATCTGCTCCAGGCCGGGCACAAGCTCACGGTCTACAACCGCACCCACGCCCGCGCCGATCAGTTGAAGCCGCTGGGCCCGGTGATCGCCGACTCGCCCGCAGCGGCCGCCCGCGCCGCGGAGGTGTTGATCACGATGGTCGCCGACGATGCGGCGCTCGAAGCGGTGATGCTTGGGGAGGGGGGCCAGGGCGCGCTCGGGGCGCTGCCCCGTGGCGCGGCGCACGTCTCGATGAGCACGATCAGCCCCGCGCTGGCCCGCCGGCTCGCGGAACGGCACCGCGCGGCGGGACACGCCTACGTGGCCGCCCCCGTGTTCGGGCGTCCGGAAGCCGCCGAAGCGGGGAAGCTGTGGATCGTCACGGCGGGCCCCGCGGAGGCGATCGCGCGCGTCCGCCCGCTGCTCGAGGCGATGGGCCAGGGCGTGCTCCCCGCGGGCGACGACCCGGTCCGCGCCAACGTCATCAAGATCGCGGGCAACTTCCTGCTGGCGGCGGCGATCGAGGCGCTGGGCGAGGCGTTCGCCCTCGCGCGGAAGCACCACGTCGCGCCGGCGGAGCTGCTCGACATCGTGAACGGCCATCTATTCCGCTCGCCGATCTACGAGAACTACGGGAAGCTCATCGCCGAGGAGCGCTACGAGCCCGCCGGTTTCAAGCTGCGGCACGGGCTCAAGGACGTCCGGCTCGCACTCGCGGCCGCCGATGAGGCCGCGGTGCCGATGCCGCTCGCGAGCCTGATGCGCGACCACTACGTCTCGGCGGTCGCGCGCGGCTGGGCCGACGTCGACTGGGCGGCGCTCGCGCGTGTCGCCGCGGCGGACGCGGGATTGTGACAACCGTCACGATCCGTCGGGTAGCCTCGCCCCACCCGATTGTGTGTGGACGCGGGCCCGCGCCGCTCGTTACCGTGCGCCCATGACGTCGTACCAACCGCTCGACATGGGAGACGCACTGATGCTACGCATGACTTCGATTCGGATTCCCTCGCTCGTGACCGCGCTCGGCGTGCTCGCCGGCCCCCCCCCGACCGGGAGCGCGAAGGCCGCCGCCGCGGCGGCGCAGCCGATGCTCACCTTTCGCAGCGAGTTCGCCGGCGTCGCCGCCGACGGTCAGCACTGCACGTGGGAAGGGTCGGTGGACGGCGCGGCCCGCGGCCGCATCGTGATCGCGCTACGCCAGGTGGAGGAGCCCGCCGCCGCCGCCAATCCCGTCTGGCACGTCGCCTCGCGCGTGACGGTGCGCGACGAGAGCGGCGTGCACTCGTTCATGGCCGATCTCGAGGGGATGGTGGACTGGAAGGCCGGCACGGTCCGCCTCGGCGGCACGGTCGAGGACGGCTGGCTCGCGGGCGCGTGGGTGGAAGTGGACGGCCGCGTCGTGAACGGAGACTTGGTGGGAGCGCTCTCGATCATCCCCGCGGTCGCGCACCGATGAGCGCGACCTGAGGCTCACCCCCCGGCAATCGCCGGAATGACGGTGACCTCGTCGCCGTCCTGGACCGGCGCGGCGAAGCCGCCGCGGAACCGCACGTCTTCGTCGTTCAGGTAGAAGTTCACGAACGGATAGGGCTTTCCCTCGGCGTCACGCAGCCGCGGCCCGAGGGCGGGGTAGCGCGTGGCGACGTCGGCCACCGCTTCGCCCAGGGTCCGGCCGCTGGCCTGGATGGTCCGCGCGCCGCCCGCGTGGGTCGCGAGCACCGACGGCAGGTTCACGGTGATGGACATGTGCGTTCCTCCTGTTCGACGAGTGCCGCGACCTCGCGCAGCCGCGGCGCGATGACGGGGGCCGCGGGAAGGGCGCCGTTCACGGCTTCGAGCGTCTTGAGACCGTGCCCGGTGATGCACAGCACGACCTCGTCCTCGGGCCCGAGCCGGCCGGCCCGGGCCAGGGCGAGCGCCGCGGCGGCCGTCACCCCGCCCGCGGTCTCGCCGAACACCCCCGTGTCCTCGGCGAGGAAGCGGATCCCGTCCACCAGCTCGGCGTCGCTGACGGCGGCCGCCCAGCCGCCCGTCTCGTGGATCGCCCGCGCGGCGAAGGCGCCGTCGGCAGGGTTGCCGATCGCGAGCGAGCGGCAAATGGTCCGGGGCAGCTCAGGCTCGATCGGGCCGGTGCCCCCCCGCTCCACCAGGCGCACGATCGGCGCGCACCCCGCCGCCTGAGCGCCGTACAGCCGCGGCGGCTCGCCCCGCACCAGCCCCGCCGCCAGGAACTCCCCGAAGCCCTTGCGCAGCTTGGTGAGCAGCGAGCCGCCGGCCATCGGCGCCACGACGGCGGTCGGCAGCCGCCAGCCGAGCTGCTCCGCGATCTCGTACGCGACGGTCTTCGACCCCTCGCCGTAGTAGCCGCGCAGGTTGACGTTGACGATGCCCCAGCCGAAGCGGTCGGCCACCTGGGCGCACAGCCGGTTCACGTCGTCGTAGGTGCCGCGCACCCGCACGAGCCGCGCCCCGTACACGCTGGTGCCGACCACCTTCCCCGCCTCGAGCTCGTCCGGAATGAAGATCCACGCCTTGAGTCCGGCCCGGGCCGCGTGCGCGGCCACCGCGTTCGCCAGGTTGCCCGTGGAGGCGCAGCCGAGGGTGTCGAGGCCGAACGCCGCGGCGGCGTTGATCGCGGCGGCCACGACCCGGTCCTTGAACGAGAGCGAAGGGTGGGAGACGGTGTCGTTCTTCACCCAGGCGCGCCCCACACCGAGCCGCCGCGCGAGCGCCGGCGCGTCGAAGAGCGGCGTGAATCCCGTGTCGAGCGACAGCACCGGCTCGCCATCGAACGGCAGCCACTCCCGGTAGCGCCACAGCGAGGGCGCGCGGGCGGCGATGGCGTCGCGATCGGGGAGCCGGCGGGCCGGGTCGTACACGGGATCGAGGGGCCCGAGGCACTGCTCGCAGATCGCGAGCGGCGCGGGCGCCCGCTCGGCGCCGCAGTTGCGGCAGCGGAGCGGTCGCGCGGTGAGCGAGACGGAAGCGATGGTGCCCTGCGTGGCCGGCATCGAACCCCTCAACAAAAAAGCCCGGGCAACGAATGCCGCGGGCGGTCGCTTTTTAGCACCTTGTTTAACGTGGCGGCAATACGCGGCAAATCACCACGAGCGATTCGATTGTCCTCGGGAAGATATCGCACGAACCGGCAGCGTCAAGTAGGGGCACGGCATGCCCGTGCCCCTACTTGGCACGCTCGAGGTAGACGCCCTCGCGCGGATCGACCCGGACCTTCTCCCCCTCGGAGATGAACTCGGGGACCTGGATCATGACGCCGTTCGAGAGCTTGGCGGGCTTGGTGCTGGCGGTCTTGGTGGCGCCCCGCATCACCGGGGACGTCTGCACCACCGTCAACTCGACCACCGACGGCAGCTCGATGCCCACCGGGCGGCCGTTCAGCCACTCCACCTGGATGTGCATCTCCGGCTGGAGCCAGTCGGCGTGGTCCCCCACCGCCTCGGCGTCGAGGGTATGCTGCTCGTAGGTGGTGGTGTCCATCACGTGCACGCCGCCCTGGTCCCGGTACAGGACCTGGAACTCCTTGGTCTCGAGCGGCGCCTCGTCCACGAAGTCGGTGGCCGAGAGGCGCGTGTCGAAGGTGTTGCCGGTCACCAGATTGCGCAGTCGCACCTGGACGAACGCGCGTAGGTTGCCGGGAGTGCGGTGGGTGAACTCCATGACGCGGCACGGCTGGCCCTCGAGGAGGATGACGTGGCCGCGGCGAATATCGGTTGCCTTCATCTAATCAGTAGACTCCCACAGACGAGGCGGGAAGATAAGCCGGACGAGCACGGAATCAACGGGCAGGCCGGACGGCTGGCCCGCGCCTCGGTGATCCCCGTCGTCGTGCCCGGCGGGGAAAGGGGTTAGTGTGCCGGGGAACCCACACGCCCTAGCGAACCGCACCATGTCCCCGGGGTAGCACTCTCCGTTCCGGCGGCCGTCGTGCCCCGACGGCCGCGTGATCCGTATCACGCCAGATCTGGTAGGAGGTTCGAACCCATGTCCCATCCCAGCCGTCTCCTGTCGCGCGGCGCGTGGCTCCCCATCGCGCTGGTCATCGCCGCGGGGTGCAAGCAGGGGCCATCGCCCGAAGTGCAGGCGCGGATCGACAGCCTGTCGCAGGCGTCGACCCAGCGCGATCGCCTGATGCAGGAAGTCGCGGAGAACACGCGGCTCGTGAGCGAGATCAGCCGCGAGCTCGCCAAGGTGAACGTCCCCGCGCGGCAGCTCAAGGTGACGTCCGAGTCGCCGCTGCGGGCCTCGCGCGACACGCTGATCCAGAAGATCCGCTACGTCACCACCCGCGTGCGCGAGATCGAGCCCCGGCTGAAGGCGAGCGAGCAGCGCATCCAGCAGCTCACGACGCTCTCCGACAGCCTGCGCGACGAGCTCGTCGCCACCGTGCAGAACCTCCAGGGCGTGATCGACAACCAGAAGGAGACCGTCGAGGCGCTCACCAGCCAGGTGGAACAGCTCTCGGCCCAGGTCACGGCGCTCAAGGACACCGTCGAGAACATGGCGACCGAGGCCAACACGGTCTACTACGTGATCGGCACCAAGGACGAGCTGGAGCAGAAGGGGATCGTGCAGGAGACGGGCGGTGCCCGGTTCCTCTTCGTGCTCTGGAAGTCGGGGAAGACGCTGGTGCCGGCGCGCAACCTCGATCGCACCGCGTTCACCGAGGTGGACCGGCGGCACTTCTCCGAGCTCCCGCTCCCGACATCGGACCGGCAGTACCACATCGTCTCGCGCCAGGACGTGACGGCGCTCGATACGGCGCCCTCGGAGGACGGCACGCTCACGGGCAAGGTGCGGATCGCGGACTCCGCCAGGTTCTGGGCGAACTCGAAGTACCTGATTATCGTCGAGGGGTGAGAGGCTTGACCGTGCCGGGGGCGGTGGCTAGCGTCACCCAGTGGTCCACCCCTGGCACGATCTCCCCGCGGGGAAGCATCCGCCCGACGAGATCACGGCGATCGTCGAGATCCCGGGCGGGAGTCGCAACAAGTACGAGCTGGACAAGGAGTCGGGGCTGTTCCGGCTGGACCGCGTGCTCTACTCCGCGGTCCACTACCCGGGAGACTACGGGTTCGTGCCGCGCACGCTCTCGGCGGACGGCGACCCGTGCGACGTGCTGGTGCTGATCCGGGAGCCCACCTTCGTGGGGTGCGAGATCAGCGTGCGGCCGATCGGGGTCCTTCGGATGCTCGATCGCGGCGACCCCGACGAGAAGATCGTGGCGGTGCCGGCGCACGATCCGTTCCAGAACGAGTTCTTCGACATCGCCGACATCCCGCAGCACTCGCTCAAGGAGATCGAGCACTTCTTTCAGATCTACAAGGACCTCGAGGGGAAGCGGGTGCACACCGTGGGGTGGGAGAAGAGCGACGTCGCGATGCAGGAAGTGATGCGGTCGATCGAGCGATACCGCGAGGCGTACGGGGACAACCCGAAACAGGGGGGCTCATGCACGCAGTGATCCGACGCTACCGGGTGAGATTGGGGACCGTCGAGCAGGCGGCCCACCACGCGGAGCGGGGCTTTCTGCCGCTTGTCCGCCAGATCCCGGGGTTCGTGTCCTGCCATCTGGTGGATGCCGGCAACGACATTCTCGCCTGCATGGCGGTGTTCGAGACACCCGAAGGGGCGGCGGAAGCGGTGCGGGCGTCGCGCGAGTGGTTCCGCGACGAGTGGTCGTCGTTCCGCCCGGTCCCGCCCGAGGTCGTGGGGGGCGAAGTCCTGGCGCACGCGACGAGCGACCGGCGCCGGATGTCGGACCGCCGGCGGGTGGTGGGATCGATCGGCCTCGGCAGCTGGACCGGCGCCGAGCGCCGCGCCGGGGCGGAGCGGCGGACCGAGGCCGCGAGTTGGGCCGCCACGGGGTGACGCCCTAGACCCCTCGCCCCCCCGCCCCCTCCCCGGCGGCGTCAATCGGCGCTATTTCATCGGCGCCCGATGTCCCTCGCGCGCCGTCTCCTGCTCCGTGCCTCCCGCAGCGTCTGGCTCGCCCGCGAGCTCAGGCGCCGGGCCTTCCTGCGCCGCGCCGTGCGTCGCTTCATGCCCGGCGAAGACCTCGCCGCCGCCCTCGATGCCGCGGCCGGCTTCGCCCGGGACGGGATCGGCGCCGTGCTCACCGAGCTGGGTGAGCAGGTGACGCACGCCGTCGAGGCGGCCGCCGTCCGGGACCGCTACCGGGATGCGCTCGACCGCATCGGGCAGCGTGCCCTGCCCGGCCACATCTCCGTCAAACTGACGCACCTGGGACTGGACGTGGACCGCGACGCGTGCCTCGCGCATCTGCTGGCCCTCGCGGAGCGCGCGGCCGGCGCCGGCTCGTTCGTGTGGATCGACATGGAGGAGTCGCGCTACGTGGATGTCACGCTCGAGCTGTTTCGCCGGGCGCGCGCGGCGCGCGACAACGTCGGCGTGTGCCTGCAGGCATACCTGCGCCGCACCCTGGAGGACCTGGTGTCGCTCCTGCCGCTCGCCCCGGCGATCCGGCTCGTGAAGGGCGCCTACAACGAACCGCCGGCCGTGGCGTTCGCGCGCAAGCGCGAGGTCGACGGCTGCTACGTGATGCTGGCCGACCGGCTGCTGCAAGAGGCCGCCCGTGGCCGGGCGCGACCGGCGTTCGGAACCCACGACCTCCGGCTGATCGCGGGGATCCGCGAGCGCGCCGCAGCGCTCCGGTCGAGCGGCGACGGTTACGAGGTGCACATGCTGTACGGCATCCGCGCGGCGGAGCAGCGCGCGCTCGCGCGAGACGGCGTCCGCGTGCGCGTGTTGATCAGCTACGGGACCCACTGGTTTCCGTGGTACATGCGGCGTCTCGCGGAGCGGCCGGCGAACGTGTGGTTCGTGGTGCGCAACCTGCTATAGGTCTCCCGAGACGGGCGTTCCCCGGGCTGAGAGCCCGGGCTCGGCCGGGGGTGCGTCCTTGAAGGACGCACTCGTGCCGAGCGCGCCCTCTCAGGGCGCGTCATACGACAGGACAGTGTCTTGAGTCCCGTCCTTTTCCCCGCGACCTTTCCCCATTCTATGACCGCACATCGCGCAACCAACAGCCTATCCCGCCCGGGGAAGATCATCGGCATCGGACGGAACTACCGGGACCACGCCGCGGAGCTCGGCAACACCGTCCCCGCGCACCCGCTGCTGTTCCTCAAGCCGTCCACGGCGGTGATCGGGGACGGCGCGACGATCGTGCTGCCGGCCGCGTCGGCACAGGTGGACTTCGAGGGCGAGATCGGCGTGGTGATCGGGAAGCGGCTGCGGCATGCCACCGAGGACCAGGCGCGGGACGGGATCGCGGGGATCACCTGCGTCAACGACGTGACCGCGCGCGACCTCCAGCGCAGCGACGAGCAGTGGACGCGGGCGAAGGGGTTCGACACCTTCTGCCCGGTCGGCCCCGGCGTCGTGCGGGTGGAGCCGGGCCGGCTCACGGAGCTCGAGGTGTACTGCAGGGTGAACGGCGTCGAGCGGCAGCACGGCCGGGCGCGGGACATGGTGTTCCCGATCGCGGCGCTCGTCGCCTACGTGTCGCGGGTGATGACGCTCGAGCAGGGAGACCTCATCGCCACCGGCACGCCGGCCGGCGTGGGGCCGCTCCACCCGGGTGACGTGGTGGAGATCGAGATCCCCGGCGTCGGGGTGCTGCGGAATCCGGTAGCCGCGGAGGCCCGGTGAGCGACTAGTCCCGCACCCGCTCCCGGTGCTCGAGCCAGTCCTTCACCGCGAGTCCCAGCGACGCGCCGAGCCCGGCGCTCGCGACGCCGAGGAGCAGCTTACCCGTAGCCAGCAAGAACGTCATCGCGGCCGTCCCTAATCCTGCCAGGCTTTCCATGCCTGGTAATACACGCCGACCTCGTCCAGGAACCCACCGTGCTGGGGCTGCCAGCCGAGCAGTCGGACGGCCTTGCGGGCGTCCACGTGCTGATTCAGGGCGAGGGCGTCGGCGAAGTCGCCCAGCGTCTTGCGGGCTTCGGCGAGGGGCACGGAGCGGACCTCCCCCGCATAGCCGGCCGTCCGGGCGGCCGCGGTAGCCATCTCGAGCGCGGTGAAGCGGGAGCGGTCGGTCACGTTGAAGATCTCGCCGGCGCGCCCGCTCTCCGCCGCCCGGACGTAGACGTCCGCCAGATCGGCCACGTGGACCATCGGCCAGCGGTTCCGCCCGTCCCCCACCACCAGGGGCGGCTTGCCGCGGCTCGGCTCCGCGAACCAGGGGGCCGTGAGGCCGCCCGGACCGCCGTACACGTCCCCCGCCCGCAGCACGATCCCCCGAACGGCCGAGGCCTGCAAGACGATCTGCTCGTGCGCCGGCCGCCACGCGACCAGCCTGGTGGGGTTGAGGGGTGCCGTCTCGTCCACCAGACGGTCGCCGGTGTCGCCGTACACCCAGGCGCCGCTCGTGAAGATGAGCGTCTTCGGTTTGGCGCCGCGGCGACCCGCCTCGATCAGCGTCTCGATCGCCGTGCGGTCCTTCGCGACGCCGTCGGCGGTATAGTCGAAGGCCGTGTGCACCAGCACCGCACACTCCGCCGCGATGTCGGCATAGGTCTTGGGATCGGCGAGATCGCCGATGACGGGATGAATCTCGTGCTGCGCGAGCCGGCGGCCTTTCTGCTCGCTCCGGGCGAGCCCCCAGACGCGATGGCCCGCACGGCGCAGCGCGGTGGCCACGCTGAACCCGATGTACCCGGTGGCGCCGGTGACGAACACTTGCATCATCAAACTCCCATTAGCCAGGAAGGTGTATCCGATAACGGCGGTCCCGACGGCGTAGTTCCGTCGGGGCGCGGCTGAAGCCGCGGCTCGGCCTCGTCTGCTGAAGCAGAGGGCGTCCGCCCGTTCACGGGCCGACGCCGAGCCGCGAGTTCACTCGCGCTCTTCGGGCGCGGTTCCGCTCCCGTCAACAACATCCTTGTCCATCACATCCAGCGCCGGCCGGTCCGGGTCGACGCCCGCGATCTGCTCGAACCGGTCCCGCACCCGGCCCGCCTGACGGGCACTCTCCTCGTAGCGCTTCTGGGCGTTGCCGAGGTGGGCGCCGAGGGTGTCGAACGCCGACCAGAAGGCGTCGAACTGCTGGCGCAGACGCCCGAGCTGCTCCAGGATCTCGCGGGCGCGCTGCTCCACCCGCATGCCCTTCAGGCCGTGCAGGATGACGAGGAGATACGCGTAGAAGGTGTGCGGCGAGACCGGGATCACGGAGCGGGTCATCGCGTGACCCAGGACGCTCTTGCCGTCGTCCGGATCCTCCCCCCGCATCACCGCCTCGTAGTACACGTTCTCGGCGGGGATGTACATCAGGGCGAACTCGTAGGTCCCCTCGTCAGGGCGGATGTACTTGTCAGCGATCTCGTCGATCCGCTCCTTCAAGGACCGGCTGAACGCCCGCCGTTCACGCTCCTGCTCGGCGCCCCCCCCCGTGGCCGCGAGCATACGCTGGCACGCCTCGAGCGGGAACTTCGCGTCCACCGGCACGAGCCGGTCGCCGAGCTTGAGCGCGGCGTCCACGCGCTCCCCCGAGCGGAACTGGTACTGCATCTCGTAATGGCCGGGCAGGATCTGCCGCAGCAGCTCCTCCAGCCACACCTCGCCGATCGTGCCGCGGAGCTTCGGGACCTGCAGCAGCTGCTGCACCTCGCTCACGGTCTCGCCCATCGTCTCGAGGCGCTTCGTCACCTCGCCGAGCTGCCCCAGGCGCTCGCGCACGTCCTGGAGCACGCGCGCCTGCTCGGCGCTCCCCGCCGCGAGCGCCTTCGGCACCTCTTGCTGCGCGGCGACGAGCTGGTCGAACCGCGCACGCAGCTCGATCAGCTGCTGCTGGATCAGCCCGGCGGCCCGCTCGCCGCCGGGGCGGCGCAGCAGCACCACGACGAGCAGCGCGGCGACGATGACGAGCGCGATCGCGACGGCGGGCGGCATGCCCGCAAGGTATGCGACCGCTCAACGCCGGAGAAGGCGCCGCTGAAGCCGTGGCTCGGCCCTGGCGCTAAAGCGGCTAAATTCTCCCGATGCCTCACGCCGCCCTCCGCCTCTCCAAGTCCCGCTATCTCGCCGGCCTCCAGTGTCACAAGCAGCTGTGGTGGCGGGTGCACGAGCCCGACGCGCCGGAGCTCGTCCCCGACGTGGGGCAGCAGAACCTGTTCGACCAGGGGAAGGAGGTGGGGGAGCGCGCGCGCACGTACGTGCCGTGCGGCGACCTGATCGACGTGCCGTTTTACCAGTACGACAACAAGGTCGCAGCTACGCGCGAGCTGCTCGAGCGGGCGCCGCCGGCGATCTACGAGGCGTGGTTTCTAGCCGACGAGACGTACGCCGGCGTGGACATTCTCGAGCGGGGCCCCCGCGGGTACGGGGTGATCGAGGTGAAGGCGACCAACAGCCTCAAGCCCGAGCACCTGCCCGACGTGGCAGTCCAGGTGCACGTGCTGCGGCAGGGCGGGCTCCCCGTCGAGCGGGCCGAGGTGATGCACCTGAACCCCGAGTGCCGCCATCCCGATCTCTCCAACCTGTTCGTGCGCGAGGACGTGACGGCCGTCGTCGAGGGGGTGCTCGTGGGCGTGCCGGACGAGCTGGCGGCCCAGCGCCGGATGCTCGAGGGGCCGCTCCCCGAGGTGCCGATCGGGGACCACTGCACCCGCCCCTACGACTGTCCGTTCCTCGAGCGCTGCTGGCCCAAAGTCCCTGACTCCCACGTGAGCAAGCTGTACCGGATCGAGCGCAAGCGCGTGCTGGAGCTCGAGGCGGACGGGATCGCGATGATGCAGGACCTGCCGACCGACCTCGAGCTGTCGGTGATCCACCAGCGCCAGGTGAAGGCGGTGCGGAGCGGCACGATGGTGGTCGAGCCCTCGCTCAAGGACGCGCTCAAGCAGTTCGCTTCCCCGCTCGCGTTCCTCGACTTCGAGACCGTGAGCCTGGCGATTCCCCGCTGGCCGGGCTGCCGGCCGTGGCAGCTCGTCCCGGTACAGTTCAGCGCCCACGTCGAGGTGCGCGGCCGCGGCCTGGTGCATCACGAGTGGCTCGCCGACGGGCCGGAGGACCCGCGGCCGGGGCTCGCCGAGGCGCTGGTCGAGGCGTGCAGCGGGGCGAAGAGCGTGGTGGCCTACTATGCGAGCTTCGAGCGCGACTGCATCCGCCACCTCAAGGTGGCCGTGCCCAAGCTCGCGAAGGAGCTCGAGCGCGTCGAGAAGCGCCTCGTGGACCTGCTGCCGGCGGTGCGGAACCACGTGTACCATCCCGACTTCGGGGGCGGCTTCGGCATTAAGAGGACGCTGCCGGCGCTCGTGCCGGGGCTCTCGTACGGCGACTTGAAGATCGCCGAAGGCGAGACGGCCACGGTCGAGCTGCTGCGGCTCATGTTTCGGGGCGGTGAGATGAAGCCCGGCGAGAAGGCGGAGCTGCACGAGGCGCTGCTCCGCTACTGCGAGCGGGACAGCTGGGCGATGGTGAAGATGTTGGAGAAGTTGAGGACCCTGGTGGCGGATCAGCTGGAGCTGTTCTGAACGGCACCGACCCCGTCGCCCTCGGCGAGCAGCGCGCGCGTCGCCTGGTGGCGCGGCCGGTCGAGCACCTCCGCCGCGGATCCCGCTTCCACCACCGTCCCCTCCGCCAGAATCGCCACGCGATCCGCGTGGGCGCGCGCGAACTCGGCGTCGTGCGTCGCGATCAGGAGGCCGCGCCCCGCGTCGTCGACGGCGATGCGGCGCAGGGTCCGGCCGAGCGAGCCGCGGCGCGCCGGGTCGAGCGCTGCGGTCGGCTCGTCCATCAGGAGCAGGGCCGGATCGGGAGCGAGCGCCCGCGCGATCGCCACCCGCTGGGCCTCGCCCCCGGACAGCTGTCGCGGCAGCGCACCCGCACAGCCGCCCACGCCGAGCGACGCGAGCAGCCGCATGGCGGCGTCCGCCGCCTCTTCACGCCGCCGGCCCAACACGTGCGTGAGCGCCAGGGTGACGTTCTCGAGCGCGGTGAGGTGCTCGAACAGCGCGTGACCCTGGAACACGAGCCCCACCCGGCGCCGCAACGGCTTGAGCCGGGACTCGGGCGGCACGGGGCCGGGCTCGAGCGCGAAACCGTCCACCAGGATCCGGCCGCCGTGGAACCGCTGCAGCGCGGCCACCGCCCGGAGCGCCGACGTCTTGCCGACACCCGACA
>DASWDP010000116.1:0-2536 GCA_036395195.1 Gemmatimonadales bacterium | reverse complement strand
CGCTCGATGGCGTGCTCGAGCTCCCGCGCGTTCCCCGGCCAGCGCTGTTCCACCATCCACGCCACGGCGGCGTCGCTCAGCGCGACGGGCCGCCCCAGCCGGCGCGCGACCTGCGCCGCGAAGTGCCGCGCCAGCGGGGCGACGTCTTCCCGCCGCTCGGCGAGCGGCGGCAGATGGATCGCGACCACGTTCAGCCGATCGAACAGGTCCTCACGGAACCGGCCGGCGGCGGCTTCGGTCGCCAGGTCCCTCGCCGTGGCCGCGAGCAGCCGCACGTCCACCCGGCGGGTCCGCTGGTCGCCGACGCGGCGGATCTCGCTCTCCTGCAGCACCCGCAACAGCTTCGCCTGGAGCGGCAGCGGCAGCTCGCCGATCTCGTCGAGCAGCAGGGTGCCGCCGTCCGCCTGCTCGAACAGCCCCGGGCGGTCCCCCGCTGCGCCGGTGAACGCGCCCTTCACGTAGCCGAACAGCTCGGACTCGAGGAGCGTCTCGGGGATGGCCGCACAGTTGACCGCGACGAAGGGCCCGGCGGCGCGTGGGCCGGCGCGGTGGATCGCCTGGGCGATGACCTCCTTCCCCGTTCCTCGCTCGCCGGTGATCAGCACCGTGGTCTTGTGCCCGGCCACCCGCGCGACCACCTCGAGCGCCTGCTGCATCGCCGGGCTCTCGGCGATGAGGGCGCGGGCGGCCGGGCTGGTGTCGAGCTGTGCCTTTAGTGTCGCGATGGTGCGGCCAAGCCGCTCCCGCTCTTCCGCCTTGCGCAGCGTGAGCACGACCTCGTCGGGCCGGAACGGCTTCGGTATGTAGTCGTAGGCGCCCTCCTTCATCGCGGCGAGGGCGGCCTCCTCGCCGCCGTAGGCGCTCATCATGATGACGAGCGCCGATCCGCCTCGGCTCGTGTAGGCGCGCAGGAAGGCGAGCCCGTCCAGCTCGGGCATGCGGACGTCGCACAGGATGAGATCGAACGACTCGGCCAACGCTCGGGTGAGCGCGCGGGCTCCGTCCGACTCGGCGGCGACGTCGTACCCGGCGTCCGCCAGCAGGAGGCCGAGCGACTGGCGGAGGCCGGGTTCATCGTCGACGATCAGGACACGGCTCATGCGTCCTCACCCCCTGACCCCCTCTCCGCGCTGCGGAGAGGGGGAACGGCGTGAGGGACCGCGGGGAAAAACATTTTGAACGCCGCTCCCCCCTCGCGCGCCGCGTCGACCCACACCACGCCTCCCATGTCGTGCACCGCCCGCGCCACGACGGCGAGCCCCAGGCCGGTGCCGCGCCCCGGGGCTTTGGTCGTGTAGAACGGCTCGAAGATTTTCTCCCGGTCCTCAGGGGCGACGCCCGGACCCGAGTCGGCGACGAAGAGCAGGGTCCCCGGCTGTCCGGCGGCGAACTCGATCCGGGCGGGACGCCGCGGGTGGCCACGCGGGAACGAAACCGGAGCGCGATCGGTCGCCCGTCGGGCCGGCGCGCGCCCTGGCTCGTAGCCCCAAGGGCGGGCACCCAGCACGACCACGCCCCCCGCGCCCCCCGCGCCCGCCGCGCCCCCCCCGCCTCCCGCGGCGTCCACGGCGTTCAGCACGAGGTTCACGATCGTCTGCTCGAGGAGATGCGCCCGGCCGAGCATGCGGGGGATGCCGGCGGCGATTTCGAGCCCGGCGCGCACCGGCTTGAGCGCGCCCTGCGCCTCCAGCAGCACGTAGGCGCCCCGCAGCACCTCTGCGGGATCGAGGGGCGCGAGCGCCTCGTCCTGGGGCCGCGCGTAGTCGAGCAGGCCGCGCACGATCCGGTCGATGCGCTCGAGCTCGCGGGTCAGGCCGGCGACGACGTCGGGATCCACACCGCGGCGGCGCAGCACCTCGGTGTAGGTGCCGATCGCGCCGAGCGGGTTCCCCACTTCGTGGGCGACCCCGGCCGCGAGGCGCCCGATGCTCGCCAGCTTCTCCGAGCGGACGAGCTGGCCCTGGGCGTCGAGCAGGTGATCCGTCATGCGGTTAAGGCGCTCGGCGAGGGTCGAGAAATCGCGGGTTTCCGCGTCCGGCGCGCGGGCGGCGAGATCGCCGTCCGCCACCGCGTCGGCCGCGGCCACGACGCGCTCCAGCGGCCAGAGCACGAGCCGGCTGACGAGATGACGGCCGAACACGACGAACACACCGACCTCCAGGGCGACGAGCAGCAGCACGAGCACCAAGGTCCGCTCCGGGGCGAACGTGCCGGCGACGAGGATCGTCGCGACCCCGACCAGCAGGGCGGCCGCGGCGAGGAAGGAGAGGTAGAAGAGCAGCTCGGTGCGGAGCGCGGGCTTACCCGGCATGGCGCTGGAATAGGCACGAAAACGGAGCGGCGGGGAAGCCCCCGCCGCTCGCCTTTTTCCACTACTGCGTCGGCAGCCTTACTGGCAAACCGGCGCGCCTTCGGGACTCGCCGTGGTCGCCGGAGCCGAGGGCGTCACGAGGCCGATGTAGATGGCGCAGCTCTTCGCCGTGTTGATGTTCGTGACCGACGCCGTCCAACCGGCCTGCGTGCCGGTCCCCGTGGC
>DASWDP010000115.1:0-3646 GCA_036395195.1 Gemmatimonadales bacterium | reverse complement strand
ATCGCGTTCCCGATCGGCGTAGGCCCGAGCGCGGGCACCGACGCGGTATTCCTCTATCTGAGCCTCGAGCACCCGTTCCGGAGCGGGGAGCGCTGACGTATGGCGCGCGACGGGACTCCCGCTTCGGCTGCCGCGCTCGCGGCGCAGCCCCCCGAGCCGGGGTGGCGGCGCCCCCGCCTCGCGCCCAGCCTCGCCGAGGTCTACCGCACCGTCCCGGTTCACGAGGGCCCGTGGTGGCGCAAGGCGCTCGCGTTCGCGGGGCCGGGCTACCTGGTGGCCGTGGGCTACATGGATCCGGGCAACTGGGCGACGGATCTCGCCGGGGGCTCGCGCTTCGGCTACACGCTGCTCTCGGTGATCCTCCTCTCGAACCTGATGGCGATCCTGTTGCAGGGGCTGGCGGCGAAGCTCGGGATCGTCACGGGGCGCGACCTGGCGCAGGCGTGCCGTGACCACTTCTCGCGCCCCACCGCGCTCGCGCTCTGGGTGCTGTGCGAGGTAGCGATCGCGGCGTGCGACCTGGCGGAGGTGATCGGCTCGGCGATCGGGCTGAACCTGCTGTTCGGGATTCCCCTGCCGTGGGGTATCGCGATCACGGCGCTCGACGTGCTGATCGTCTTGTTCCTTCAGAACAAGGGCTTCCGGCTGCTCGAGGCGCTTGTCGTGGCGCTCATCGCCACGATCGCGGGGTGCTTCCTGTTCGAGATTTTCATCTCGCGCCCCGACCTGGGCGCGGTGGCGGCGGGCTTCGTGCCGAGGCCGTCCATTCTCTCCGACCCCGAGAAGCTGTACATCGCGATCGGGATCCTCGGCGCGACGGTGATGCCGCACAACTTGTACCTGCATTCGTCGGTGGTGCAGACGAGGGCGTACGAGGAGACGCAGGCGGGCAAGCGGATGGCGCTGAGGTACGCGTTTCTCGATTCGACCATCGCCTTGAGCTTCGCGCTGTTCATCAACGCCGCGATCCTGATCGTGGCGGCCGCCACCTTCCACCGCGCCGGCCACACCGCGGTCGCCGAGATCCAGGAGGCGTACCAGCTCCTCACGCCGCTGCTCGGCGTGGCCGGGGCGAGCGCCGTCTTCGCCCTGGCGCTGCTCGCGTCGGGGCAGAACTCGACGCTCACGGGGACGCTTGCGGGTCAGATCGTGATGGAGGGTTTTCTCAATATCCGGATCCGGCCGTGGCTGCGGCGGCTGATCACCCGCCTGATCGCGATTGTGCCGGCGGCGCTCACCGCTATCTTCTTCGGCGAAAGCGGTACGGCCAAGCTCCTCATCCTGAGCCAGGTGATCCTGAGCCTGCAGCTGTCGTTCGCGGTGTTCCCGCTCGTGTGGTTCACGTCCGACCGCGCGAAGATGGGCGAGTTCGTCAACGCCACCTGGGTCAAGGCGCTGGCCTACGTCGTGGCCGTCGTGATCGCGGGCCTCAACATCTGGCTCCTCGCCCAGACGTTCCGCGGCTGGCTCGGGTGATGTACGACCGGATCCTCGTTCCGCTCGAACATTCCTACGCCGACGAAACCATCCTCGCGCACGTGCGCGAGCTGGCGCGGCGCCTCGGCTCGAGCCTCGTGCTCATCCACGTGGCGGACGGCTGGGTGGCCCGGAACATCCGGGAGCTCGACCTGCGCGAGTCCGAGGAGATGCGCGAGGACCGCGCCTACCTCGAGAGCATCTCCGCGCGGCTACAGTCGGAGGGGTTCGACGCCGACGCGGTGCTCGCCGCCGGCGACCCGGCGAAGGAGATCGCCGAGGCCGCGGTGCGCGAGAAGTGCGACCTGATCGCCATGGCCACGCACGGCCACCGGCTGCTCGAGGACGTGGTGAAGGGCAGCACCGCGACGGCGCTGCGGCACCTTACCAAGGTGCCGATACTCATGGTCAGGGCGGAAAAAAAATAACGACGTATTACGGAAGTCGTTACACGAAAGGCGTCACGCGTAGACGTATTTCGCGCGACGTCTTTGCGTGACGCCTTATGCCGTTCTTGACTGCTCCAGAACTCGCAGAATGGCCCCCAATCTCCGGTCTCTCGCCTCCCGCAGCTCGTCGATCTTCCCCTTGTACGCCCGCTCGATGCTGTGGATCAGCGCGCGCTGCTGTTCGGGCTCGAGCCGCTGCCACGTGGCGAGCTGGCCCCACCAGCCCTCGAAGCTCGCGAGCAGCTGCTGCAGGAACAGGGTGACGCCGCCGTCGCCGGCGGCGAGGTGATAGGTGAGATGCGGCCCCGCCGCCGCCCAGCCGAGCGCGGGCCCGAGCGACACCGCCCGATCGAGCTCGTCCACATCGATCACGCCCTGCAGCACCAGATCGACACACTCTCGCCATACCGCGGCGGCGATGCGCCCCACCACGTAGCCCGGAATCGGCTTCTTGAGGAGGATCGGCATCCGGCCGAGGGAGCGGAGGTAGTCCTGGGCGCGTTCCACGGCCCCTTGAGACGTGCGCGCGGCGGGCACCACCTCGACGAGCGGGATCAGCTCGGGCGGGTTCAAGGGGTGGGTGACGAGGCAACGGTCCTGGCGCCGGCAGCGCGCGAAGATCTCGGCGGGCGGGATGCCGCTCGACGAGCTGGTGAGCAGGGTGTCGCGGGCCGCGACTTCTTCGATCGAGCCGAACAGCTTCTGCTTCGCGATCGGGTCCTCGGAGATGGCCTCGATCACCCACTCGGCGTCCTGCACGGCCTGGAGCAGGCTCCGCGCCTGCGTGAACTCGAGCAGCCCACGCTCCACGATCCCCTGGGTCGCGCGCTCCAGGGCGACGAGCGCGCGCGTGCGGCGCGGCACTTCCTCCGCGGCGCGCTCGAGGCCGCGGGCGCTCGCGTCGAACACCGTCACCGGCCACCCGGCGGAGGCGCACAGCGCCGCCCACCCGCAGCCGATGTCCCCGGCTCCGATGATGGTCACCTTGCGCGGCAGGGCTCTGCCCGTCATGCGCGCGCTCCTTCGCCCGCCGCGGCGACCGGCGCACTCCCTGTGGCTGGCCGCGCCGCCCAGCGGAACACGCGCTCCGAGAGCAGCGAACGGACGGGGGCCAGATTCACCCGGGTCGCGACCCGGACCCGCGCGCCGTCGGGATCGACCCGCGTGTGCCCGCGGTGGTCGCCCTCCTCGAGATCCACCACCAGGCGCTGCTCCTCGAACGCGAGCGCGTCCGGATCCACGAGCGCGGCGATCGGCAAGACGTCGTTCACGACGCAGCCGTCGAGCCCCTCGTGTCGTTTGTGGAATTCGACGTAGAAGCGGAGGGCGTCCTGGATCCAACGCGCCAGCGGCACGCCTGTATGCGCAAGGCGCGTGATCTCCTGAGGCGCGAGCACCATCTGGCGGGTGACGTCGAGCCCCACCAGCTCCGTCGGCAGGTCGGCGCGCAGCACGATGTCCAGCGCCTCGGGATCGCACCAGGCGTTGAACTCCGAGTACGGGGTGGTGTTGCCCTGCGCCGCGATGTTTCCCACCATCGCGACGTGGCGCGCCACCTTGGCCCGCACCAGCGCCGGGTCGCTGCGCAGCGCCAGCGCGAGACTGGTGAGCGGCCCCAGGGTCACGAGCGCGACCGGCCGCGGCTGCTCCGCGAGCAGCCGCTCGAGCGACCGCACGAAGTCGAGGATCACGCCGGCGGGCGGCAGCTCCGCGTACCCGAG
>DASWDP010000114.1:0-8899 GCA_036395195.1 Gemmatimonadales bacterium | reverse complement strand
GTGATGCGGTCGGACCCGCGGCCCGCGCAACGGCAGGTGGGCATGGTGGACGCACGCGGCAATGCGTCGAGCTGGACGGGAGATTCGTGCTTCGATTGGGCGGGCGGGAGAGTCGGCGGTCAGGCGGATGGGCGGATAGGCGGTAAGGGAGACCTGATCGTCGGTCGGGGCTATACTGCCCAAGCGAACATCATGGTGTCGGATCAGACGGTGAAGAACATGGTGGAGGCGTTCGAGCGCGCGCCGGGGGCGCTCGCCGACCGGCTGCTGGCGGCGCTCGTGGCGGGGCAGGCGGGCGGCGGGGACAAGCGGGGCATGGAGTCGGCGGCGCTGCTCGTGGTCCGCAAGAACGCCGGGTACCTGGGCCTGAACGACCGCTACATCGATATCCGCGTCTACGACGACACCAATCCCATCCGCGAGCTCGAGCGGCTGTACGCGCTCCACCGGCTGTACTTCTTCACGAGCCGCCCGGAAGACCTGATCCCGATCACGCCCGCGGTCGTCAAGCAGCTGGAGCCGATTCTGCTGCGGGAGCCCGTGAGCCAGCGGGAGAAGTGGCTCGCCGCGCCGCAGCGGACTGCGAACCGGCCCTTCCTCGAGGCGCTCGCGAACTTCATGTACTGGGAGAACTACGACGTGCGGGTGCGGATGGACGGGAAGATCGACCGGGTCGTCCTGGACGACATCCTGAAGCGGCGGAAGCCATGAGCGCGCTCCGTCGGCTGCTCGCCTGGTTTCGCGAGGCCTTCGAGGCCCGCCGGCCGGGGGGGGCACACGACGGACGACGCTCCGGAGGCACCATGGACATCAAGCGCGACCGGATGGTCTTTCTCGGCTACGGCAAGTACTGGCGCTCCGACGCGATCGTCGGACTGATGCCGATCGAGGAGGAGCGGGGCCCGAAGCGGCGGACCAACGTCTTCGTCGAGGGGCGCGCGGAGCCGATCGTCGCGTCGCGCACCGAGCAGAGCATCCTCGAGGACATGGGCGCCACCGAGGGGGGCTTCCAGGCGCAGGCGCTCCGGGAGGCGATCACCGAGTTGCTCGCGGCGTGGCATGAGTTGTCTCCGGCGGCGCGGCGCGCCCTGGAGAGCGAGCACCACTTCGACGTCGAGCTGTGGGAGCGGCGGCTGGGCGAGGTGCTGCGCGCCCCGCCGACGTCTGAGCCCATCGAGCAGAACGAACTGTTCGACTGATGGGCGCAGCACGTACCGTCCCCATCGCATCCGCCGCCGGGTGGTTCGGGCATCCTCGTGGATTGTCGACGCTTTTCTTCACCGAGATGTGGGAGCGGTTCAGCTACTACGGGATGCGGGCGTTTCTCATCCTCTACATGACCGCGCCCGTGGCGGCCGGCGGTCTGGCATTCGACGTGACGCGGGCCGCTCACATCTACGGCTTTTACACGAGCAGCGTCTGGGCGGCGTCGATCGTCGGCGGGCTCGTCGCCGACTGGCTGCTCGGCCAGTACAAAAGCGTCCTGGTGGGCGGGATCCTGATCGCGCTGGGGCACTTCAGCCTCGCCTTTCACGCGCTGCCGTTCTTCTTCGCTGGTCTCCTGCTCATCGTGGCCGGGACAGGCCTGCTCAAACCGAACGTGAGCACCCTGGTCGGCTCCCTGTACGACGCGGCGGATGCGCGCCGTGACTCGGGGTTTTCGATCTTCTACATGGGCATCAACCTCGGCGCCGCCATCGGGCCGCTCATCGCCGGCTGGCTCGCGCAGCGGGTCGACTGGCACGCCGGCTTCGCCTGCGCCGGCATAGGGATGACCCTCGGCCTGATCCAATACGTCCTCGGCCGGAACAGGCTCCAGCCGGTCATCGAACGGCTGCCGGCCAGAGCCAGCGTCCCCAGACCGGACACCGCCGCGAGCGCGACCACTGCCGCATCCGGGTTGCTCGGGTTCAGCGCCGTCGAGTGGAAGCGGCTCGCCGCCGTGGCCGTGTTTTTCGTCTTCGCGAGCATCTTTTGGGGCGCCTTCGAGCAGGCGGGGTCCACCCTCAACCTCTTCGCCGACCGCTACACGCGGCTCTCCGTGCTCGGGTTCGCATTTCCGGCCAGCTGGTTCCAATCGGTGCCGCCGACCTTCGTCATCATGCTCGCCCCCACATTCGCGTGGCTGTGGGTCCGCCTCGGCCCGCGCGAGCCCTCGAGTCCGGCGAAATTCACGCTGGGGCTGCTGTTCGTCGGACTGTCGTTTCTGCTCCTCGTCCCCGCCGCGACCATCGCCCAAAGCGGCGGCGGCGTGCGTGTGAGCCCGCTGTGGCTCGTGGGCGTGTATTTCCTCCAAGAGCTCGGTGAAGTGAGCCTGTACCCCGTGGGACTGAGCCTCACCACCAAGCTCGCCCCGGCGCGCGTCGCCGGTCTGATGATGGGCGTGTGGCTCTTGTCGGTGTCCGCGGGCGACCTGATCGCGGGGTGGATCGCTGGGCTGTTCAAGAGCTACCCGTTGCCGCTGCTCTTCGGCGCCGTGGCGGCGACGGCGATAGCGGCGGGGGTGGTGCTGGCGTTGCTCATCCGGCCCGTGAGGCGGCTGATGGGCGGAGTGCACTAGGTCACAGTCGCAGCGGCTCCTCGGCGAAGTGGCACGCCACGAGCTGCCCGGGTGCGAGTTCGCGCAGCGCCGGCGGCTCGGTGCGGCAGCGTTCGTTCTTCTTGGGATGGGGGCAGCGGGGGTGGAAGGGGCAGCCGGGGGGCGGGTTGGCAGGTGACGGCACTTCGCCCGCGAGCACGATGCGCGCGCGTTGCGCCTTGGGGTCCGGCACCGGCACGGCGGAGAGGAGCGACGTCGTGTAGGGGTGTCGCGGCGCGGCGTACAACGTGGCGGCGGGCGCCCGCTCGACGATCTTGCCGAGGTACATCACCGCCACGTCGTCCGCGATGTGCTTCACGACGGCGAGATCGTGCGCGATGAACAGAAACGTGAGGCGGCGGCGCTGTTGCAGATCGGCGAGCAGGTTCAGCACCTGAGCCTGGACCGACACGTCGAGCGCGCTCACCGGCTCGTCCAGCACGAGGAACTGCGGCTCGACGGAAAGGGCGCGCGCGATTCCGACGCGCTGCCGCTGGCCTCCCGACAACTCGTGCGGGTAGCTCCCCGTAAAGCTCGGATCGAGTCCCACCTCCTCGAGCAGCGAGCCGATGCGCCGGTCCGCCTCCGCGCCCGCGGCGACCCGGTGGATCGCGAGCGGTTCGGCGAGGGTCTGCCGCACCGTCATGCGGGGGTTGAGCGACCCGTAGGGATCCTGGAACACGATCTGCATGCGGCGGCGCAGCGCCCGCAGCTCCCGGGCGCCGAGCGCGAGCACGTCCTGGCCGTCCACGGTCACCCGCCCGGCATCGGGCTCGATGAGCCGGAGGATCGCGCGGCCCACCGTGGATTTCCCGCACCCCGACTCGCCCACCAGGCCGAGCGTCCGGCCGCGCGCGATCGTGAACGACACGCCGTCCACGGCGCGCACCCTGGCCCGCGGGCGCCCGAGCCCGAGCAGCCCGCGCTCGCCCGGGAAATGCTTCACAAGCCCGGCCACATCCACGAGCGCGGTGGGCGCGGTCACGACACGCGGGGGGTGCGGCGCCGCGGCTCGGTGAGGAGCCAGCAGCGAACCGTGTGGGTCCCGGGCTCGCCGCCGCCGGCGTCGAGCAGCGGCGGCTCCTCCTGGCGGCAGCGGTCCCACGCGTAGGGGCACCGGGGATGAAACCGGCAGCCGGCGGGCCAGGCGGTGGCGGCGGGCACCTGGCCGGGGATGCTGTGCAGCTTCCCGCCCCCGCCACCGGCTCGCGCCGGCGGGGTGTCGAGCCGCGGCACGGACGCGAGCAGCCCCTCGGTGTACGGGTGGAGCGGGTGGCCGAACAGCTCCGGCGTGGGCGCCTGCTCGACCACCTGGCCGGCGTACATCACGACCACGCGGTCGGCGCTGCCCGCGACGATGCCGAGGTCGTGGGTGATGAGCATGACCGCCATGCCGAGCTCGGCCTGGAGGCGATCGAGCAGCTCGATGATCTGGGCCTGGATCGTGACGTCGAGCGCGGTCGTGGGCTCGTCGGCGATGAGCAGCTTCGGGTGGCACACCAGCGCCATCGCGATCATCACGCGCTGGCGCATGCCGCCGCTCATCTGATGCGGGTAGTGGTCCACCCGCTCTCCGGGATCGGGGATGCCCACGAGCTGGAGCATCGCGATCGCGCGCGCCCGCGCGGCGCGGCGCGACAGCCCCTGATGGACGATCGCGGCTTCCGCGATCTGGTCGCCGACCGTGAACACCGGGTTCAGGGACGTCATGGGCTCCTGGAAGATCATCGCGATCTGGTTGCCGCGGACGGCGCGCAGCTCGCGGGGGGCGAGCGCCAGGAGGTTGCGCCCTTCGAACTCGATGAAGCTGCCGGGGCGGATGTGGCCCGGCGGCTCGGGAATGAGCCGGAGGATGGAGAGGGAGGTGACGGTCTTCCCGCACCCCGACTCGCCCACGATGCCGAGCGTCTCGCCGGGGAAGAGCTCGAAGGAGACGCCGTCCACGGCGCGCGCGGTGCCGCTGCCGTGCTCGGTGACGAAGTAAGTCTTCAGGTCGCGGACGCGGAGCAGGGGCTCCGTCACGCCGCCTCCTTGCGCGGGTCGAGCGCGTCGCGCAGCGCGTCGCCCACGGCGTTGAGGGCCATCACGAGGAGCGAGATCGCGAGACCGGGAAAGAGCGAGGCCCAGGGCGCCGCCGTGATCTTCGGCCAGCCCTCGGCGATCATCGTGCCCCAGCTCGGGCGCGGGGCGGGGACCCCGAACCCGAGGAACGAGAGCCCCGCCTCGAGCAGCACCACGTTGCCGATGCCGAGCGCGGCCGACACGATGATCGGCGCCGCCGCGTTCGGCAGGACGTGGCGAAAGATAACGCGGGTCGGTCCCGCGCCCAGCGCCCGCGCCGCCGCCACGAACTCGCGCTCGCGCAGCGACAGCACCTCCGCGCGCACCAGGCGGCTGGTTCCGAACCAGCCGGTGAGCCCGATGAGCAGCACCAGCAGCGGGACCGAGACGTGCCCCCACAGCGCCACCACGAGCAGCAGCACGAAGATGCGCGGCATCGCGAGGCCCACGTCCACGAGGCGCATCAACGTCGTGTCCACCCAGCGACGGAAGTAGCCCGCGACGGCGCCGACGGCGGCGCCCACCGTGACCGCGAGGAGCATCGCGAGCGTGCCGATGCCGAGCGAGATGCGCGCCCCGTACACGATGCGGCTCCAGACATCGCGGCTGTACAGGTCTGTGCCGAGCAGGAACCGGGCGGACGGCGGGCGGTCGGCGAGGTGCACGATGTCGATCTGCAGGTACCACGGGTACGGCGCGACCAGGGGGGCCGCGAGCGCGATCGCCAGGAAGAACGCCAGCACGAAGATCCCCGGCGCCGCCGTGGGATGGCGGAAGAAGCGCCGCCCGGGCGCGCTCGCGGCGGCGCGGCGGCGGACCTCCGCCACCACCGCCAGCGCCGCCACGACCGCGCCGGCGAGGGCGAGCCAGGTCCAGACGCTCATTCCCCGCGCGTGCGGATCCGCGGGTCGGCCACGGCGTACAGCACGTCCGCGAGCAGGCTGCCGAGCGCGACCATCGCGCTCGCGATCAGCGCCGCCGCGGTCACCACCGGATAGTCACGCTGGCCGATCGCCGTGACGGAGAGCCGCCCCATCCCCGGCCAGGCGAAAATCGTTTCGACGAGCACGGCGCCAGCGAGGAGGAAGGGAAATGCGAGCCCGAACAGGGTGATGATCGGGAGCAGGGCGTTGCGCAGCACGTGCACCAGGACGACCCGGCGCTCGGAGAGGCCCTTGGCGCGCGCGGTGCGGACGTAGTCCTGGCCGAGCACCTCGAGCATCGCGGCGCGCTGGAAGCGCGCTGTGTTCGCGGCACCGATCAGGCCGAGCGTGAGCGCGGGCAGCACGAGGTGCCACACCCGGTCGCCCGCGCATCGCAACGAATCCAGCGCGGGACAGAGGACCACGTCGTGCGTGCCGCCGACCGGGAACCAGCGAAGCCA
Organism: Gemmatimonadales bacterium; assembly: GCA_036395195.1. Classification (GTDB taxonomy): domain Bacteria; phylum Gemmatimonadota; class Gemmatimonadetes; order Gemmatimonadales; family GWC2-71-9; genus AG41. The sequence goes on along the minus strand of DASWDP010000114.1, from coordinate 2,876 downwards.
CTGCGCGAACACGAGCAGCAGCACGAGCCCCAGCCAGAACGCGGGCATCGAGTTCACGAACAGGGCCACGTTGCCGAGCGCGACGTCGCCGAATCGGCGCGCGCGCGCCGCTTGGTAGATCCCCAACGCCAGCCCGAGGGCGAAGTCGATGAGCAGCGCCGCCACGGCCAGCGTGAGCGTGTTCGGAATGGCGTCCCCGAGCGCGTCGATCACCGGCCGGTGCTGGCCGAACGACTGGCCCATGTGGCCGTGCGCCAGACCCGCCAGGTACTTCACGTACTGGACGACGAGCGGCTGGTCGCATCCGAACTCGGCACACAGCCGCCGGCACGTCTCGGGAGGGAGCGGCTGCCCATCGGGCTGGCCGCACGGCGTGCCGTGCGCGAGGTGAACGAGGACGAAGGTGAGCGTGACGACCGTGAAGACGATGGCCACCGAGGCGGCGACGCGCCGCGCCAGCCACGCCGTCACCTAGCGCTCCGCGCGGTCTCGATCCGTCAGCCGGTCGCCCGGGATGCGCCAGGTCCGGAGCAGCGCGAGCCAGGAGTCGGGTTGGATGACCACGTCCGCGACCCGGCGGTGCACCGCCGCGACGTTGTTTGGCGCGAACAGGAACACCGCCGGCGCGTCCTGGTTCAGGATCTCGATGGCCGCGCGCCACGCCCGGCGCGCCTCCTCGCGGTTCGCCGCCGACTCCACGGCGCGGTCCACCAGCCGGTCGAACGCCGGATTCACGTACCGCCCGTAGTTCGATCGCCCGAGCCCGGCCTGGGTCCACGACTGCGGGATGCCGGAGGACGGCGTCGGATCGGTGTTCCAGGTGTTGAGCAGGGCGTCGAACTGTCCCTTGCGGGCGCGCTCGTTGAACAGGCTGAAGTCGACCTCGTCGAGCTGGACGTCGACGCCGACCGTGCGCCACTGCTCCTGCAGCAGCCGCGCGTACTGCCGGCGGATGGCGCTCGTCGTCGGCACGAGCAGCCGGAACGCGAGCCTCTCGCCGCCCCGCCCCCGGTCGCGGACCCCGTCGCTGTCGGCATCCGCCCAGCCCAGCCGCGTGAGGAGACGGACCGCCTGGGCACTGTCGTGCGGCAGCTCGCGCAAGTCCGGGTCCCAGATCCAGGTGAGCTGCGCCATCGGCCCCGGCGGCACCTTGGCGAGATCGCCGAAGACGTTGCGCAGCAGGCGCTCGCGATCCGTCGCCATGACGAGCGCGCGGCGCAGCTCGCGGTCGCCGAACAGCGGGTGCGGCTTGGTCGAGTCGCCGGGAGCGGCGAGGTTGAAACCGAGGTACCCGTACGCCGCGCCCTTGTAAGGGTAGGTCACGAGCTGCGGAGCGGCCTGCACCCGCTTGACGTTGTCGGGAGGCCCGAGCACTTCCACCGCATCCGCGTCGCCCGCGATGAGCTGCGTGATCGCCACCTGGAGATCGGGCGTGAAGCGCCAGATGACCCGGCGCAGGGGCGCGCGCCCGAGGAAGAACGTCGAGTCGGCGGCGAGCTCGAGGCTTTCCCCCGCCTTCCAGCTCACGAAGCGGTACGGGCCGTCGCCCACCGGCTGGCGCCCGAACGCGGCGCTGCGCCACTGGTCCCGGGGCAGCGACCGCAGCAGGTGCCCCGGGAGGATCCGCATGTGGTACACGGCGTCGTAGAACATCTCCGGGTAGCGCTCGCGGAACCGGAACACGGCGGTGAGCGAGTCGCGCGCCGTGACCGCGCTGATCAGGCGCAGCGACGAGCGGAACGGCGAGCTCACGAGCGAGTCGGTGTACACGTCGTACGTGAAGACGACGTCCGCCGCGGTCACGGCGCGCCCATCCTGCCAGCGCGCCCGCGGGTCGACGTGGAACACGAGCGTCACCGGTCCGTCCCACTCCCACCGCTCGGCGAGCCGGGGCTGGAAGTCCTCGTCCCCGATGGTGTTCCCCGAAAGCCCGAGGTCGGCGAGCTTGAGGAACAGCTGGTCGGTGACGTCGCGGGTCACGGAGGCCGGGCTCACGGGCGGGAGCAGGATGTCCGGCTCGCCGGCCGAGGCGATGACGAGGGTGCCGCAGTAGTCGCCCGAACAGCCGCCGCGATGCTCGCACCCGGCGAGGAAAACCAGGCTCGCGAGGGCGACGACGGCGGGCAGGCGGGCAGGCGGTCGGGTGGTCGGCATGGCGCCTAAGATTCCACGGAGAGCCTAGCGGCGCCAGGTCCAGGCAGGGTCGGAAAAGACGGCGGCAGAGGGCGGTAGAGGGCGGTAGAGGGCGGTAGAGGTCACCTCGTCGCCCCACGTCTGCACGATTGCCTCGGCAACTTCCTCCCACGTCACGCGCCGTCCCAGTGCGTCCGAAAGCGTGGTTGCGGCACTTGCGGCTTGCGGCTTGCGGCTTACGGCTGCGACCATCTCCTGCGAGCCGTCGAGCAGGATGGAGCCGTGCTGCAGGAACGCCGAGCCGTGTCGCACCTGAGCCGAGCCCACGAGCTTGCGGCCGTGCGCGAGGATCTCACCGCCCACACTGGTGGCGAAACACGACGTCGGACCGTCGAGCCGCCGGGCTGTGGGACGATCTCCCGCAAGCGTGACGTTCGCGCCCAGCGACCGCAGCGCCGCAGCGAGGCGTTCGTGAATGGCGCGATAGGCGTCTCGTAGGCGGCCGAAGGCCGCGATGGGCGCGGCGACGGCGTACGTGACCTCGTGCTCGTGCCACACGGCGCGGCCGCCCGTGGGCCGGCGCACGGTGGCGATCCCGCCGCGCTCGAGAGCGGGCTCGTTCCGGCCCAACGACAGGCAGGGCGGATCCCAGCGATAGAGACGCAAGAACCGCGCTCCCGTCCGGCCCGCCTCGAGGAGGAGGGCCTCGTCGAGGGCCATGTTGTCGGCGCCTGGGCGGCCGC
>DASWDP010000113.1:0-21395 GCA_036395195.1 Gemmatimonadales bacterium | reverse complement strand
AAGACGTGCGTCACGCCCGAGTTGATGATCAGCTTGGCGCACATCACGCACGGCGACGCGCTGATGAACACCACCTTGTCGCGCGTGTTGCCCGGGGCCTTCACGAGGGCGTTCATCTCGGAATGAATGCAGCCGCAGCTCCCGGGCACCGTCGAGTCGCACTTGTTCGGCAGCCCGCGCGCATTGCCGTTGTAGCCGATCGCGAGCACGTTCTCGAGCCGCTGATCGGTGACGACGGTCCCGACCTGCAGCCGGGCGCAGGTGGAGCGCTTCGCGAGCTCCTCGGCCATCCGCATGTACACCTCGTACAGGGGGATGCGGTCCACGGGCGGCGCGGACGCGCCGTCGGGCAGCACGTTCAGGATATGGGTGTTGGCGGCGACGCCGTCCTTAAAAACGCTCATCGAGCTCCCGATCAGGATCGTAGCCGACGTACGCCCCCCGCGCCCGCCGCTCGGCGAGCCACGCGTCGAATCCCGAAGGCACGAGGCCGTTGGAGCGCTCCTGGCGCTCCGCGGCGCGGATCGCCAGGTCGTTGGCATACTCGTTCTTGGCGTGGCCCGCGTGGCCTTCGATCCACCGCCAGGTGACCTCGTGCGCGGCCGCGGCCTGGACCAGCTTCTGCCACAGCTCCTGGTTTTCGAGGACCCCGCCTTTGCGCTTCCAGCCGCGCGCCTCCCATCCCTTCACCCATTCGCTCATTCCCTTCACCAGATACTGCGAGTCGGAGACGTACACGACGCGCGCGTGCCGCCACTGGCGGCGGATCCACTCGAGCGCGGCGATCGCGCCGGCGAGCGCCATCCTGTTGTTGGTCGTTTGGGGAGAGTACTCGTAGAAGTCCCAGCGCGCCACGCTGTCGCCGGCCGGCGCCTCGATCAGCGCGGCGTTGCCACCCGGGCACGGCTTGGAGCTGTCGTTGCCGAGGCAGCTTTCGTCGGCGTGAACGAGGACGCGGATCGGCGCCGCTGCAGGCATCTCAGGGCTGGATGACGACGGGGATGTCCGTGGATCGCAGGATCTCCTCCGCGTGGGACACGACGACCGCGCTGGGCCGCCCCGGCTCGTGGCTCATGTGCGCCCCGGCGAACAGCGCGTCGCACCGGATCCGCTTGATCACCCGGGCCACCACCTCGCCCGGCTGGCCGGCCTCGACGTGCGTGACGAACGCGACCCGCTGCATCGAGAGCGTCGCCTCGGCCACGCCCACGACCTTGAGCCCCGCCTCGCGGTCGGCGCTCGCGTGGATGACATGGATCGTCCCCTCGACCACGGTCGCGAACTGCGCCGCGAGCTCGAGCGCCCGGAGGCTCGTATCGCGGCCGTCGAAGGCGACGGCGCACGACTGCATCGGCGACGGCATGCCGCCGCACACGATCACGCAGCGCTCGGCGATGCGGATCAGCGACGTGACCGTGGGGCCGAGCGCCGCGCCCTTGGTCGTGACGCCGCGGCGGCCGACCAGCACGGCGTCCGCGGACTTCGCGAGCTCGGCGAGCTCCACGTCCGGCTCCCCCGCGAGCGCGGCGGTCTCGACCTTGAGCCCCGCCGCGAGCACCCGCTCCCGCGCGCGGTCGAGCATCGCCGCTCCATCGGCGGACTTGCCTCCCCCGGCCTCCTCGACGTAGGCGACGATGAGCGTGCTGCCGAACCGCTTGGCCAGCACCACGGCCTGCTCGAACGCCGCGTCGGCACGCGGGCTGCCGTCGAGACCCACCAACAGGCGCGTGAACACGGCTACGGCAGCACCGCGAAGAACTCGAGCTCGCGCAGCGGGAACGACAGGACCTCACCCGTCATCGGCAGCCTCCCCTGGAGCGCTTCGTCGCGCTCGACCGTGTCGAGCCGCTCGGCCACCACGACAAACTCGGTTCCGCGCCGCCGCAGCGCCACCCGCCGCCGCTCGCGCACCGCACGCTCGAGGGCGTCCAGGGCGTCCGGGGTCAGGCTGGTGTACTCGCGAATCGCGGGCATCGCCGCTGCGCCTAGAGGACGGTCACCCGGCCCGCCGGTCCCGCCACGACGCGGCCGATCACGGCGGCCGCCGGCGTGCCCTCGCGCGTGAGCGCCGCCACCAGCGCGTCGACACGCTCCGGCGCGACGGCGATCAAGAGCCCCCCCGACGTCTGCGCGTCGGCGAGCAGCACGCGGTCGGTCTGGCCCACGCCGGCTCCGAAGGTCACGGCGTCCGCCAGGCTCGCCAGGTTGCGCTCCGTCCCGCCCGGGATCGCCCCGCGCTCCGCGGCCGCGCGCGCCCCGGGGAGCACCGGCACCGCGGCCGCCCGGACTTCCGCCGCCGCGCCGCTCGCCTCGAGCAGCGTACGCAGGTGCCCGAGCAGTCCGAACCCCGTGACGTCCGTGGCGGCGTGTACGCCGCCCCCGGCGGCGAGCATCGCGCGCGCCGCACCCGCGTTGAGGGTCGTCATCGCGGCGACAGCCGGCGCGAGGTCCGCCTCGGTCAGCAGGTCGCGCTTGAGCGCCGTGCTCAGCACGCCGGTGCCGATCGCCTTGGTGAGGACGAGCGCGTCGCCGGGCCGGGCGCCCGCGTTGGTCACGATCCGGTCGGGGTGCGCCTCGCCGATCGCCACCAGGCCGTACTTCGGCTCCGGATCGTCCACCGAGTGCCCGCCGAGCACGAACGCCCCCGCCGCGCGCACCACGTCGGCGCCGCCGCGCATCACCTCGCCCAGGAGGTCGAACGGCAGCTTGTCGCGCGGCCAGCCGACGAGGTTGAGGGCGAACAGCGGCGTGGCGCCCATCGCGTAGATGTCGGAGAGCGCGTTCGCCGCGGCGATCCGCCCGAAGTCGTAGGCATCGTCCACGATGGGCGTGAAGAAATCCACCGTCGCCACGATCGCGCGATCGGGCGCCACCTGAACGACGGCGGCGTCGTCGCGGGTCGAGGCGTCGACGAGGATCCGGGGATCCGTCGCAATCGGCACGTGGCGCAAGACCTGCGCCAGCTCGGTTTGCCCGAGCTTGCAGGCTCAGCCCGCGCCGTGCGAGTAGCGCGTCAGCCGGATCGCGGTCATGGGTGCGGTAGACATGGGGTCCACCGAAGATACTCTATCCGAGTCTCCAGGCGAGCGTGGCGAGATTGACAACACTTTGCGCCCACGGCATGGAACCGGCCTGTCCACTGCCAGAAAGCACGTCGCTCGACAGCCGCAAAGAGCGCCTGCCTGCTGCGCACGGTCCGTCTCACGCTCTACGGCCTCCGTGGACGGGGACCTAAGCTGAGGCTCGACCTTGCGTGAGCCTCTTCAGCCTCGCCTGTAGATCTGGAGGAACGGTGAAAACGAAGGCACGTCCGGATTTCCCTCCGTCCAGGAGGTGATGGGAGGCCAACTCAAGTAAGTCCGTTCGTGCGGTCTGGTAACTGATGTTGTGAGACCGACGGTGCGAGTTAATAGTGTACTCAGCCAAAGGATGCTTGAGCGCATGGTTGATCAACGCAAGCTGCCTATGATTCAACTCGTCTCGAATCAGCCGTGACCTACGGAGCATCGCATCAACTTCTTGTAGTTCACGCCGTTTTCTCTCCAAGTACGCATACAGAGCGTCAATCGCGCGCGCTATCACATGAAGCTGATACAGGATGAAGTACGTCGCATCGTTATCGTCCGTTTCCGTGTAGAGATAAGCCTTGCTGTATGCGCTAGGGGCCTTCTTGAGGATACTCGATATCGAGATGAATTCGCTGAGCCAGTACCCCCGTCTTGCCATAGACCAGTAAAAGAGAGCACGTGCCGTGCGGCCGTTACCGTCGACGAATGGGTGGTCGTACCCAAGCCAAAGATGTAACAGGACTGCACGGATAACCGGATGCATGAACCTTTTCTCGTCATCTTCGGCGTTCGCGAATTCGCACATCACCTTCATTCTTGCCTCAAGCTGCTCAGCAGCGGGCGGAATGTGCAGCACCGTTCCCACTATTGGATCGACCACAGCTATCGACTCATCAGCACGTCGCAACCTGCCGGCGGCTCCTGGGTCGTCGATTGCTCCGTCAGTCAACATTCTCTGTAGCTCAATGACAACTGCGGGCGTCAGCGCCTGATCCCCGAGGTCTCGGATAAACTCCATCGCCAGGTAGTTGTTGTGAATCATCATTTCGCTGCGATCACGAGGTGCGCGACCTGTTTGGATCATTTCCTTCGCAACTTCCCGTGTTGTCGAGGCGCCCTCCAACTGACTGGAGGTGATTGCTTCCTCGATCAGCGATGTGATCAGATAGGTATCCCGGACTTGCGGGTTAGTGATCTGGTCTGTGGCACCGAGGGTGCCGCCCAGTCTCCTGTCGATCTCGCTTAGCTTGCGGAACACCCCGTCCGTCACAGCGAAACGGAAGGGCTGGCCTTTGACGTCTTTCAGGGGCAGCAGTTGGTACAGGGTGTGCCTGGCCATTTTCATCGCGAGCCAGAACTCCTTAGATGTCAGTCCCTTTGGCGGAGCTAGGTGCTGCACGACATCCCAGTGCCGGTACTTACCATCCGGCGCCGGGCCAACCGCTGCACCCAGAAGCTCTTGAAACCTGTCAGGGCCGCCCGTGCTCTTTAGAACCGAAGTCAATATGTCGGCAAACGGTGGTGGCTTTGTTGGGATCTTCATGGCGTCAATATCCAAAGAGGTCACATCTAACTACTAACCGTCGTCCGCATTAGTATTTAATTAGTAGGTATCCTAATGTCAATCCCAGCATGGATTAGTAGTTAGTTGCCATTTCCAGTCACGCAATGGCCTCTTAAGGTCCCCCATTCATCCTAGCCTCCACGCGAGAATGCCGCCGGCGAGGACGTAGCGTGCGACGTCCACCGCCAGACCGCGCGGCTCGATCCGCCGCTCTCCCTGCCACGCGCGCTGGACGCCGACGAGGAACCCCACCAGCGCGAACAGCAACCACCACCCGCCGGGGCCGAGCGAGTCGAACCAGAGCGAGGCGAAGAGCGTGAGCGCCGCCGCCTCCACGGAGCGCCAGAGCGCGTCCCGCCGCGACGGCGCCCAGCGCATCCCCCACGCGCCGACGATCGCGAACTCGACCGCGACCGGCAGCCACGCCAGCACCAGCCGCCCGAGCGTCACCGCGCGCCGCGCCGCTCCGGGGGCACGTACCCCCGCCCGCGCAGGCCCCGCCCCGGCCGCGCCGCCGTCAGGGTCCCGTGGTCGAGCACCTTCCGGCCGTTCACGAACACGTAGGCGAACCCCACCGACGGCTGGTGCGGCCGCTCGAACGTCGCCTTGTCCGCCACGGTGGCGGGGTCGAACACGGTGACGTCCGCCGCCATCCCGACCCGGAGCAGGCCGCGGTCCGCCAGCCCGACCCGCTGCGCCGCGAGCGACGTCATCTTGCGGACGGCGAGCTCGAGCGGGAACAGCTTCAGGTCCCGTGCGTAGCGGCCCAGGATCCGGGCGAAGGCCCCGTAGGCCCGCGGGTGCGCCGACTGCGAGCCGAATGGACCGTCCGGGGCCACGCCGCCGAAGTCGGTGTTCACCGCCACCCACCAGGCTTTCATCCCCTCCTGGACGTCCGGCTCGCTCATCACGAAATAGACGGCGTCGGTGCGGTGGCCGCCCTCGGCGAGCACGATGTCGAAGACCGTCTCGACGGCGTCGCGCCCGCGCTGGGCGGCGATCTCGCTGATCCGCTTGCCCTGCAGCGAGCGGAGCGAGTCCTGAAAAACGCCGGTGACGAGGATGCCGGCCCCGCCCCCGGCCTCGTTGAAGAATCCCTCCGTGCCGTCCGCGGGGTGCAGCATCTCGGCCCGGATCCGCGCCCGCGTCGCGGGATCGCGCAGCCGGACGAGCAGCGAATCCCAACCGCCGCTCTCCGCCCAGGTGGGGATCGTCGCATCGAGCGACGTGGCGGCGGCGACGTAGGGGTACTGGTCGGCCGTGACGTCGAGCCCCGCGGCCCGGGCGGAGTCGATCCGGGCGAGCACGTGGGGCATCCGGCCCCAGCTCCCGCGTCCCGCCAGCTTCAAGTGCGAGATCTCGGCCGGGATGTCCGCCTCGCGCGCGATGCGGAACACCTCGTCCAGCGCCGCGTCGATCCGGCTCCCTTCGTTCCGCATGTGCGAGGCGTAGATGCCGCCGTGCCGGCGGGCGGCCCGCGCCAGGGCGATGAGCTCGTCGGTGCTGGAGTAGCTCGCCGGCGCGTACTCGAGCGCGCTCCAGACGCCCAGCGCGCCTTGCTCCATCAGGGTGTCCACGAGCGCCGCCATGTGCGCCAGCTCGGGCCCCGTCGGCCGCCGGTTCTCCTTGCCGACCACCGCGAGGCGTACTTGGGTCGCGCCCACGAAGGTGGCGATGTTCACGGTGGAGCCCTGCCGCGCGAGCTGCGCGAAGTAGCCGTCCAGGTCGCGCCAGTCCTCGCGGTAGTGCCACTTCTTCATCGCGTCGGAATCGTCGGCCACGACCTTGTCGGTGAGCGGCGCGACTGATCCGCCCTCGCCGGTCACCTCGGTCGTGATGCCCTGCGTGACCTTGCTGAAGACCCGGTTGTCGATCAGCACGTTGATCTCGGACTGCCCCATCATGTCGATGAACCCGGGGGCGACGACCAGCCCGCTCACGTCCACCGTCTCGCGCGCCTGGGCGCCGTTCAGGAACCCCACCGCCGCGATGCGGTCTCCCGCGATCGCGACGTCGCCCTTGTAGCGGGGATTGCCGCTGCCGTCGACGATCCAGCCGTTCCGGAGCATGAGGTCGTACGGACCCGTCCCTCGTCCCCCGTCCCCCGTCCCACACGACGCCAACAAGAGGAGCACGGCCAGTCGTTTCATTTGGTCCAGGTCCTCCGTAACGAATCGGGCCGGATCAACCGTCCGCGGATCATGACGAAGGCGATCCGGCGGCTGGCGGCGATGTCCGCCGCGGGGTTCGCGTCCAGCACCACCAGGTCGGCCATCTTCCCCGGGGCGATCCGGCCCAGCGAGTCGGCGCGCAACAGCTCGGCGCCCTTGCGGGTGGCGGCGGTGATCGCCTCGAGCGGCGTCAGCCCCGCGGCCACGAGCAGGCTCATCTCCTCGTGCAGCGAGAGGCCCGGCACGAGCAGCTGGTTCGCCGCGTCCGAGCCGGCGGCGATGAGGCCGCCGGCGCGCTTGAACTCACGCACGAACTGGTTCTGGCGCGGGCGCGCGCGCCGGAACGCCTGGAGGTCGGCGGCGCGCCAGCCGGCGCGGCGCAAGAGCCCCCGCACGTCGCGCACGCCGGCGACGGCCGCCGGCACGTCCTCCATGCCGGGACGCGAGAGCAGCGTGGGGTTGTCGAGGCGTGCCAGCATCTCGTGCAGCACCAGCGTCGGCACGATCGCGACGCGGGTCGCGGCGAGGGCGCGCGCCACACGCGCGACGGCGGCGGAATCGAGCCCGGCCCACCCTGCCTCCTCGACGGTCCACCCCCGGAGGAACTGGTCGTGCGCACGGACGTAGAAGGCCGGATTCGGCACCGCGGCTTCGACGACGCCCGCCATGTGCTCGAGCGAGGCGACCCCCGCTCGGGCCGCGGTGAGCGCGTCGATCTTGCCGAGGTGCGCCGCCACCGGAAATCGCAGCGTCGCCGCTTCGTCCATGAGGGCCGGCAGCAGGTCGGGGGTGAGCTTGGTGTAGATCTTGAGGTAGTCCACGCCCGCGACCGCGCGCAGGTCCACCGCCTTTCTCACTTCGCCGGGCGTCCGCACGCCCGTGGCGGTGGGATAGGTCGGCGGGACGCCGTCGATCATCGCGCCGGATGTGAACATCCGCGGGCCCAGCACCGATCCGAGATTCACGGCGTTCTTGAGCGCGATGGACGAATCGGTGCCGCTCGCGCCGAGGTCTCGCACCGTCGTGACGCCCCACGCGACGTAGCGCTCGACGGCCCAGCGCTCCGCGTGGGCGTGCGCGTCGATCAGCCCGGGGATGATCGTCTTGCCGACCAGGCTGATCACCTGTGCGCCGCGCGGCGGCTCGAGCTCGTTCACACGCGCGACGGCCGCGATGTGGCCGTCCTTCACCAGGACGAGGGCGTCCGTCACGGGCTCGCCGCCGGAGCCATCGATCAGCGTCGCGCCCTCGAGGACGATCGCGGGGCTTCCGCCGCGTGCGCAGGCGGCCAGGCAGAGCAACAACAGCGGGATGCGGACTGCGGGATGCGTCACTTGGGGTCCGCGGACGTGTGGTCGTGCAGGATGAGCCACCGGTCGCCCCGCTTCTGGAGGATCAGGGTGAACGGGCCGCTCGCGGTCACCGAATCGCCGCGCAGCAGCTTGAAGCGCGCCGTGCAGTAGGCCAGGTCCCTCGTGAGCGGCCGCACGCGCACCTCTTCGAACGCGAGCGAGTCGCGCGCCTGCCCGGGCGCGAAGTAGGCGGTCCGGTAGCGCTCGTACAGCTCCTGCCACCCGTACTGCACGTGGCCGCCCGAGAGGTAGCTCGTCTGCGAGTCCGGGGCGTAGTCGCTCATGAAGCCGGCGAGATCACCGCGGTTCCAGTCGCCGGCGCTGCGCGCGAGCAGCGCCGCGATCTCCGCCTGGGGTTGGCCCAGGGGTACCGGCGGAGCCGCGCACGCCGTCAGCGCCGCCGCTACGATCCACGACGCAGCACGCACCGCGAGCCTCTTCGTTCCAGGGTCGCCGGAACGTACTTTCCGTCATGGCCGACGCAACCCCGCTCGCGCGTGGGCATCCTCTCGAACGGGCTCGCCGCGGACAGGCCCGCGGTGCGGGACGCGCTGCGCGCGCTCGACAGGCACATGATGAAGCTCGATCCCGGGCCGATGGAGCGGGTGAACGGCCGGTGCTACGACGCCGAGCGGTTGGTCGCGGCGTACCGCGCGCTCAAGCCGTACACGATCCAGGCGATGGTGACGAGGGGATCCGACTGGGACGGCTCGAGCCACGCGAGCGTGGCGGCGTGGCTACCGCTCTTCGCCTGCGCCGAACCCGAGGCCGTACAACTGTACTCACTCGACCGCCCGCCGGCCGATCCCGGCGTGCAAACCGTGCCGCGGGAGCGCCTCGAGGAGATGGCTCGAGCCGTCCGAAAGGCGCTCCCGCAGTGTGACGTCGAGGTGTTCTAGCGGCGGCGCTTGCGCGCCGCTTTCTTCCGTTTCGCTTTCCCACGCCGCTTCGCCCGGGCTTTGGGCCGCTTCTTCGCCGCCTTCCTCTTCGCCTTCGGTCGCGCGGCCTTTCTCTTCTTCTTCGCCGGCCGCGGCCGGGGCGCTCCCATCGGCTCCTGCTTCATCGGCGCCGGAGCGGGAGGCGTCGAGGGGGCCGGCGGATACATCGGCTCCATCATGCCGGGGCCGGTCCAACTGCTCTCCGAGAAATCGGTGGGCTCGAGCATCGGATGATCTCTCCTCCGCTGGGTTTGTCCGTGGGCGTGGCCTATAGCTTACCCACGGAATTCCGCCACGCAAGTGAGCAGCATGGGGCGGCGGCGCGTCGTGCCCGCCCTGCGGGCGAGGTGACAAGTTAGCTTGACAACGGCACTTACGACCGCTTACGTTGGCGCCGCTATGGTCGCCCGCTACCGCTTCATACTCGGCGCGCTCGCTCTCCCCGGGACGGCGCGGGCGCAGAACGTGGCGGAAGTGCAGGTCGCCCCGCCGTCGGTCACGATCAAGGTCGGCGAGCGGAATGGGTTGCTCGCGACCGCGTTCGATCGTGTCGGCAACGTCATCCCCACCGCACGCGTCATCTGGTCGTCGAACAACGTGGCCGTCGCCAGGGTGGACAACAACGGCACTGTCACGGGCGTGGCGGGTGGCGTGGCGATCATCGAGGCCCGCGTCGGCGCTCGGAAGGGGCAGGCGGCGGTGCAGGTCGTGGGCCCGCCCCCGGCGGGAGCCGGGGGAGCCGGGGGAGCCGGGGGGGCCGGGGGGGCCGGGGGGGCCGGGGGCGCCGGCGCGGGCGGGGCGGGGGGACAGCCGCCGACCCGGCCGCCGGAGCCCGGCGGCGCGCCCGCCCCCGATCCCTTCGCGGGCCAGTCGGCGGGGACCGGGCCCGCGGCCGTGCTGCGCGTCGAGCCGCCCACGGTGTACCTGCTGCCATCGGAAAACACCCGCGCGGTGCCGCGCGCGCTGAAGGACGACGGGTCGCCTGCGGCGCCGGTCGCCGTCGCGTGGAAGTCGCTCCGGCCCGACATCGCGAGCGTGGACCAGAACGGGGTGATCGTGGCTCTTTCGCCCGGCCAGGGCACGGTGCAGGTCACGAGCACCGCCGGACTCACCGCCACAGCACCGGTCGTCGTGCAGCAGAGCGACATCGCGATCTTCGAGCCGACCCCGGTCGCCCTGTCGCCCGGCGAGGTGGACACGCTGCACGTGGTCGTGCCGACCCAGGGCGGCCGGCTGGTGAGCCCCCTCGCCCTCCAGTGGTCGGCGGCCGACGCCAACGTGGCCCGCGTGAGCCTCACCGGCGTCGTCACGGCGGTCGCCCCAGGCAGAACCGCGCTCTCCGTCGCGGGGCTGCTCCAGACCAAGACCGTCGACATCGTGGTGCACAGGACCGTGGACGCGCTGGCCGTCACCCCCACGTCCCGCGCCGACGTACCCCTGCCCATCCAAGGGACGGCGCGCTTCCAGGTGCAGGCGCTCGCGGCCGACAAGACGGTCGTCCCCGAGGCGCCGCTGCGCTGGAGCGTGGGGGACTCCTCGCTCGCGAGCTTCGATCCCACCACCGGCCTGCTGACGGGAAAGAAGGCCGGCAAGACCACGCTGACGGTGAAGGGCCCGGGCCAGGGGCTCGTCGTGGTGTGGCAGATCCGGGTGATCGCCGCCGGCCTGAAGGCCTCGGCGACACGGGTCGGGCTGCCGGTGAACCGGCGCTACACGCTGCGGGCGAGCTTCGCCGACGAAGCGGGTGTAGTGATCGGCCCCGCCACGGGCGTCACCTGGGCCTCCGACAACCCCCAGGTCGCGGCCGTCGGTGAGGACGGCACCGTGTCCGCGGCGGCGTACGGGCACGCCCGGATCACCGCCACGGCGCCGGGCGGCAAGCGCGCAGTGACCGACGTGTTCGTCCAGGGAGAGATCCTGGTCGCCAGCTCGCGCACCGGTCGCTTCCAGCTCTACTCGGCGGAGCGCTCGAACCTCGCCCAGCTGCGCAAGATCATGGACGACACCTCCGGCGCCACCGAGCCCGTGTTCTCGTCGGACGGCTCCCGTATCGCCTTCACCTCGGCGCGCGACGGACAGGCGGAGGTTTACGTGATGGACGCCGACGGAACCGGGGCCGCGCGGCTCACCAACTCTCCCGCGGCGGACGGGGATCCCTCGTTCACGGCGGACGGGCAGGCCGTCGTGTATCACTCGCTGCGCACCGGACACCGGCAGATCTTCGTGCAGCCGATCACCGGGTCGGACGCGATCCAGCTGACCCAGGAGCCTGCGGACAACTCGCAGCCGACCGTGTCCCCCGACGGCGAGACGATCGCCTTCGTGTCGAGCCGGGACGGCAACAACGACATCTGGCTGATGTCCCGGGACGGCTCGAACCAGCGCAACTTCACCAAGTCCGCGCAGGCGAAGGAGAGCGCCCCGCACTTCCTGCGCGACGGCTCGCTCGCCTACCTGGTGGAGCAGAAGGTGAGCGGTCGCACCGTGACCCAGGTCGTGCGTGCCGAGCTCGCCACCGGGAAGGTCACCCCGCTCACCGCCGCCGACCTGGTGATCGCCGACTTCGCCGCGTCGCCAGCGGGCGATCTCCTCGGTCTCGTGGTGGCGGTCCAGAAGAACACCTACCGGGTGTACATCCAGCCGGTCGGGTCCGGCGGCGGCGCGCCCGTGCCGATCCCGACGACCGGCCCCGAGCAAATGGTGTCTCCCGCGTTCATGCCGTAACGGCGGGCCACGCGGCATGCGCGCCTGGGTGATCCGCGCCACCGGCGGCCTCGATCAGCTCCAACTCGCCGACGTCCCCGCCCTCGACCCCGCGGGCCCCCTGGGTCCGCGGGAAGTCCGCGTCGCGCTGCGCGCGGCGGCGCTGAATCACCTCGATCTCTTCGTCGTGCGGGGCCTGCCGCACGAGTATCGCTTCCCGCACATCGTCGGCGCCGACGGCGCGGGCGTCGTCGCCGCCGTGGGCGCGGAGGTGCGCTCGGTGCGGCCCGGCGACGGCGTCATGATCAACCCGGGGATCTCCGACTACAGCTGCGACTACTGCCGCGCCGGGGAGCACTCCCTGTGCGTCAATTACCGGATGCTCGGCGAGCACCTGCCAGGGACACTGTGCGAATACATCGTCGTACCCGAGCAGAATGTCGCCACCATCCCGCCACTGGCGCCCCCGCTCGGCTGGGGCGAAGCCGCGGCGTTCTCGCTCGTGACCCTGACCGCCTGGCGCATGGTCGTGACGCGCGCCCGGGTACAGCCCGGGGAGACGGTGTTGATCTGGGGGATCGGCGGCGGGGTCTCGCTCGCCGCGCTGCGGGTCGCGAAGCTGCGGGGGGCGAAGGTGATCGTGACGTCGTCCCACGACGGCAAGTTGCAGGAGGCGCGTAGGCTGGGAGCGGACGTGACCCTCAACCATCGCACGCAGCAGGTGTCGCGGGAGGTCCGCGCGCTCACCGCCAAGCGCGGCGCGGACGTCGTGATCGAGAACGTGGGAGAGGCTACCTGGGAGGAGTCGTCGCGCTCACTCAGCCGGGGCGGGCGGCTCGTGAGTTGCGGCGCCACCACCGGTCCCCGGGTGGCCATCGATCTGCGGCGGCTCTTCTGGCATCAGTGGAGCATCCTGGGCTCGACCATGGGGAATGAGGCAGAGTACCGGGAGATCGTGCGCGTGCTCGGCAGCGGCGAGCTGCGGCCGGTTGTGGATCGGGTGTTTCCGTTTACGGAGGTGAAGGCGGCGTTCGAGCGGCTGGAGCGGGGGGAGCAGCTCGGGAAGATCGCGATCCAGGTCGCGGAGTGAGTTCCGGTCGGTATTGTATTCCCAGCCTGAAGGCTGGGCTCGGCCGGCACTGTCCTTAAGGACAGTGTTTTGCCGAGCCCAGGCTTCAGCCTGGGAACCCCACGGGAAGCGTCGTCATCCCTTCCTCACGCGCACCTCGTCCGCTACTCCCTCTCCCGGATGATGCTCGGCCTGCCTCTCGATGTACCGAATCACGTCAGCCAGCTGCCGCGGCCCCACTGTCGTCGCCGAGTATTCAGGCGCCCATCGCAACCCGAGGATATTGCCGGGCAGGCGGCTGGCCGCGTAGCTGCTCCCCCCCTTGAAGAACTGCACCAGCCGTGGCAAGTCGATGCGCGGGATCGTGCGGATAAGCATGTGGACGTGCGTCCGGAGGATTGCCAGGGCGACGATGTCGGCGTGTTCCCGCGCGGCCGTGCGACGGAAGTATTCGTCGAGGAAATCGCGCGTCGGCACGTCGATCATCGGGTGGCGATCTCGCGTCGTCCAGGCCAGGTGGATATAGAGTTGGTGCGTCGACACGAACGACCCTCTCGCTTCGTCCGGGTATTCCCATGCCAAAGCATGGGCTCGGCCGGCACTGTCCTGAAGGACACTCGCTCCTCTGCATTCGCTTCGCTTGGTGTGCTTCAGCACAGTGTTGGCCGAGCCCAGGCTTCAGCCTGGGGACAACGTGTGGGGGCTCGATCAACCCACCATCAACCCGCCCCCGTAAGTGCCGTCCCCGGCCGCAGTTAGCGGCCATTTTCGCGTTGCCTTTCCCAGCCTAAGTGATTATTTTTTAGGAACTTAGACCGCCTCCCAGGCTCTTGGCTGACACCCAGCACCTAGCACCTGACACCTGACACTGAACACCGGCTTTCATGACCGCACCTAACGCCCGCGAACGCATCCTGCCGCGCCTCATCGAGGACGAGCTCAAGGAGTCGTTCCTCGACTACTCGATGAGCGTGATCGTGCAGCGCGCGCTGCCCGACGTGCGCGACGGCTTGAAGCCCGTGCACCGCCGGATCCTGTACGCGATGCACGAGCTGGGACTCGTGCCCGGCCGTCCCTACAAGAAGAGCGCGACCGTCGTCGGCGACGTGCTCGGCAAGTACCACCCGCACGGCGACGTGGCGGTGTACGACTCGCTGGTGCGCATGGTGCAGGCCTTCTCCCTGCGCTACCCGCTGATCGACGGCCAGGGGAACTTCGGCTCCGTCGACGGCGACTCGCCCGCGGCGTACCGCTACACCGAAGCCCGCCTCACCCGCATCGCGATGACGATGCTGGAGGACATCGACAAGAACACCGTCGACTTCGTGCCCAACTTCGACGACCGGTTGCAGGAGCCGACGGTGCTCCCGTCGCGGCTGCCCAACCTCATCGTCAACGGCTCGGCGGGCATCGCCGTCGGGATGGCGACCAACATCCCGCCGCACAACCTCGGCGAAACGGTCGAGGCGATCAATCACCTGGTCGACCATCCCGGCGCGTCGATCAAGGACCTGCGCAAGTTCGTCAAGGGCCCCGACTTCCCGACCGGCGCGATCATCTACGGCCGCGAGGGGATCAAGGAGTGCTACGAGAAGGGCCGCGGCCGGATCGTGATCCGGGCGCGCGCCAGCGTGGAGGAGATCGAGTCGACCGGCAAGCAGCAGATCGTCGTGACGGAGTTCCCCTACCAGGTGAGTCCGGAGCGCGTCCAAGAGCAGATCGTCGATCTGGTGACGGGAAAGAAGCTCGAAGGCATCGCCGGAGTCCGGAACGAGTCGGACAAGGACGGCATCAGGTTTGTGATCGAGCTGAAGCGGGACGCCGTGCCGATGGTGGTCCTGAACCAGCTCTACATGCACACCCAGATGCAGGTGACCTTCGGCGCCATCATGCTGGCCCTGGTGGACGGCGCGCCGAAGGAGATGAACCTGAAGGAGCTGCTCGAACACTTCATCGAGCACCGCCACACCGTCATCACCCGCCGGACCGAGTTCGAGCTGAAGCGCGCGCAGGACCGCGAGCACATCCTCGAAGGCCTGAAGATCGCCGTCGACAACATCGACGAGGTCGTGAAGATCATCCGCAAGTCGAAGGACACCCCTACGGCGGACGCGGCGCTGCGCAAGCGCTTCAAGCTGTCCGAGAAGCAGTCAGCGGAAATCCTCAACATGCGGCTCGCCCGGCTCACCGCCCTCGAGATCACCAAGCTCGAGGACGAGCTCAAGGACGTCCGCAAGTTCATCAAGGAGTGCAAGGAGATCCTCGCGTCGAAGCCGCGGCGCTTGAAGATCCTCAAGGAGGAGCTCTCCGAGCTGGCGCACGGCTTCGGCGACGAGCGGCGCACCGAGATCGTCGCCGACCAGGGCGAGTTCTCGATCGAGGACCTGATCGCCGAAGAGGACATGGTGATCACCGTGTCCCACGCGGGCTACATCAAGCGGCTGCCCGTGTCGACCTACCGGCGCCAGCGGCGCGGCGGCCGGGGCGTGATCTCCACCCACACCAAGGAAGACGACTGGGTCGAGCACTTGTTCATCGCGTCCACCCACGACTACGTGATGTTCTTCACGCAGCAGGGCCAGTGCTACTGGCTCAAGGTGCACGAGGTCCCGCAGGCGGCGCGCGCCGCGCGCGGCAAACCGATCCTGAGCTGCATCGCCATGAAGCCCGACGAGCGTCTCGCCTCGCTGGTGCCGGTGCGCGAGTTCTCCGAGGACCAGTACCTCCTGTTCGCCACCAAACAGGGCGTGGTGAAGAAGACGAGGCTCTCGGAGTTCGGCAACCCGCGCTCGGTCGGCATCCGCGCCATCAACATCGAAAAGGGCGACGAGCTGATCGACGTTCAGGTGACGGACGGCCGGAACGACATTGTGCTCGCCACGCACCACGGCATGAGCATCCGGTTCCACGAGAAGGACGTGCGCGACATGGGCCGCACGGCCACTGGTGTGAAGGGGATCGAGCTCGACAAGAAGGACCAGGTGATCGACATGGTGGTCGTGCGCCGCAAGTCCACGCTCCTCACCGTCACCGAGAAGGGCATGGGCAAGCGCTCCGAGCTCGACGAGTACCGCGTCCAGCATCGCGGCGGCCGCGGCATCATCACGCTGAAGCGCACCGACAAGACCGGCGACATCGTGGCGCTCAAGGAGGTGCTCTCCGACGACGAGCTCATGATGATCACGAAAAAGGGGATCATGATCCGCGTGCCGGTCGAGGGCATCCGGATCTCCGGGCGCAACACGCAGGGGGTCAAGGTGATGAATCTCACGCCCGGTGATCTCCTGGTCGACGTCGCGCGGGTCGTGAAGGAGGACGACGGCGAGAACGGCGCGGGTGAGGCGGATGACGACGCGGCCGCGCGTGCGCCCGCCAAGGCCAAGAAGGCTCCGGCCAAGGCGAAGAAGAAGTAGCGTGGTCGGCGCCGAGGACGTGCGGGAGGCGGCCGCGGGGCTCGCCGGCGTGGCGGTGCGCACGCCGCTCCGCTACGTCGCGCCGCTGGACGCCTACCTGAAGCTCGAAAACCTCCAGCCTACGGGTGCGTTCAAGCTGCGCGGGGCATACAACGCGATCAGACGCCTGCCTGATCCCGCGCGCAAGCGCGGGGTGATCACCTACTCCAGCGGCAACCACGGGCAGGCGGTCGCCTATGCGGCCCAGCTCGTCGGCACCCGGGCCGTGGTGGTCATGCCCGAGACGGCGCCCGCCGTGAAGGTCGCGGGGGTGAAGCGGTGGGGCGGCGAGGTCGTGTTCGCGGGGCGGACCTCCGAGGACCGGCAACGCGAGGCGGAAGAGATCGCCGCGCGGGAGGGCCTCGTGGTGGTGCCCCCGTTCGACCATCCCGACATCGTCGCGGGCCAGGCGACCGTGGGACTCGAGATCGCGGAGCAACTGCCCGACGTACGGACGGTGGTCGTGCCGGTGGGCGGGGGTGGGCTGATCGCCGGCGTGGTGACCGGGCTCGCGGCGGCGGGAAGCCGTGCCACCGTGTGGGGGGTCGAGCCCGCGGGGGCGCCCAAGCTCACGCGCTCGCTGGAGGCGGGCCGGCCGGTGCGGCTCGATCGCACCGCCAGCATCGCCGACGGGCTGATCACGCTCGGCGTCGGCGGCACGCCGTTCGCGCACCTCGCGGCGGAGCGCGCGCGCCTCGCGGGCGTCGTTCTGGTGGACGACGACGCCCTGCGCGAAGCGGTACATTTTCTGTGGCGCGAGTGCCGGCTGGCGGTCGAGCCGTCCGGCGCCGCGACCACCGCGGCGGTGCGATGCGGCGCCGTGCACCCCGTGGCGCCGACGGTGCTGGTCGTGAGCGGCGGCAACGTCGATCCCGCGCTCCTCGAGGACTGAACATACGATGGCCGAGAGCACCGGCGGGAAGATTCTCGTCGCCGACGACGACCAGTCGCTGGTCCGCACGCTCACCTGGATCCTCAAGGAGAACGGGTACGAGGTCGTCACCGCCCCCGGGGGCGAGGGGCTGATCGGGAAGCTCGAGGCGGAGCGGCCCAACCTGCTCCTCCTCGACATCATGATGCCGAAGGTCGACGGACTGCAGCTCCTGGCGAAGATGAAGGCCGACGACCGCTTCCGCGACCTGCCCGTGCTGATGATCTCCTCCATGCCGCCCGAGGAGGCCACGGTCAAGTCGCTCGGCCTGGGGGCCGCGGACTTCATCCCCAAGCCGTTCCGCGTGCGCGAGCTGCTGGCGCGCGTCCAGGCGCACATCCGCTCCGCCAAGGAGCTCACGCGCGCCCGCGACGAGGCGCAGAGCCGCGCCGCCATCGTGGACATCCTCCACGAGGTCACCGACTCGCTCAAGCCGGACGAGATCTATCACATCCTGGTGCGGCGCGTCGCCCGCGTGCTCCAGATCTCCAAGTGCTCGATGGTGCTGGCGAAGCCGGGGGACCAGCTCGGCGTCGTGGTCGCGGCCTACGAGAACCCGATGCTCCGCAACCTCCAGATCGAGCTCGTGCGTTACCCGGAGATCCAGCGCGCCCTGACGGGCGGCCGGCCCGTGCTGGTCGAGGACGTCGCATCGGATCCCCTCTACGCCGAGGAGCGGGTGCGCTGGCAGCGCGAGCGGATCACCGTGCCCACGCGGTCGGCGGTGGCGCTGCCGTTCTCGATGAAGGACCAGCAGCTCGGCGTGTTCTTCCTCCGCACGGCCGGGGAAGATCCCCCGCTCACCCGCGCCGACGCCCAGTTCGCGGAAACCGTGATCCGCACCGCCGTCGCGGCGATCGAGAAGGCGTACGACTTCGAGACCGCCGTGTCGGACAAGAAGCGGCTCGAGAAGCTCGCCGCCACCGACGCGCTCACCGGCTGCTTGAACCGCCGCGCCCTCTCCGAGGAGCTCGAGGCGGAGCTGGACCGGGCCCGCCGCTACAACCTGGCGCTCACCATCCTGCTCGCGGACATCGACCGCTTCAAGCTGGTGAACGACACGCGCGGCCACATCGCGGGAGACTCGGTGCTGCGCCAGGTCGGCGAGACCCTGCGCCGGGAGGCGCGCTCGGTGGACTTGATCGCCCGCTACGGCGGGGAGGAGTTCGTGGTGGTGATGCCCGAGACGGCCTTGCACGGCGCGGCGATCTTCGCGGAGCGGCTGCGGCGGCGCGTCATGCACCACGACTTCGCCGATCCGGGCGAAGACCCGCTCAACCTCACGATCTCCATCGGCCTCGCCTCCTTTCCCGACGACCGCGTCACCGGCGCCGACACCTTCGTGGCACTGGCGGATCAGGCCCTCTATCGCGCGAAGAACGAGGGGCGCAACTTGGTGCGTCAATGAGCGAGCGCCGCTGCCCCAAGTGCGGGACGGTGTACGCCGACACCGCCCGCTTCTGCCCCCGCGACGGGAACATGCTCGTCGAGGTGCAGGCGAAGCCCCCCTCCTCCCCCGCCCCCGCGGTCTCTTCGGGGGGCGACACGGCGGTGCGCACGCCGCCCGCGCCGTCCAAGGGCCTGGACCGTGCCGCCAGCCTCTCGGGCCAGCTGCTCGACGCGCGCTACCAGGTGCTCAAGAAGCTGGGCGAGGGCGGGATGTCCTATGTCTACCTCGCGCGGGAGGTCGCGACCGCGCACGAGGTGGCCATCAAAGTGCTCTCCCCCAAGCTCGCGACCGACCGGAGCTCGGTGGAGCGGCTGCGGCGCGAGGCGGGCCTGGCGATGCGGCTCGACCATCCCAACGTGTGCCGCATCATGCGACTGGGGGAGTCCGAGGACGGGCTCATCTATCTCGTGATGCCCTTCCTCAAGGGCGAGTTGCTCTCGGACCGCGAAGTGAAAGGCGGGCCGATGGACGCCGCCACGGGGATCGACCTGCTGCGCCAGGTGTGCGCCGGGCTGCACCACGCCCACGAGCTGCAGATCGTGCACCGGGACCTGAAGCCCGAGAACATCATGCTCGTCCTCGACGACGGCGGCGTCGAGCGGGCCGTGGTGATGGACTTCGGGCTCGCGAAGGAGCGTCGCGCCGACCCGTCGATCGCCAAGCTCACGGCGACGGGAATCATCCTCGGGACCCCCGAGTTCATGAGCCCCGAGCAGATCCGCGGCAAGCAGCTCGACGCGCGCTCGGACCTCTACGCGCTCGGCATCGTGGCGTTCGAGATGTTCACCGGGAAGCTGCCGTTCCAGGGGCGCAACGCCCAGGAGATGATGATCGCCCGGCTGCGGGGCCAGCCGATGGCCCTGCGGCAGCTCCGGCCCGACCTCCCGCCCGGCCTCGACAAGGCGCTCGCGCGGGCGCTGGAATCGAACCCCGATCGCCGCTACACCACGGCGCTCGAGTTCGCCGAGGCGCTCACCGGGTCCGCGGAAGGCGGGTTCCTCTCCAAGATCAAGGAGAAGCTCAAGTAGGATCTCCGTGAAGCGTTTTCCCGCGTTCGATCCCCCGGAGTACGTTGACTGGAAGCCCGAGCCGGCGCTCGTGCGCCAGTTTCGGGCGACCGTCGAGCGGGACCCCGAGCGGGCCGCCGTCGTCGCACGGCTCTCCCAGGACGCGCAGCTCGCGTTGTACGCCGGCCTGCTGCGCGCGCGGCTCCACGATATCCAGCTCAAGCGCTGGGTCCGCACGGGCGTGCTCTCCAAAGCCTGGCTCGGCACCGGCGAGGAAGCGACCACCGTCGGCCCGGTCCACGCGCTCGAGCGCGGCCGCGACATCGTGGCGCCGATGATCCGCAACGCGGCCGCGTGCTGCGAGCTGGGGATGTCCGTTGCCGACCTGTTGCGTGCCTACCTGGCGACCGACGACTCGCCGTCGCGCGGGCGCGACCTCCACGTCGGCGCCTTCGCGCACGGCGTGCTGCAGCCGATCTCGCACGTGGGCGACATGGTGCCCGTGATCGCCGGCGTGGCGTTGACGTTCAAAATGAACAGGCAGCCCCGTGTCGCCGTCACCTGGGTGGGCGACGGCTCGACCAAGACCGCGGCCGCGCACGAGGGGACCAACTTCGCCGCCGCGCAGCAGCTCCCCGCGATCTTCATCCTCCAGAACAACCAGGTCGCGCTCGGCACGCGGCTCGAGCAGCATCACCTGCCCGGCCAGTTCCGCGATTGGGCGGCGAGCTACGGCGTCTGGGGCGCCGAGTTCGACGGCAACAACGTGCTCGACGCGTACGCGGCGACGCGGCTCGCGGCCGACCGCTGCCGCCGCGGCGAGGGACCCGCACTGCTCGTCGCGGAGACGTTTCGCATGGGCGGCCATGCGACCCACGACGAGCGCGAGGCGCGGGACACGTTTCCCGACGAGCTGTTCAAAGCATGGGGGAAGCGCGACCCGATCGGGCTGTACGAGGAAGACCTGAAGGCGCAGGGCGTGCCACCCGCACGGCTCGAGGAAATCGAGGCGGAGGTGACCGCGCAGGTGGAGCGGGCGGCGGAGGAGGCCCTCGCGAGCCGGGCGAAGATGCCGCCGGGGGAGTCGGCGCTGGTGGGAGTCTATGCACGGGAGGAGAGCCATGGACGCTAGGCGGTTAGGCGGTTGGGCGGTTCGGGGGTCCATCGCGGCGGCGGGGGTCATGGCAGCGGTATCACTAGCCGCCTATCCGTCTCACCGCCTGACGACCGACATTCACACCGAGTACGTCAAGTTTCTCTCCGGCAAGGACACCATCACCGCCTACCTCGCCTATCCCGAGCGCAGCGACCGAGCGCCGGCGGTGGTGGTGATCCACGAAATCTTCGGCCTGTCGGACTTCATCCGGCAGACCACCGAGCAGCTGGCCCGGGACGGCTTCGTCGCCATCGCGCCCGATCTGCTGTCGCGCCGCGGCGGCACGCCTCCCTCGCCGGACTCGGCGCGCAAGCTCATCGCCGGGCTCGAGCCCGATACCGTCACGCGGGACCTGGACGCGACCGTCGCATACGTGAAGCGGCTCAAGGCCGTGCGGCCCGAGCGGGTGGGCGTGATCGGGTTCTGTTGGGGGGGAGGCCAGAGCTTCCGCTACGCGACGAACAACCCGTCGCTGCGCGCGTTC
This sequence comes from Gemmatimonadales bacterium, assembly GCA_036395195.1. Taxonomy (GTDB): domain Bacteria; phylum Gemmatimonadota; class Gemmatimonadetes; order Gemmatimonadales; family GWC2-71-9; genus AG41. The sequence goes on along the minus strand of DASWDP010000113.1, from coordinate 50 downwards.
GTGGTCTGCTACGGGCCGGGGCCGGATGCGCTGGCGATCGCGCGGCTGCG
>DASWDP010000112.1:0-3175 GCA_036395195.1 Gemmatimonadales bacterium | reverse complement strand
ACCCGGCTGCCCGTCGTGGGCCTGCTCACCCGCGACGACGCGCAGTACATCTTCACCGATTCGCCCGGCCTGCTCGAGCCCGAGTACCAGCTGCACGAGGCGATGCGCGCCGCCGCGCTGCGCGGCCTGCGGGACGCGGACGTGATCGCGTACCTGCATCCCCTCGCGGAATTCCCGGCGCCGCCGCTCGAGCAAGTCGCCAAGCTGGAGCGCGCCCCCCGCGCGCCGGTCGTGACCGTGTACACGAAAGCCGACCTCGTACCGCCCTCTACCGCCCTCGACCGCCCTCTACCGCCCTCCGCCGTCCTCTGCTCGGCGCTCACCGGCGCCGGCCTCGACGCTCTGCTCGCCGCGCTGCGCGCCCACCTGCCCGAGGGCCCGTTCCACTACGATCCCGAGGAGATGGCGACGCAGCCCACCCGCTTCTTCGCCGCGGAGTTCGTCCGCGAAGCCGCCTTCGAGCTGCTGCACGAGGAGCTGCCCTACAGCGTCGCTGTCGAGATCGACGAGTTCCGGGAGGGCGCGAGTCCGGTATATATTCGGGCCGTGGTCTACGTCGAGCGCGACAGCCAGAAGGGGATCGTGATCGGGGAAGGGGGCCGCACCATCAAGGCGCTCGGCCAGGCTGCGCGCGCCAAGATCGAGGCGCTGCTCGGCGCGCGCGTCTTTCTCGAGCTGCACGTGAAGGTGCTGCCCAAGTGGCGCCGCCACGAGCCGTCGCTCAAACGCCTCGGGTACGCCGGATGAGCCTCGCGCCCGACCTGCTGGCGATCCTCGTCTGCCCGAAGTGCCAGGGGCCGCTCGAGCACCGCGCCGCGCCCACCGAGCAACTCGTGTGTCACGCCTGCCGCCTCATCTACGCCGTCGAAGACGACATCCCGATCATGCTGATCGATGAGGCGAAACACTTCTAGCGGCGGTCAGGCGGTTAGGCGGTTAGGCGGTTGGACGCTCCTCGCCGCCTCACTAACCGCCTACCCGCCTAACCGGCTAACCGCCCAGGACCTCGCCAACAACGCGGGCGCGCTGTTTCTCCTTTTTCCCGTCGGCGCCCAGGCGGTGGCGATGGGCCAGACCGCGGCCGCCCTTGAGGGCCGGGGCGAAGCGGCCTTCTGGAATCCCGCGGGGCTCGCGACGCTCGAGCGCAGCGAGGTCGCCTTCAACACCGCGAGCCTCGCGGCGGGCGCCACCCACGCCCTCACCGCCTACTTCCCGTCCCACGGCTTCGGCGTCCTGGGCGGCTCGATCTATCTCGTGGACTACGGGAACCTGGACCGCACCGACTCCGCGAGCAACACGATCGGCCGGATCTCGCCGCGTAACATCGAGTTCCTCGCGTCCTACGCGACGGCGCTCGCGGGATCGTTCACCTTCGGGATCAACTACAAGCTCGTCGAGTTCGTCGTGGACTGCAGCGGCGACTGCACCAACGTGCCGAACGCCCAGGGCGTGACCCACGCCATCGACGTGGGTGGCCAGTTCTCGGTCGGCCCCGCCGGCGCCCTGCGCGTGGGCGTGGCCGTGCGGAACGTCGGGTTCAAGCTCCAGGTGAACAACCGCGACCAGGCGGACGCGCTCCCCGCGCGCCTGGTGGTGGGCGCGCTCTACCGCGTCGCGCTGCCGGGTACCTCGGGCGTCGCGGGCGCCGACCGGCTCGACCTGCGGCTTGCGGCGGACGTCGACAGCCCGTGGGGGAGCTACGGCGACTCGCAGATGCGGCTCGGCGTGGACATCGGCTACCGGCGCCTGGTGCGGCTGCGCGGCGGCTACGCGTTCGTGCACGACGGCCTCTCGGGGCCGAGCGTCGGCATGGGGCTCGTGAGCGGGTCGATCGGCGTGGACCTCGCCCGCACCTTCCTCGCGGGTTCGGACCTGGTCGTGCAGAACCCGACGTTCTTCTCCTTCCGCGTGATGTTCTGAGCGGCCGGCTCCGGACGTCATGAGCCGCGCGCTGGTGTTCGTACTCCTGACGGCGCTCGCGGGACCGCGGGGCGGGGCGGCCCAGTCCGCCGACTCGGCGCCCGGCCGCGCGATGCGCTCCCGGTTCTGGGTGCGCCCCGCGGCGTCGCTCCTCGTCCCGGGGACCGGCCAGTTGCTCGCGCGCCAGGATCGGGGCGCCGTCTACCTCGCCGTCGAGGTGTACGCGCTCGCTCGCATCCTCCAGCTCAACCACGAGGGCCGCACGGCGGCGGAGCGGTTCCGCGACCTCGCCTTCACCGTCGCGCGACGCGGCTTCACCGCCGTGCGGCGCGACACCGTGTTCGAATACTACGAAACGATGCAGCGTTTCGTCGCGAGCGGGGAATACGACCGAGACCCGGGGCCCGTGCTCGCACCCGAGATCGATCCCACCACCTTCAACGGCTCGGTGTGGCTGCTCGCGCGGCGCACCTTCTGGCCCGATCCGAGCACGCCTCCCGATCCCGCCTCGCCCGAGTACGCGGCGGCGCTGCAGTTCTACCAGCAGCACGCCGTGGGACCGGACTTCCGCTGGTCGTGGCGCGACGCGGCGTTGCAGCAACAGGTGTTCCGCGAGACGATCGGCAACAGCGACGACGCGTTCCGCAGCGCCCAGAACTACCTCGGCATCCTGCTCGCCAACCACGTCGCGAGCGCGGTGGACGCGCTCATCTCGAGCCGGCTCTCCGCGGCCGTGGGCCGCCGCGCGGCGTTGCACACCGTCGTCGGTCCGACGAGCGTCGTGCGTCTCTCCCTGGAGTTCTGATGCGCTGGTTGCGCTGGCTGCTCGTGGCGGTGCCCGCGTCGTGGATCCTCGCCTGGCTGGGGGCACCGCCGCTCGCCGTGTTCCTCGCCTCCGGCATCGCCGTCGTTCCGCTGGCCGCCGCCATGGGGGAGGCCACCGAGGTCCTCGCCGCCCGCGCCGGCCCCGCGGCGGGCGGGCTGCTGAACGCCACGTTCGGGAACGCTGCGGAGCTCATCGTGGCGATCGTGGCGCTGCGCGCGGGGTTGGTGGACCTCGTGAAGGCGTCCCTCACGGGGTCGATCCTTGGCAACCTGCTCCTGATTCTGGGCCTCGTGCTGGTCGCCGGCGGGCTGCGGCGCCCCACGCTCACCTTCAACCGGACCGCCGCCGGCATGAGCGGCGCGATGCTGCTGCTCGCGGTCGCGGGACTCGCGGTCCCCGCGCTGTTCGCGCTCGCGCACCCCGCGGCGG
>DASWDP010000111.1:0-1574 GCA_036395195.1 Gemmatimonadales bacterium | reverse complement strand
GCCGTTCTGCGCTGGTCGGGCTCCATGAGACCGCGGTCATTCGGTGCGCGGATCTGTAGTCGCGATTGCCTGGGGCGTTGGGTCAGATCGGCAGTTAGGGCGCGCCGACGCCGTGATTCCGAGCCGCACACGGGCTCGCTCCGCGAGCTCCGGACATCAGGATGTTGCGCCGCCTCTCAAGACCGTACGGCGAACAACCTCCAGACGCCCGGCACGCCCTTCAACTCGTGCTCGCCCTTGTCCTCGAACTTCAGTCCTGAGCCAGCGACAAGGTCGACAACCGTGCGCGAAACGAGCACCTCGCCCGCCTGCGCGAGCGCCTCGATACGGGCGCCGATGTGCACCGCGATCCCGGCCACGTCGTCGCCGTGGGGCTCGATCTCGCCGGTGTGCAGCCCAGCCCGGACCTCGATGCCGAGCGGCCGCGCCGACTCACGAACTGCCGTCGCGCAGCGCACCGCCCGCGCCGGCCCGTCGAAGGTCGCCAAGACGTCGTCTCCCCGGGTACCGATCTCACGCCCGCGGTGCCGTCGCAGCTCTCGGCGCACACGTGTCTGGAAATCCTCGAGACGCGCCCGCCAGCGGTAGTCCCCCAATTCGGCGAGCCGCTCGGTGGAGCCGACGATATCGACGAAGAGCACGGTCGCGAGCACGCGGTGGACCTCGCGCACGGGGCGTTCCCCCGTCACGAACTCCTCGATCTCGTCGAGAAATGGGTCTTCGGCGTCACGGAAGTAGTGCTCGTCCCCGTCGAGCTCCACGTACTTCGCACCGGGGATGCGTTCGGCCAGGTACCGCCCCTGGCCGACGCGTGACCACAAGGCCTGGCCTCGTTGGAGCACGAGCGTGGGGACCGCGATGGCGGGTGCGATGTCCCGGACGTCGGTGTCGAAGAATGTGCGGGCGAGCGAAGCGGCCGTGCCCGGACTGGCGCAGAGCCGCTGGTAGTGGCCGAACCACTCGCGAGAGTCCTCCCCCCGGCCCGGCATGAGCACGTCGTGGAACACCCCCGTGCCCCACTCGGTTTCGATCTCCCGCAACACCCGATCCCGGACCTCGGCCGGCATCCCCCAGGGAAAATCGGGCGCCCGGGTCGTGCGCGCGAACGGGTTGACGAGCACGAGCGCCGACACACTGTCGGGCGACGACGCGGCGAGGAAGACGCTCATCGTCGCGCCGTAGCCCACCCCGATCAGCGCCACCCGCTCCGAGCCGACGGCGGCAAGCACCGATCGGGCGTCGTCCGCCCACTGCTCAAGCGCGGCGACGGCCGCCACCGGGACGGGGTCGGAGAGCCCGGTGCCCCGCTTGTCGAACCAGATCACCCGGCCGAACGAGGACAGGCGCCGCAGCGAGCCTGCGAAGGCCTCCTCCCCCCAAGCAGCCTCGAGGTGCGACACCCACTCGGGGAAGACCATCAAGTCCGGCGGCCCGGTACCGAAAGCCTGATACGCGATGTGTACGTCGCCGCTCTTGGCGTAATGGGTCTCGGGCACGCCAGCCATCACGACAGTCTTGTCCGCGACGGCCCGCCCGGTCACTTGACGGCGACCTACGCGGAAGTGATGCCGGAT
>DASWDP010000110.1:0-4325 GCA_036395195.1 Gemmatimonadales bacterium | reverse complement strand
GCGCGGGCCTCCTGGCGCGCGCCCAGGTTCTGGCCGACGAGCGCGCTCGCCGAGAGCGCGAACCCGGAGATGGCGATGAACCCGAGCCCTTCCACCTTGTGGCCCACGCCCAGCGCGGCGAGCGCCGGCGTGCCGAATTGCGAGGTGAACCGGGTGAGCCACATGTAGATCACCGACAGCAGCACCCCGGCGAGCGACAGCGGCGCCCCGACACGGAAGATCGTGGGCACGGCGCGCCAGTCGGGCGTATCGAGCCGGATCAGCCCGCGCTTGAGCGCGATGCCGATCCCGATCAGAAACCCCCCGCCCCGCACCATCACCGACGTCGCCGCCGCGCCCTGGACGCCGAGCCACGGGAAGGGACCCACGCCCGCGATGAGCAGCGGGTCGAGCCCGACGGACAGCAGCACCGACGCCGCGAGCAGGAGGAACGGGGTGCGGGTGTCGCCCGAGGCGCGGAACGTCGCCTCGATCGCGAAGAACCCGAACACGAGCGGCCCGCCCAGGAGCCAGGTGTGCAGATAGTCGCGGCCAAGGCGCGCGACGTCGGCCGGCACGCCCATCGCGCGGAACAGCCAGTCGGCGATCAGCAACCCGGCGACCGACACGACCGTTCCCGCGACGAGCGCGTACTGCACCGCCGCCCCGGCGGCGCGGGCGGCGGCGTCGGGGAACCCCTCCCCGTGGCGCCGCGCCGCGACGGCGATCAACCCGACCTCGACCATCTCACCCAGCGACAGCAGCACCCACACGTAGAACCCCGCGGTCGAGACCGCGGCGAGCGCGGCGGGTCCGATCAGGCGGCCCACCCACATCGAGTCGATCAGGTTGAAGCAGAAGTGGCACGCCATCATCGCCACCGCGGGGGCGGCGAGCTTCAGGATGACGGGCCGGAGCGGCCCGACGGTGAGCGTCCCGGCGGGGCGCTCGACGGTGGTCATGGGGGCGGAAGGTACGCGCGCGGGCCGCGCGCGGTCAACGAACGCGCGCCTTGCCCTTCCGGCGGGCCTTGCTGTCGTACAGCGAGCGGTCCGCTGTGGCGAGCAGGTCCTCCAGCGTGCCGCCGTCCCGGGGATGCACGGCCACGCCGACGCTCACGGAAATGGGCGGCTGCTCGCCGTCCCGCGCGACCCGGTCGCCCACGCGCCGCGCCACGTGCCACGCCGCGGCATCACCGGTCTCGGGGAGCACCAGCGCGAACTCGTCGCCGCCGAAGCGCGCCGCGGTGTCGATCCCCCGGCACGACCCGAGCAGCGCCTCCGCCACGCGGCACAGCGCGAGGCTCCCCACGAGATGGCCGTGGCGATCGTTGATCTGCTTCAGGCCGTCCAGGTCCAGAAGCACCACCGCGAACGGCCGGTCGGTCCGCGACGACCGCTTGATCTCCGCGTCGAGCGTGTAGGTGAGCTGGCGATAGTTGGCGAGGCCCGTCAGCGGATCGCTCGCGGCCAGGTACCGCAGGCGCTCTTCTACGTGCCGGCGCTCCGCCACCAGCGCCGCCAGCGCCAGGGTCACCACCGAGCTGACGCCCATGAACGCCTGCAACAGGAGCAGGGACTCGTTGTACGAGGCCCGCACGAACGGCCCGAAGCCGTGCAGCGTCCCCCAGATGGCGATCCCCGACAACACGACCACGGCGCTCGCCGCCTCCCGCTGCCCGAAACGGAACGCCGCCCAGATGAGCAGCGGGACGCACAGAAACTCCAGCGGATAGTCCTTGACTGGAAACAGCCCGCCGAACACCACGAGGCCTACGGCGATCGTGCCGAACAGCAGGCTGGCGGCCTCGAGCGCCTGCTGCCGGTCCCACCGCACGCGGGGAGCCGTCCCCCAGAGGAGGACCGCGGGCGCGACGATCAGGTCCCCCACCGCGTCGCCGAGCCACCACGTAAGCCAGATGGACGGGTAGTCGGCCCAGGGCGCGAACCCGCCGAGCGAGAGGGTGGTGGTGCCGATGGTCGCGCTCACAGCCGTGCTCACCACGGCCGCGAGGACGGCGAACCGGAACAGGTCGCCCGTGCGATCGCAGGCGCGGCGGCCGCGGGCGAACCGGTTCACCAGGAACGCGCCCACCAGCCCCTCGAGCGTATTGCCGGCGGCGATGCCGACGGAGGTCGCCACCGAGCCCGCCGTCGTGAGGTTCACGAGGAAGGCACCGAGGAGAATCGCGGGCCACACCTCGGAGCCGAGGAGCAGGAAGGCCGCGAGCGCCAGGCCGGTGGGAGGCCAGACCGGGGTCGCGCTGGGGTTCACATAGGCGACCTGCAACCCGAGCTTGCCGGCCACGAAGTACCCGGCGGCGAGCCCCGCGAGCAGCCCCAGACGTCTCAACAGTCGCGACTGGATCATTCCAGTCCTCGCTTCCGCACAGCGGGGCGCGCGCCGTATGTACTTCTATATGTACGAGGAAACGGGCGGTGTGATCCAGGTAACGTTCTGTATGTGGCGGCGGCGCAACAAGATCAGGGGCCGTCGGAGCCGGATTCGGGGATGTTGCGCAGGAACCGCCGGAACACCGGATTGCCGGGGAAGCGCTCGGCGAGCCGTCCCACGTAGGCGCGGGCCTCGTGTTCCAGCGTGGCGCGCCCGGCGGGATCGCGCGCGGCCTCGCGCATCAGGGCGGCCGCGAGGACCCACGTCGCCTCGACCTGGGCGAGGTCGCCGTCGCGCGCCGTGTGCCGGAGGTAGCTGATGCCGCGCTCCGCGCTCCCGCTCCCGAGCCCGATGAGCTTCGCGACGAGGCGGGCGAGGGCGCCGGCGCGCGCCAGACCGTACTGATACACGCCGAGCCCGAGGTAGCAGTCCACACACGTCGAGTCCGCAGCGAGCACGCGCCGGTAGGCGTCGCGCATCGCCTTCCCATCTTTCACCGCGCCCCAGGAGTGGCCGTGCAGGTCGCGCTGGCGGGCGCGGTAGCCGAGGGCGGTCGCGAGCCAGAAGTCGCGCGCGGGCCCGGGGGAATCGGCGGCGGCGCGGGCGATGGCGCGATCGAGCAGCGAGTCGATCCGTGCAGCCTCGTAGTCGTCGTTTCCGAGCGCCTCGGCCCACCAGATGTAGGCGCTCGCCTCGAAGATCACCGGCGCGGGGTCGGTGCTGTCGTGCGACGCGAGCTGGGCGAAGTAGGCGGCGGCGCCGGGGAACCCGCCGCCGTACAGGGTGTCGAGCCCGGCGCGCAGGTCGGGCCGGCCGGCGCGGGGGTTCTGGAGCAGGACGAGCGCGGCGACGAGCAGCCCGGGGGGCAGGGGGGGCACGTCAGCGCGCGGCGGCGGAGAGGGCGTCCGTCACCCGGCGCGCGATCGCCTCCAGCGCCTGACCGGCGGGCGACCCCGGATCGGCGACGACGATCGGCCGCCCCTCATCGGCGAGATCGGCGAGCCTCGCCTGCAGCGGCACCTGGCCCAGGAGCGGCACGCCCAGCTCGTCGGCGAGCCGGACGCCGCCGCCCGCGAGAAAGATCTCGGTGCGCTCGCCGCAGTGCGGGCACACGAAGTAGCTCATGTTCTCGATCACGCCGAGCACCGGGACCCCCACCCGCTCGAACATCTTCGCGCCGCGCAAGGAATCGCCCACGGCGACTTCCTGGGGCGTGGTCACGATGATCGCCGTGCGGATGTGCACCGTCTGCGCGAGCGAGAGCTGCGCGTCGCCCGTGCCCGGCGGCAGGTCCACCAGGAAGTAGTCGAGCTGCCCCCACTCCACGTCGCGCACGAACTGCCCGATCACCTTCATGATGATCGGGCCACGCCAGATCGCCGGCGCGTCCCGCTCCACGATCAGGCCGAGCGAGATCAGTTTCACGCCGTACGCCTCGAGCGGCTGGATCTTCTGGCCGCGCACGTCGGGCTTCCGGTCCACGCCCATCATCCGCGGGATGTTCGGCCCGTAGATGTCGGCGTCCATTAGCCCCACGCGGTGCCCCGCGCGCGCCAGCGCGACCGCGAGGTTCGCGGACACGGTGGACTTCCCCACCCCGCCCTTCCCGGAAGAGATCGCGACGACCCTGCCCAGGTGCGGCAGCTCGACGGGCGTCGGGGGAGGAGGCACGGAGCCGGGCGCCCCACGGGGCGCGGCGCCCCCGGCGGCGCTCGTATCAGCGACGTTGACGCGCACCGCCGTCACGCCCGCGACCGCCTGGACGGCCTTGCGCGCGTCTCGCGCGAGCGCGCCCGGGTCTTCGCGGTCGAGCCGGAACGTGAAGGACACCTGCCCCTGCTCGTCCACGGCGAGGTCGCTCACCATGCCGGCCGAGAGGACGTCCTCACCGAGGCGGGGGTTCTTGAGCTGTGAGAGAGCGCGCGCGACGCGGGCCTGGAGATCGGAAGGGG
>DASWDP010000109.1:0-8261 GCA_036395195.1 Gemmatimonadales bacterium | reverse complement strand
CACGCCGTCCACGTACACCGTGACGCCCTGGGGCAGGCCGATCACCGGCGAGACCTGGAAGCCGCGGAGTGAGACGTCGAGCTGGCCCGTGGCCCCAAGCTCGTCCGACGTCGTGACCCCGGGGAGCTGCTCCAGCGCGTCCGCGAGCGAGCGCACGCCGCGCGCGTCCAGGTCCGCGGCCTGGAGCGTGGCCGTGCGGCCCGCGAGGCCGCGCGCCAGCTCGGGCACGGTGGGCAGCCGCACGCCGGTCACGACCACCGGAGCCAGTGTGGCAGTGTCCTTGGGGAGGGTGTCGGGCCGTTGCGCGCTGGCGGGCGGGGCGAGCAGGGCGAGCAGGGCGAGCATGAGTGCGCCAGCAACCAATTGCGGATTGCGGATGGCGGATTGCGGATTCGAAGGGCGGGTGTCCAATCCGCAATCCGCCATCGCCAATCCGCAATCAGTTGAACGCATTCAGCCCCGTGATCTCCTGCCCCAGGATCAGCGTGTGCACGTCGTGCGTCCCCTCGTACGTGTACACCGACTCGAGATTCGCGAGGTGGCGCATCGCCTGATACTCGGCGAGGATCCCGTTCGCTCCGAGCAGCCGCCGCGCCTCGCGCGCCACGTCGGTCGCGATGCTCACGTTGTTCCGCTTGGCGAGTGAGACCTGCTGCGGGGTCGCCTTCCCCTGGTCCTTGAGGCGGCCGAGTTGCAGGCAGAGCAGCTGGGCCTTGGTGATCTCCGTCAGCATCTCGGCGAGCCGGGCCTGCTGCAGCTGGAACCCGCCGATCGGCTTGCCGAACATCACCCGGTTCTTCGCGTAGCTCACCGCCTCGTCGTAGCACGCCATCGCGGCCCCGACCGCCCCCCAGGCGATCCCGTAGCGCGCCTGGGTGAGGCAGAGGAGCGGCGCCTTCAGGCCCTCCGACTTGGGCAGCAGCGCGTCCTTGGGCACGCACGCGTCCTGGAGCACTAGCTCGCTCGTGTCGCTCGCCCGGAGCGACAGCTTGCCGTGCTGATCCTTGGCCGAAAAGCCCTTCGTGTCGGTGGGAACGATGAAGCCGCGGATCGAGCTCGGGTCGTCGAGCCGGCCCGTCTTCGCCCAGACGATCGCCGCCTGCGCCGTCGAGCCGTTGGTGATCCACATCTTGGCGCCGTTGAGCACCCAGCCGTCCCGGGTTTCCTTGGCGACTGTGATCATGCCGGCGGGATTCGAGCCGTAGTCGGGCTCGGTGAGCCCGAAGCAGCCGATCACCTCGCCCGACGCCATCTTGGGGAGCCAGCGTCGCTTCTGCTCGTCGGAGCCGAACGCGTAGATCGGGTACATCACGAGGGCACCCTGCACCGAGGCGAACGAGCGCACCCCGGAATCGCCGCGCTCGAGCTCCTGCATGATCAGCCCGTAGGCGACGTTGTTGAGCCCGGCGCAGCCGTACTCCTCCGGCAGATTGGCGCCGAACAGCCCGAGCTCGGCCATCTGGGGCACGAGCGGCTTGGGGAACTTCCCCGCGAGGTAGTGCTCGCCGATGATGGGGATCAGGTTGTCGTCGACCCACGCGCGAACCGTGTCGCGCACGGCCCGCTCTTCTTCGGACAACAAGCCGTCGACGTCGTAGAAGTCGACGCCCTGGAACTTTGCCATACGTACCTCACAGGGAACAACGTTCAGTCGGACAGGTGTCAGTGCAGTTACCAGACGCCAAGCCGCAAGCGGTCTCCAGTCACAAGTTGCCAGTTACGCCGCAGCTTGCAACTCCAGACTGTCAACCGCTTGTGACTTGGCGTCTGGAAACTTAACTGACGACTGGGACCTGCCGCTCTGGCACCGGGTGGCTAGGCCTGGCGAACGCGTACGTGTCCGACGACCGGAAGCGCCCGCGCTCGGCGTCCCACCGGAAGAACGTGATGTGCACCGCCGTGGGCTCGATGGTGACGAAGTTGAAGCAGGACGGCCGCCCGCCGCGCGAGCGCCGGCACAGCGTCCCCGCGGTCGAGACCACCACGCGCCCCTCGAGCACCTCGGCGCCCTCCTGGTGGTCGTGCCCGCACAGCACCAGCTCGGCGCCCGACGCGACGATGCGCCGCTGCGCCTGACGCCAGCGGGCGAGCCCCATGCGCCGCGAGATGTCGCCGCGCAGCACGTTGTGGTGCACGACCAGCACCCGCGCCTGGTCGGCGGGGGCCGCCGCGAACAGCGCGCGCACGCGCTCGATCTCCCGCTTGGAGAGGTGCCCCTTCACCGCCAGGTCGCGCAGCCGGAAGGTGAGCGAGCCCCAGGCGACGCCGTGCGAGGTGAGCGCGCTCGCGATGACCGCCCCGGGAATCGTGAGCGTGGGCGTCAGCTCGTCCCCGAAATAGCGCACGTACTTCGCGTGTACGGACCGCCTCGCGAACGGGATCAGCGGGCGCAGCCACCAGCGCACGTCGTGGTTCCCGGGGATCACGTGGACCGGTGCCGTCTGCGCCGCGTGGTTCACGAACGCGCGCGCCCGCTGGAACTCCCCGTGCCGCGCGCGCTGCGACAGGTCGCCCGACACCACGATCGCGTCCGGGCGCAGGTCGGGGATCATCTTCTCGAGGGCCTCGACCTGTTGCAGATCGGCGAGGCCGCCGAAGTGGAGATCGGACACGTGCAGCAGCTGGACCGTCACGATTCCGCCTGGACCGTGTACGTGAGGGTGGCGTCTCCGTTCGCGCGCACCGACACCCGAAACCGGACCTCGGTGGCCGAGAGCTTCTCGGCCGGCACGCTCGACTCCACCACCCGCCACACCCCGAAGCGCGCTTCGCGCACGTCCACCGCCACGGCCGCGGGCTTCGCGTTCGTGATCGTCACCTTGTACGATGCGGTGACACGCTGACGGGCCGGCATCCCCCGCCGCGGCGGCGGGAGCTGCTCCTGGTTGTAGTCGGTCTGCACCCGCTCGGCGGTTACGTCGAACGCATCCCCCGACTGGACGCGCAGGTCGCGCCCCGGCGCCGTGTGGTCGCTCCCGGCCTCGCCCACGAGCTGCACCCGGCCGCTCGAGTCCGCCTGATACAGCTGCACCGTGCCGCCGGGCAGGGGCCGGTCGCCGAACGGCGTCCCCCGCGGCCGCTTGAGCGTATACCACACCTGCACCGGCACGCGGTTCGGTTCCCCGGGCCCCCCCGTTTGCTCGAAGAAGCCGCGCCATGGCAGCGCGCCGGGCACGATCAGCTCTTGGGTGTAGGCGGCGCCCGCGCGCGGGAACAGCGCCGTCGTGACGGGCGTCCCCGGCTGCAGCGAGACGCGGCCGGGGAGCTGGTACACGTGCGTCTCGCCCACGGCTTCCTCGCTGGCCGCGGGTGCTTCGGCGACCCGGGCGCGGGCCAGGCGATCCGCGACCATCCCCGCGAACGGCTGCGGCGCCGCTCGCGCGCGGCTGATCGATCCCGCCACGACCTGTACCTCCGCGCTGTCGGCGGCAAGCGACTGCGATGTGATCGTGACCGCCCCCGACACCTGACACCGGGCACCCGTCACCACCACCTGGTACACCGCCTCCCAGCTCGCCCCCTGGGTCACCCAGGCGAGCTCCGAGCGGGGCCGCGCCCGCGCCGCCTCGAGCACTACCGTGGCTTCGGGCGCGGCGCGAACGAGCTCCGCCGGGAAGAGCGGCTCGCCCGGCTCGGAGAGGAGGATGCGCCCGTCCGGAAGCCGGTACTGCGGGGGCGCGACGCGCAGCACGGTGGCACGCACGGTGTCGCCCTTGGCGCGGGCGAACGACAACGTCTGCCCGATGGCGGCGGCGAGTGCGGTGCTCCGGTCGGTGGCGGGCCGCAGCGCGGCGGTCACGAGCGCCACCGACGTGTCGGGCGAGAACAGCGTGGCCGGATCGAGCGCGTCGAGCTTGAGCGTCAGGACGTTCCGCCCTTTGTCGAGCGGCTGCGGCAGGGTGCGCCGCACCACCACGCGGCCGTCGCTGTACACGGAGAGCGAGGTCTGACCCGCGAGCGGGGCGGCGAGGCCAGCGGCCAAGGTGAACGCCACGGATAACGGACGACGGATGACGGATGACGTCACTTGAGCCATTCGAGCGCGATCCTCTTCACGATCCGGTAGGTGAGAAGGTACCAGGCCACGGCCGCCGCCGCGCCCACCGTGCGGGCGGTCGCCTGCCACGCGGGCGGGACGGAGCGCAGCGTGAGCATCACGTACCCCACGAGCAGCAGGGTGGTCACGATGGCCACGAGACGTCCCAGGCGAGACGCCCTTTGCGTGACGTCTTTCACGCATTTCGGACACCGCTCCCCCACCCCGATGCCGGCCGTCATTTCGCCGCAGCGGGCGCACGGGTGGGAGAGGCTAGACCCGCCGGGCCACGGCGCGGGCGAACTCGGTGGTCGAAGCACTGCCTCCCAGATCCTTGGTGCGGACGTTGTCCTTCACGATCGCGGTCTCGAGCGCCTGACGCAGCCGCCCCGCGGCCTCGAGCTCGCCAACGTGGTCGAGCATCATCGCGGCGGCGAGGAGCTGGGCCGACGGGTTGGCGATCCCCTGCCCCGCGATGTCCGGCGCCGACCCGTGCACGGCTTCGAAGATCGCGGCCGACTCGCCGATGTTGGCCCCCGGGGCGAGTCCCAGTCCGCCCACCAGCCCCGACGCCTCATCCGAGAGAATGTCGCCGAACAGGTTGGTCGTCACGATCACGTCGAACTGCGCCGGATTGATCACGAGCTGCATGGCGGCGTTGTCCACGATCCGGTCGTCCGAGGCGATCTGCCCCTCGTACTCTTGCGCGATCATCCGCGCCGTTTCGAGAAACAGCCCCGACGTCGCCTTCAGGATGTTCGCCTTGTGCACCACGGTGACCTTCTTGCGACCGTGCCGCTTCGCGTACTCGAACGCGTACCGCACGATCCGCTTGCACCCGTCCCGCGTCATCACCGACATCGCCTGCGCCAGCGCCTTGGGGTCGCCCCCCACCTTGAAGGTACGGTCGATCCCCACGTACAGCCCTTCGGTGTTTTCGCGGACGATCACCAGATCGACGGCGGGGTAGCGGCCGCCCGGGACGATCGATTTCACCGGCCGCACGTTGGCGTACAGCTCGAACTCTTGGCGCAGCGCCACGGTGACCGAGCGATAGCCGCCGCCCACCGGCGTCGTGAGCGGGCCCTTGAGCGCGAGGCCGGTGCGCCGGATGCTGTCGACAGTGGCGTCGGGGAGCGGCGTGCCCGCCTTCTCGATGGCGCTGACCCCGCCGTACTGCTCGTCCCAGTCGAACTCGAGCCCCAGCGCATCCAGCACCAAGAGCGTCGCCTGCGTGATTTCGGGCCCGATCCCGTCGCCGGCGATGAGGGTCGCCTCGTGGCTCCCCCCGCCCGCCTGCCTCTCGCTCACGGCAACCCTGGCGTGAGGCTCTTGACGGCCCGCGTGAGCGCCGTCCAGGGATCGTCGCCCTCGCCCCGCGCCACCGTCCGGAACCCGACCCGGCCGGTCCGCACGTCCACCATCACGACGGTCAATTCGGCCGTGGCGATGGGCGGGGGGGTCCCGGACTCCAGGGGCACGGCATGCTGTGCCCCTCCCACGCCCGGCCCGACCGTCCGACGAAACACCAGCCCCGCCGGAACCAGCGCGTATCGTCCGCCCCCCGCCAGCGCCGCGAGCGTCCGCAGCTCCCCGCGCAGCGGGTCGGGCACCATTTCGGGTTGTTGCTTCGTGCCGCGGAGCAGGATCGCCGTGCCCATCTGATCGGGATTGGCGGCGATCCCCGGCGCACGCCGCGCGGCGCGCCGCAGCTCGTCGGGCAGCACCCAGACGACCTCGGGGGCGCGCGCCTGGAGCAGAGTGACCAGCACGCTGTCGGCCTTGGCGAGCGCGACGCGCCGCTCGGCGAGCAGCGCTTCCCAGTGGAGCGAGTCGTCCGCCGCGACGAGCGTGAGCGGCAGCACGCCGACCTGCTGCGCCGCAAGCCCCGCAGTGGGAAGCGGCTGAGTCGGCGTCGGCTCCTGCGCATGTTGCCGACCGCCGCACGCGAGGATCGTCGTCAACCATACGACCCACGCCCTAGGCCTTAAGTTTTTGATTTCCAAGGGATTAGTCACGGCGCGCAATATCGTGAACGCGCTCCGGATTTTCAAGAAGCGAGCGTCAGCCCCCCGTCCACGACCACCACCTGTCCCGTGATGTGGCGCGCCGCCTCGCTGCACAGGAACACGATCACGCGCGACACGTCCTCGGGATCCGCCACCCGCCCGAGGACGGATTCGTGTTCCGCGCGCTCGAGCACCTCGCGGGGCAGCGTGCTCAGGAGCTCCGTCTTCACGAATCCGGGAGCGACGGCGTTGACGTTGACGTTGGACGGGCCGAGATCGACGGCGGCGGACTTCGTGAGGCCGATGAGGGCGGCCTTGCTCGCGGCGTAGTTCGCGATCCCGAAGCCGGGCCGGAATGCCTGATGGCTCGCGACGTTGACGATCTTGCCGAAGCGCTGGGCGCGCATCGGCCCGGCGACCGCCTGGATGCAGTTGAACGCGCCGGTGACGTTGGTGTCGAGCACCTCCTGCCACGCCTCCGACGTCAGACGCCACAGCGCGCCGTCGTGCGTCACGCCGGCGTTGTTGACCAGATAGTGCACTCCGCCCAGCTTCTCGCGCACGGCGGTGACGAACCGCTCGACTGCGTCACGGCTCCGCACGTCGCAGCGGGCGCAGTACACCGGCACGCCGAGCGCCCGGATGGCCGTTTCGGTGAGCAGAGCCTGGGCCGCGACGTCGCGCCCGGGGAGGTCCACGTAGTTGATCGCGACCGCCACCCCCCCCTGGGCGAACTCGAGGGCCGTCGACCGGCCGAGGCCGGTCGCACCGCCGGTGACGACCGCGACCCGGCCGTGCACGGTCTCCGCCAAACGCTGAGGGTCAGGGCGCGGTTCGGTCGCGGGCGCGCCGACCCGCGTCGCCTCGCGCGCGGCCAACGTCCAGGAAGTGGGTGCCAAGGGGTTCGAACCTATGTTCGAAATTGAACATCGGCAAGGCACGGCGTAACTTAGGCCCCCATGAACCGGCTCGCCTCCGTCCTCGTTTGGGGGGGCCTCTCCGCCCTCGGCGCGGCCGCGTTCGGCGTCCTCGCTCTGTCCCGCGGGGAGACCGTCAACGCCGCATGGCTCCTCACCGCCGCCGTCTGCAGCTACGCAGTCGGCTACCGCTTTTACAGCCGGTTCCTCGCGACCCGGGTCTTCGGGCTCGACGCGCGGCGCGCCACCCCCGCCGAGCGGTTCAACAACGGGCGCGACTTCGTTCCGACCAACCGGTGGGTGCTGTACGGCCACCACTTCGCGGCCATCGCGGGAGCCGGGCCGCTCGTGGGTCCCGTGCTCGCCGCCCAGTTCGGGTTCCTCCCGGGCACGCTCTGGCTCGTGATCGGGGTGGTGCTGGGGGGGGCGGTCCAGGACTTCACGATCCTGTTCTGCTCGCTGCGCCGCAACGGGAAGTCGCTCGGGCAGATGGCACGGGAGGAGGTGAATCCGGCAGCGGGGGCGACGGCGATGCTCGCGGTCCTGTGCATCATGATCATCCTGCTCGCGGTGCTCGCGCTGATCGTGGTCAACGCCCTCAAGGCGTCCCCCTGGGGGTTGTTCACCATCGCCTGCACGATCCCGATCGCCCTCCTCATGGGGTGGTGGATGAAGCGGTGGCGGCCGGGCAAGGTCGGTGAGGCGTCGGCGGTGGGCGCGGTGCTGCTGCTCGCGGCGTTGGTCGGCGGCGGCTACGTCGCCGGCCGGCCGGCGCTCGCCGGTGCGTTCACGCACACCGGCACGGCGATCACCTGGATGATGGTCGCCTACGGATTCATCGCGTCCGTGCTCCCGGTGTGGATGCTGCTGTGCCCCCGGGACTACCTGTCCACCTTCCTCAAGATCACGACGATCCTCGTCCTCGCGGTCGCCATCCTCGTGATCCTGCCGCCGCTCAAGATGCCGGCGCTCACGCCGTTCGCGCTGCAGGGCGAGGGCCCGGTGTTCGCGGGCAAGCTGTTCCCGTTCGCCTTCATCACGATCGCGTGCGGCGCGGTCTCGGGCTTCCACGCGCTCGTCGCCTCCGGGACCACCCCCAAGATGATCCAGCGTGAGACCGACGCCCGGATGATCGGCTATGGCGGCATGCTGATGGAGTCGTTCGTCGGCGTGATGGCGATGATCGCGGCGTGCACGCTCGACCCGGGCGTCTACTTCGCGATGAACACCACACCCGCGGCCCTGGCCCAGGCCTCGCAGGCGCTCGGCCAGGCGGGCTTCGCGGTCACGCCGGACGCG
>DASWDP010000108.1:0-13732 GCA_036395195.1 Gemmatimonadales bacterium | reverse complement strand
CGAGCCGGCGGCCGCCGTCGTCCACCCGGACGGAGACGCGCCGCGCCCCCGCGTGGCGGGCGTTCTCGAGCAGGTTCACGAGCACTTCCTTCACCTCGTCCCGGCGCGCGAGGGCGGGCGCGCCGGCCTCCCCCGCGACGTCGAACTGCGTGCCGGCTTCCGCCGCCCCGAGGGCGTAGAGGTTCACCACTTCGCGCGCCACGGCGTGGAGGCCCACCGGCTCGAGCGGCAGCGCTTCCTCAGCCGGCGAGGCGAAGCGCGAGAACGCTCGCGCGATGGCGTCCAGCCGGTCGATCTCGGCGAGGATGCGCGCCGCGGTCTCGCGCAGGGTGGCGTCGAACTCCCCCCCCCGGCCGCCCGGCTTCTCACGCGCGCGCTGCAGATGCTGGATCCCCAGGCGGATGGGGGTCAGCGGGTTCTTGATCTCGTGCGCCACCTGGCGCGCCATCTCGCCCCACGCGAGCACCCGGGCGGCGCGCGTGAGGGCGGTCGCGTCGTCGAGCGCCACGACGCAGCCGTCCGGCGCGGGTCCGAGTGGCGCGAGCTGCACGCGGATCTGGCGGCCGCCGACGTCGAACTCGCGCTCGGCGATGCGGTCGCCGCGCGCCGCCAGGAACTCGCCCACCGCGTTCCACACCGGGAGCCACGCCGCCGGGGCCGCGCGCGGCAGCAGGTCCCCCGGGTCGAGCGGCGCGCCGAGCAGCTCGGCGGCGCGCGGGTTCGCCATCGTGACGCGGAGCCCCTCGTCCACGGCGATGACGCCGGTGGCGACGTTCGCGAGCACCTGAGCCGTGTGCCGCCGGGCTTCTTCCACCGCCGCCTGGCTCGTGCGCACGTCGGCGGCCATCCGCTCGAACGCCGACATCACGGGCTGGAACTCGCGCGGCGCGCCCGGCGGGAACGCGGGCGGCGGGGCGCCGCGACCCACCGCGACCGCCGCCTCGCGCAGCGCCGCCACCGGGCGCGCGAGCCCCCGCGCCGCGAGACCCGCCAGATAGACGGCGGCGACGAGCCCCGCCAGCGTGGCGAGCAGCAGGACCAGCACGAGATCCTCCTGCTGCTGGCGCACGCGCTCGTCGTCGAGCAGCTGCGGCGCCGCGAGAATCGCCTGCACCGGCGGCGGGCCGGCGAGCACCACCCGGTAGCCGATGCGGATCGGCCGGCCGGCGGTGCGACCGTCGGTCGCGAGCTCGAGCTCGTCCTCGAGCGCGAGCCGCACGAACGCCTCAGGGGCGAGGAACGGATCCACCAGCCCCAGCTCGCCCAGCACCGGGGCGCTCGCGCCGGCGAGCACGCCGTCGCGGTACAGCCAGAGATCGGCGTCCAGCCGGTTGCCCAGCTCCACGATCGAGCGCGCCACGGCGGCCGGCCGCTCCGCGCCCAGCTCCCCCGCCGTCGCCGCGGCGTCCCGCAGCGTCTGGCGGATGAGGAGGTCGCCGGCGCGGCGCGCCTCGTCCGCCAGCCGCGCGAAGCTCCACACGGCGAACAGCAACACCGGCAGCACGACGAAGGCCGAGAGCGCCGCGGCGAGGCGCACGCGGTAGCTCGTGCGCAGCGCCGCGAACACGGGCGGGATGCGCGGGCGCCACCCCTCCGCCAGGACCAGGCCCAGGAACCAACACCCGGCGAGGACGCCCGCGTCGACGAGGACCACGAGCGCCCCGCGCACCAGCAGCGTCCACGGGCTCCGTAGCTCCACGCGCAGGTGCACGTGGCGCACGCCGCCCGGGAGTTCGATGCGGCGCTCGCCCCGCACCGACCACCCCAGCCGCTGCCAGGTCACCCCTGCGCCCCCGGCCGCCGGGCCCGGTGTCGGAAGCGACAGCGAGATGGTGTACGGCGGCGCGCCTCCCACCTCGCCCTGGAGGAAGCGGGCGACCCGATCGGCGGGAATCAGCCGGGTGCGCGGCCCCACGCCGACGGTCAGCACGTCGCCCGACGCGAGCGGGGTGACGAGCACGTAGAGTGCGCCGGGGACGCGCTCCAGCGTCTCCACCCGCGGCCCGCCGGCGGTCTCCGGCGACCGCACCAGCGCGGCGAGCAGCGCCGCGGGCAAGTCGAGGCTCGCCAGTCGGATCTCGGCCCGGGGCTCCCCCGAGCGGGACCACACCGCGAGGCTCGCCGGGTAGGCGTCCGCGGCGAGCGGCGACGCGCGCCACCAAGCGTACAGCTCGCCCGCCGTCCGCGGCGGTGCCGGCGGGGGCTCCTGCCCGAGCCGCTCGAGCAGCGCGACCGCCGGCGCGTCGCGCGCGCCGCCGAGTCCCTGGGCGTCGCGCGTCGCGAGCCCCAACCGGCCTTCCACGGCGGCGCCCCACGTCACGAGCGCCGCCGCGGTACCGGCCACCGTCGCGATCCCGAGCAGCGCCCAGCGGCGCGGCGCGGGGACGAGCACGCCGCCGAGCGCCGGGACCCACACGAAGGTGTACCAGTCGGGCCACGCGCCGTACGGCTGCCACAGCCACAACCCGGCGAGCGCGGCGAGCGCCGCCCAGGCGCACGCCGCGGGCAGGGCCCACGGCACCCGCGCCGGCTCCGCGGGGCCCCGCACGAGCGCGGCGGCGCCGAGGACCAGCGCCATCGCCGCCGTCGCGACCGCGGCCTCCCACGCGAGCCACAGCCCGAAGCCGACGCCGCCGGCGGGGGGCGCGATGCCGCGTCCGAAATAGCGCACCACGTATGGGGCCGCGAGCACGAGCCCGCCGGCGGCCGGGGTGGCCCACCAGCGGCGCCGGAGCCCGCGGCGCCACAGGGCCCCCGCGGCGAGGAGCAGCACGATGCCGAGCACCGTGACGGCGCCCGCCGAGGCGCTGAACATGCCGAGCAGCGGCCGATAGAACACGGCCGCCGAGAAGGAGCCACCCAGCCGCAGCTCCGGACCCTGCGACGCCCGGACGACGCACCAGGCGGTGGTGAGCACGACGATCCAGCGCCACCGGCCGGGCGCGGCCGCGAGCAACAGGAGCAAGAGCGCCGCGGCGAGCGCCACGGCCGCGCGGCCGGTGCCGGCGCGCAGCGCCGCGAGCTTCGCGTCGCCCTGCGACGGCGGCACCGGCTGCACGCTAAAGAGGGTATCTCCGCCCGGCGTCGCGTAATCGAAGACGTCGGAGTCGGCGGGCGCGACGCGTGCGGCGTAGAAGCGCAGGGCCACCCCGTGGTCGCGCTCGAATCGCGCGCTCACCGCGCGCGCGCGGTCGGGCGCGGCCGGCGCCGCGTCGAGCAGCACGCTCCCCACGGCGACGCCGCCGCCCTGCGTCTGGCGCCGGGCCTCGAGCGACACGTAGAATGGAGTGATGACGGCACGCAGTTCGGCGGTATCCCGGGCGGGAACGAACCGGTGGCGACCGGCCCATGCCACGGGTTCGCCATCGGCCGCGAGGATCGCCACGCCGCGCTCGGTCCCCGGCGCCCGGTTGCGCGACGTCATCGCCTCGCGCAGGCGGGGGAACGCCGCCCGCGGCGGGAGCAGCGCCGTCGTCATCCCCCGTTCCGCCAGGCGGCGCGCCTCGGCGGCGGCGCCCGACAGCGTCGCCGCGAGCTCCTGCGACGCCGCCGTCACCCGCTCCTCGCGCAGCGCCGGCCAGCAGCACTCGATCCGCCGCACCGGCAGGACGCCCGCCACCAGCACGCCGCCCAGCAGCAGGCAGACCAGGGCGGCCGACCCCGGGGCGGCGCCCCGGGGCCTGCGGGCAAGGGCGAGGACCGCGGCGACCACTCCCGCCGCCCCCGCCGCCCAGGCCCAGGCCTGGGCGGTGCCGTGCAGCCATTCGGCGGCGGCGACGGCTGCGGCGCAGCCGGCGAGCGTTACGTGAGCGCGCCGCTGCACCTGAAGACCCTCGTCCCCGACGAGGTGCGTTTCATTCTCGAGCGCGATGCCCGCCTCCTCGTGCCGGTGGGGACCTGCGAGCAGCACGGCCCCCACCTCCCCCTCGGGTGCGACACCATCATCGTGGAGCGGCTCGCCGACGATCTCTCCGGCGCCTTCGAGATCCTGCGCTCCCCGACGATCGAGTACGGCGTCAACGCCGCCACGCGCCGCGCATTCCCCGGAAACGCCGCGGTCCGCCGCAAGACGCTGCACCGCTGGATGAACGATCTGCTCGGCTCGTGGGAGCAGGCCGGCGTAGATTCTTTCATCATCCTCACGGCCCACGGCCACGATCCGCACCAGGAGGCGCTGTCCACGTTACGCACCCGCCGGGCGCGCGTCTTCACGGTGGACGTGTTCGCCCTCGACTTCACCGGCCATCTCGAGGACGCCGACGGCCCGATGCACGGCAGCGAGCTCGACACCTCCCTCCTGCTCTACCTCGCCCCGGAGCTCGTCCGCATGCAGCGCGCCCAGGATTTCGTCCTCTCGGAGAAGCAGCGCACCCGCTACCGCGGGGGCAACCTCGGCAAGCTCCCGGCGCTCTCGCCGGGCTCCGTCGGCCGGCCCACCGTCGCGACCCGTGAGAAAGGCGAGCGGCTGTACAAGATGATTTACGAGCGCATCGCGACGCGAGTCCTCGAGGCGCCCGTCCCGTGAGCACGCTGCTCTGCGCGCTGCTCGCCTTCCATCTCCAGGCCCCGCTCGACGAGGGCACCCTCGTGGTGCGCGAGGACACCGCCGAAATCGCGCGCGAGGCGTTCCGGCTCACGCCGGCGCGCGCGGGGGGGTGGACCCTCGCCTCCACCGTCCGCTACGACCGCACCCGGCCCGTCGTCGTGCTCGATCCGATCCTCGAGATCGGTCCGGACTCCGCGCCCGCCAATCTCCAGTATACCGTGGCGGACCCGCGCGAGCCGCTGCGCATCCTGGGCCAGCAGACGCGCGGCCGCTTCACCGTGCGCCTGCTCGGCCGGCGCACCGAGCGGGCCCGCGAGTTCCCCGCTCCGCCCCCCGCGGCGATCCTCGACGACTCCGTGTTCGCGCTGTACCTGCCGGCCGCGTGGCGCGCGCGGCCGGAGCCGGTCGCGCTGACCGGCATCTTCCCGCGGGCCGGCCGGCGCGACGTGCTGGCCGTCCAGGACCTCGGGGTCCAGGCCACGGCGCTCGGCCGCGACCAGGCGTCACTGCGGCACATCACCGTCACGGGGGGCGCGAACCGTCTCGTGCACCTGTGGCTCTCCGCGAACGGGCGGTTGCTGAAGATCGCGATCCCGTCGCGCCAGCTGACGGCGGAGCGGGCGCCGGGGCCCTGACCCCATCGTTTCGGCGCGCGACGGAGGTTAGATTGTCGCGCGGCGAAACTTGCGGCGACCGCGCCGCGTATGAGGTGACATCCGAACGTCCGGTCCAAGGAACATCATGAGGCACATGCTGTTAACCGTCGGGCTCTCCGTCTGCCCGGCCCTCGCCGTGTGTCAGCAGCCCGTTCCCGCTCAGCTCTCGCTCGCCGACGCCATCGTGCTCGCGCGCGCGCACAACCCCACCTACCGGCAGGCGATCAACGACCGCGCGCCGGCGGCGTGGGGGGCGCGGAACGCGTTCGCGAACATGCTCATCCCCACGGTCACGGCGTCGGGCGGCCTCGGGTACGCGGGGCCCGGCCAGCAGAACTTCCTCACGCAGAGCTTCTCCCAGAGCGTCTCGACCTGGTCGTCCAGCTACGGCTTCTCACTCGACTGGGCGCTCAGCGGACAGACGCTCACCCAGCCGGGCCTCAAGCGCGCGCAGCTCGCCGCGGCGGACGCCGACGTGGCGGGCGCCGAGACGAACCTCGTCACCGGGGTGACGCAGCAGTACCTGACCGTGCTGCAGGCGCGGGACAACGCCGCCGTGGCGCGGCAGCAGCTGCAGCACGACGAAGAGTTCCTGAAGCTCGCGCAGGCGCGTTACGACGTGGGCCGCGCGTCGCTGATCGATGTGCGGCAGGCGCAGGTGGCGCGCGGCCAGGCGGAGGTCGGGCTGCTGCGGGCGCAGACGGCCGTGCAGGTCGAGAAGCTGCGGCTGTTCCAGGCGATCGGCGTGACGGCGCCGCTCGATCTCGCCGGCGTGCAGCTCACCGACACGTTCGCCGTGCAGACGCCCACGTGGCAGCTCAACGACCTGCTGACGATGGCGGAGGACCAGAATCCCTCGCTCAAGGCGCTGCGCGCGCGCGAGCGCGCCGCGGGCTGGGGCGTGAAGGCGGCGACGGCGAGCTACGGGCCGTCGTTGTCGGTCTCGGCGGGGTGGTCGGGGTTCACGCAGAAGTTCACCAATCTCGATCCGTTGCTCGCCAGCGCGCGCGCGGGCGCGGTGGCCGATTCCACGACCTGCGACTACGAGAACACGGCCTGGCTCAACACGGGGCAGCCGGCGCTCGACTGCGGCGCCCTCACGGGCGCGCTGTTGCAGCAGCAGGAGCAGGCCCTCCGCGACCAGAACACCGCCTACCCGTTCCGCTTCACGCCGCAGCCGTTCCAGGCCCGGCTCACGGTGACGATCCCGCTGTGGGGCAACTTCCAGCAGCCGCTGCAGGTGTCGCAGGCCAAGGCGCAGCAGCAGGACCTGCAGGAGTCGGTGCGGGCGCGCGGCCTCCAGGTGCAGACCGATGTGAGCCAGGCGTACCTCACGCTCCGGACGGCGCACCGGACGATCGCGATCCAGGACACGAACCGGACGGCGGCGCGCGAGCAGCTCCAGCTCGCCACCGAGCGCTACCGGGTGGGCTCGGGGACGTTCTTCGAGCTGCTCGACGCGCAGGTGGCCGCGCTGCGCGCCGAGACCGAGTACGTGAACGCCGTATACGACTATCACAAGGCGCTGGCCGCGCTCGAAGCGGCGGTCGGCCGGCCGCTGCGCTAACGAGAGGATCGGACTGCCATGTCCAAACGGAACAAAGTGCTCCTGGGCGCGGGGGCCGTGGTGCTGATCGCCGGACTCGTGGTGATCAGCGCCGGCGCCCGCCGGGACCGCGGCCAGGAAGTGCGGTTCGAGAAGGTGAGCCGCCGCGACCTCGTCGCCGCGGTCACGGCGAGCGGCAAGATCCAGCCGAAGAAAAAGGTGGACATCAGCGCCGACATCACGGGTCGGATCACCCGGATCGCGGTGCGCGAGGGCGACCTGGTCACCAAGGGGCAGTTCCTGCTCCAGATCGACCCGACGATCTACCAGGCCAACCTGCAGCAGGCGCAGGCCACGATGGCGTCGTCGCAGGCCGCCGCGGTGCAGGCGAAGGCGAACCAGGACCAGGCGGAGCGCGCCCTGCGGCGCACCAAGGAGCTGCGGACGCAGAGCCCGAACCTGATCTCCGAGGAGCAGCTCGAGCAGGCGCAGACGGCGTTCGACATCGCCGAGGCGAACCTCACCGCCGCGCAGCACCAGGTCGAGCAGGCGCGCGCCGCCGTCCAGTCGGCGCGCGACAACCTCCGCAAGACGACCCTCATCGCCCCGATGTCGGGACGGGTGACGCGTCTCCCGGTCGAGGAGGGCGAGGTCGCCGTGCCCAGCACCTTCTCGAAGGACGTCGGGCTCCTGATGACGATCTCCGACCTGTCGGTGATCCAGGCCGAGGTCAAGGTGGACGAGACCGACGTGGTGCGGGTCCACCTGGGCGACTCGGTCGAGGTCTCGATCGACGCGTTCCCCGACACGACCTTCACCGGCCACGTCACGAAGGTGTCGAACTCGAGCGTGCTCACCGCGACCCAGTCGGCGACCGGCCAGAGCGACCGCGCGGTGGACTACGAGGTCGAGGTGACCCTCAACCGGCCGCCGACGGACATCCGGCCCGACCTGTCGGCCACGGCGCGGATCGTCACCGACATGCGCCAGCAGGTGTTGTCGATCCCGATTATCGCGCTCACGGTGCGCGAGAACAAGCCGGTCTCGACCGAGAACCGTCCGGTGGACACGACGGCGGCGCAGAAGAAAAAGGACACGGAGGGCGTGTTCGTCGTGAAGGACGGCGTCGCCACCTTCCGGCCGGTGAAAGTCGGCATCGCGGGCGACGAGTACTTCGAGGTGAGCGACGGCGTCAAGGACGGCGAGACCATCGTCGCCGGGCCGTACCAGGCGATCCGCGACCTGAAGGACGGCGCCCACGTGCGGCCGCTGAAGCAATCGGCCGACTCGGCGAAGAAGAAGGCCGCGGCATGACGGACCCCCAGGCGTTCCGCACGGGCGACACGCCGCTCCCCGACATCGTCATCCTGAGCCACAAGCTCACGCGCGAGTACGACATGGGGAGCGAGGTGGTGCGCGCCCTGCGTGGCGTGAGCCTGCAGATCCGCACGAACGAGTACGTCGCCGTGATGGGCCCCTCGGGCTCCGGGAAGTCGACCCTCATGAACCTGATCGGCTGCCTCGACACCCCGACGGCGGGGGAATACTGGCTCAACGGCCAGAAGGTCTCCGCCCTGGACGACGACGAGCTGGCCCGCATCCGCAACAAGGAGATCGGGTTCGTGTTCCAGACGTTCAACCTGCTGCCGCGCGCGACGGCGCTGCACAACGTCGAGCTGCCGCTGATCTACGCGGGGCTGCCGGCCCGGGCGCGGCGCGACCAGGCGGCCGAGGCGCTCGCGCGCGTCGGGCTGGCCGACCGCATGGAGCACAAGCCGAACGAGCTGTCGGGGGGCCAGCGGCAACGGGTCGCGATCGCCCGCGCGCTGGTCAACGCCCCCTCCATCCTGCTCGCCGACGAGCCGACCGGGAACCTCGACTCGACGACGAGCGCCGAGATCATGCACGTGTTCCAGGCGCTGCACCGCCAGGGCCAGACCATCGTGATGGTGACGCACGAACATGACATCGCCGCGCACGCGGCGCGCGTCGTGACGCTGCGGGACGGCCTGATCGCCACCGACCAATTGCGGGCCGCCTAGGTGGCCTTCTTCGAGGCCTTCCAGCTCGCGCTCCAGACCATCCGCGCGCAAAAGCTCAAGAGCGGCTTCTCGCTGATCGGCGTATTCATCGGGGTCACGTTCCTGATCGCCGCCTGGTCGATCGTGAACGGCGTCGACACCTACATGACCGACAAGTTCGCCGGAACGCTCGTGGGGGTGAACACCTTCCACCTGCGGCGCCGTCCCAACTTTACGCCCAACGTCGACGATTCGACGTGGCGCGCGTGGGCGCGGCGCCCGCGGATCAGCTTCCACGACGCCGACGCGGTGGCGACCGGCATCACGGGACCGGTGGTCACCACGTGGCAGTCGTCGGATCGGACCACGGTCGAGGCGCGCAGCAAGAAGATGCTCGACGTCGAAGTGACCGCCGCGAGCGAGCGGTACTTCGACATCAAGAACCTGCGGATCGCCGAGGGGCGGCCGTTCACGACGCAGGAGGCGCGCTCGGGCGAGCCGGTCATCGTGCTCGGCGACGAGGTCGCCCAGAAGCTGTTTCCGGACCGCGACCCCGTGGAGCAGCGCGTCCGCATCGCGGGGATCCCCTACCGCGTGATCGGCGTGCTCGAGCACCAGGGGAAGCTGCTGGGCTTCTCGCTCGACCGGATCGCGATCGCACCGGCGCTCTCGCCGCTCCAGGACGTGGTGAACCCGCCCGGCGTCGTGGACGCGCTGATCGTGAAGGCTCCGACGGTCGAGGGCATGCGCGACGCCATGGGACAGGCGGAGGGGATCATGCGCAGCCGCCGGCACCTGCGGCCGCAGCAGGACAACAACTTCGTGCTCGAGACGTCGGAGGGGGTCCTCAAGTTCTGGGCGGGGATCCAGCGCATCCTCGTGTTCATCGGGCCGGTCCTGGTGAGCGTGTCGCTGGTGGTGGGCGGCATCGTGATCATGAACATCATGCTGATGGCGGTGGCCGAGCGGACCCGGGAGATCGGCATCCGCAAGTCGCTGGGCGCGCGCCGGCGCGACATCCTGCGGCAGTTTCTCGCGGAGTCGGGCGCCATCGCCACGGTCGGCGCGGCGATCGGCGTGCTCACCGGCATCGCCGTGACGTTCCTGCTCAACGCCGCGACCGCGCTCCCGGCCCGCGTCTCGCCGGCCTCGATCGTCCTCGGCGTCGTGATCGGCGCGGGCGTGGGCATCGCGGCGGGCGTCTATCCGGCGACCCGGGCGGCCCGCCTCGACCCCATCGCGGCCCTGCGGCAGGAATAGCGCGTGCGTCCCCTCGTCGAAGGCGTCGGCATCGCGCTCGCGTCGCTGCGGGCGCACAAGATCCGCGCCGCCCTCACGATCCTGGGCGTCGCCATCGGCGTGATGGTCGTGATGGTGATCGGCGCGCTGATCAGCGGCTTCAACAAGGGGCTCTCGGACATGCTCGAGTCGCTCGGCCCCAAGACGTTCTACGTCGGCCGCTTCTGGGGCGGCGCGCAGCACGAGGACCCCGACGACCCCAACCCGTGGCGCCGCCGGCCGCCCCTCACGATCGCGGAGGCCGAGCGCCTCGAAGCGCTCCCGACGATCAGGTTCGTGGTGGTGGACGAGAACGGGTTCGGCGACGTGGAGTACGGCGGGCACCGCTACTCCACCGTGAGCATCCAGGGGCGCGACGCGGACTGGCCCAAGGTGGCGGGCGGCGACGTGTACCCCGGCCGCTCGTTCAGCCAGCTCGAGGACGCGGCGAACAGCCGGGTCGTCGTCGTGAACGAAAAGCTCGGCGAGCTGCTGTTCGGCCGGGACCTGGACCCGGTCGGGCGGCGCATCAAGATCGCGAGCCTCCCCTACGAGGTGATCGGCGTCTACAACCCGCCGACGGGGCTGTTCGGCGAGGGTGACCAGGCGGAGGCCTTCATCCCCTACGGGACATTGATCAAGTACGTGCCCTACTTCCCCGGGTGGCTGGACTTCCTCGTGTCGCCCGAGGACTCGGTGTCCGTGGACCGCGCCATCGACGACGTGACCATCGCGTTGCGCTCCATCAGGGGGCTGCACCCGCGGGATCGGAACACCTTCGACGTCGTGACCCAGGAGCGCTACCTCCAGACCGTGAACAGCATGACGGCGATGTTCAAGATCCTCATGGTGTCGCTCTCGATGGCGGGCCTGATGGTCGGAGGCGTCGGGGTCGTGGCCATCATGATGATCTCGGTGACCGAGCGGACGCGCGAGATCGGCGTGCGCAAGGCGCTCGGCGCCACGCGCCGGACGATCCTGTGGCAGTTCCTCGTCGAGGCGGCCACGCTCACGCTCGTGGGCGGCGTGATCGGGATGGTGGTCGGGGCCGCCGTCGCGTTCCTGATCGGCGCCGTGACGCCGGTGCCGGCGTACGTCCCGCTGGCGTCGGTCGTGGTGGCCCTGGTCGCCGCCGCGGTCACGGGCGTGCTGTTCGGCATCTACCCCGCGAGCAAGGCGGCGCGGCTCGATCCGGTCGAAGCGCTGCGCTACGAATAGATGCGCTTCTTCGAGGCCGTCCGCCTCGCCCTGCAGACCATCCGGGCGCAGAAGCTCAAGAGCGCCTTCTCGATCATCGGCGTGTTCATCGGCGTGATGTTCCTGATCGCCGTCGTCTCGGTCGTGCAGGGGATGAACCGCTACATGACCGACAAGTTCGCCGGCACGATCCTGGGCGTGAACACGTTCCGCCTGCGGCAGTTCCCCGACGTGCAGCTCGGCAACGTCACCGACTCAACGTGGCGGGTATGGCGCCGGCGGCCCCGGGTGACCTACGAAGACGCACAGGCCGTGATGCGTGGCGTGACGATCCCGGTGTCTGCCGCGTGGGAGTCGAGCACGCGCGCGGCACTGACGGCGGGTCGCAAGCAGGCCAAGGACGTCCAGGTCACGGCCGCGACGGAGCTCTACTTCGAGATCCGCTCCCTCGGACTCGAGCGGGGCCGCGCCTTCACCGCGCAGGAGGTCCAAGCCGGCGTGCCGGTCCTCGTGCTCGGTCACGAGCTGGCGGAGAAGCTGTTCGAGGGCCAGGATCCGATCGGCCGCGAGGTGAGAATCTTCGACCTGCCGTATCGGGTCATCGGCGTCGTCGAGAAGCAGGGCAATTTGTTCGGGCTGTCGCTCGACAAATTCGCGGTGGCGCCCGCGACCGCCCCGCTCAAACGCTACGTCAACCAGCCGCGCGTGGTCGACGCCGTGGCGATGAAGGCCCACTCCCAGCCCGAGATGCGCGAGGCGATGGCGCAGGCCGAGGCGGTCATGCGCAGCCGGCGCCACCTGCGACCGCGCGAGCCGGACGATTTCGCGCTGGAGACCGCGGACGAGGTGCTCGATTTCTGGGGCAAGATCAGCCGCGTGCTGTTCGTCGCGCTCCCGGGTCTCGTGGCGGTCTCGCTCGTCGTGGGCGGGATCGTGATCATGAACATCATGCTGATGGCGGTCGCCGAACGCACCCGCGAGATCGGCATCCGCAAGTCGCTCGGCGCCCGCCGGCGCGACATCCTGCGGCAGTTCCTGGTCGAGGCCACGACGCTCGCCACCGTGGGCGCGGGCGCCGGCGTCGCCCTCGGCATCGCGCTCGCCGCCGCCGTGGCGGCGACGACGCCGCTGCCCGCCGCGGTCGCGCCGTGGTCCATCCTCGTCGGCGTGGTGCTGGGCGCCGGCGTCGGCATCGTCGCGGGCGTGTACCCGGCGAGCCGCGCGGCCCGGCTCGACCCGATCGCCGCCCTGCGGCACGAGACATGACCGTGGGGGGCGGGGGGCTGTTCGAAGGCGTCGGCATCGCGCTCGACTCGCTGCGCGGCAACAAGGGGCGGGCCGCGCTCACCATCCTCGGCGTCGCCATCGGCGTGATGGTCGTGATGGTGATCGCCGCCATGATCAGCGGGATCAACCGCAGCGTCTCGAACATCTTCGAGTCGATCGCCCCGCGCACGTTCCTGGTGTGGCGCTTCTTCCAGGCGGGGGTCAACGTCTCGGACGGCTCCGACGAGTCGAGCCCGTGGCGGCGCAACCCGGTGATCACCGAGGTCGAGGCCGACCGGATCGCCCTCCTGCCCTCCGTGCGCTACGTGACGCGGCGGGACGAGAGTTCCGCGACCGTCCAGTACGGCGACGTACGGCTCGAATCGGTGGAGGTCTCGGGGCTATCCGCGCAGTGGGTGGAGGTGAACGGCGGCGACGTCTATCCCGGCCGCACCTTCACGCGCCTCGAAGACCTCGCCAACAGCGCCGTGGCGGTCATCAGCCGGAAACTCGAAGACCAGCTGTTCCGCGGGCGCGACCCGATCGGCCAGCCGATCCACGTCGCGGGCGTCCCGTTCACCGTGATCGGCGTCTACGCGCCGCCGCCGAGCCTGTTCAGCGGCAGCACGCCGCCGTTCGTCGGGATTCCGCACGGCGCGTTCGTCAAGCACGTGCCCTACGTCAAGGGGTGGATGCGGCTCGCGGTCGCGCCCGCGCCGGGCTACACCCAGCAGCAGGCGATGGACGAAGTCGTGGCGACGCTGCGCTCGCTCCGCGGGCTCAAGCCGGGGCAGGAAAACAACTTCTCGATCGTCACGCAGGACAAGCTGCTCGACTCCTGGAACCAGGTCACGGGCATGTTCTTCCTCGTGATGCTGGTGCTGTCGTCCATCGGGCTGATGGTGGGGGGCGTGGGCGTCGTCGCCATCATGATGATCTCGGTGACCGAGCGGACGCGCGAAATCGGCGTGCGCAAGGCGCTCGGCGCGACCCGGCGCGCCATCCTGTGGCAGTTCCTCGTCGAGGCCTCCACCCTGACCCTGGTGGGCGGCGCGGCCGGGATGCTCGTGGGCGGCGGCCTCGCGTTCGCCATCTCCCGCGTCACGCCGATCCCCGCCCGGGTGCCCCTCTGGTCGATCGTCGCCGCGCTCGCCGCCTCGGCGCTGACGGGCGTCGGATTCGGCCTCTACCCCGCGAGCCGGGCGGCCAGGCTCGATCCGGT
>DASWDP010000107.1:0-2900 GCA_036395195.1 Gemmatimonadales bacterium | reverse complement strand
GGAGGACCTATGACGACCGCATCACGCATCCTCGCCTCGCTTGCCCCGCTCGTACTGCTCCTCGGATGTCGAACGGAGTCCGACCCGAACATCGCAGGAACCCTGGTCGCGAACCACACATCCAACTTCTCGCCCTGGTCGGAGCCGGTGAGTCTCGGCCCGACGATCAATACGTCGGGTTTCAACGATCAGCAGCCCGCGCTCTCCAAGGACGGTCTGAGCCTGTATTTCGCCTCCAACCGTCCGGAAAGCCCTGGCGACGCGACTCTCGACCTCAACATCTGGGTGTCCCAACGCGCTTGCGCCGACGAGAGCTGTCCGTGGGGGACGCCGGTTAGTCTGGGGTCCACCGTCAATAATAGTTCGGTCAATGACATCGCCCCGGTGCTCTCACGGGACGGCCACCGGCTATTCTTCGCCTCGAATCGTTCCACAGGAGTTCCAGGGGAGAGTGACATCTGGGTATCGTGGCGAGAAAACGTCCATGATGACTTCGGTTGGCAGGCGCCGGAGCTGCTCGGGCCCGGAGTGAACACCCCGGGATTTGAGGGCGGCCCTGGCTACTTTGAGAACGACGACGTGGGCGGGCCGCAGCTCTTCTTCAACAGAAACCCGGTGCCAACCAGTGCCGGCGGCGACATCTACGTGAGCGAGCAGGCCGACGATGGGTCCTGGGGAATGGCGGTCCCAGTCTCAGAGCTCAACAGTGATGCGACCGATCAGCGGCCCTCTGTCGCACCCAGCGGGCTGGAGATCTACTTCTACTCTAACCGGCAGGGTTCGAACTCCGGCTCCAACGACATCTGGGTTGCGACGCGAGAGAGCGTCTCTGAGCCCTGGTCGGCCCCGACGAATCTCGGCCCCCCGATCAACACGGCGGTCGGCGAAACCCTGCCTCACATTTTCGCACACGGCGGGGCTGAGCAGCTGTACTACACGCACAACG
Organism: Gemmatimonadales bacterium; assembly: GCA_036395195.1. Lineage (GTDB taxonomy): Bacteria > Gemmatimonadota > Gemmatimonadetes > Gemmatimonadales > GWC2-71-9 > AG41. Next base: position 1,954 of record DASWDP010000107.1, on the reverse strand, counting down.
TCGCGATCCCGCCGGCCGTTGACAATGACATCTTCGTGAGCACCAGGACGCGAGGCGGGAATCAGGAATAAACGCGCGAGGGCGGTCGAAGCATCTGCCTCGACCGCCCTCTCCCGCCTTCTACCGCCCTCTCACTTCATCACGATCATCTTCTTCGTGAACCGTCTCCCATCCACCACCAACTGGTAGATGTACACGCCGGATGCCGCCGGCTGGCTGGTCATGCGCACGTTCCCGTCCCAGTACGCGCTGTACGAGCAGCCCTGCGGGCTCCCGCAGGTCAGGGCGAGATTGTCGAGCGCTTCGCCCGTGCCCTGGAGGATGGGCACCGCGACGAGCTGCGCGAGCACGTTGTAGATCTTCAGCGAGGCTACCGGCCGGTGACCGTTGACGAACAGATCGCCGCTCAGCGAGAACGGGATCGTGGTCGCCGGGTTGAACGGGTTCGGGTAATTCTGTTTGAGCTCAATCGTGGGTTGGGGGGTCTGCCCCCACGCTGCCTCCGCACCCACCCCCACCCCCGCCCCCACCCCCACCGCCCAAAGCCCGAGCCCTAAGATCGCCCAGGCGTACCGCTTCATCCACCGCTCCTCTGCGAACGAGAAAGTGACTTTGGACCGCTCTCCTTGTGTCGCGGGTGATACCGGTGCTGCCAGGGCGCTGAATGAAACTACGGGCGGCCTTTCCCCGCTGTCAACCTCGCGAGCACGCGGGCGTCGCCCGAACGGCGTGTGACGCCGCGGCGATCCGCCCATTCGAGCAGTGGGATCAAGTACTTGCGGGTGAGACCGAAGCGGTCCCGCAGCTCGGCGGGAGTCGCCGAGCCGAGCTCGGCGAGCGCCGCCTCGAGCGCGGCGCGGAACTCGGCGAGGGCCGCCTTGGCGGCGTAGCGCTCCTGGTCCATCTGCTCCGCCGCGCCTTCACGCGCCAGATGGGCGAGCAGCGCGCGCACCGGCGCGCCCGGGAACTCGCGCTCGAGCTCGGACAGCGTGGGCACCTGCCAGCCCGCTTCGGCCAGGCGGCGCACGAGTCGCTCGTGCGCGTCGCTCGCGCGGGCGTCGAGCGCCGGCCGCCACCCGGGCGCATGAGCCACGCTGCCGGCGATTTCGAGGCGCCGGTCGGCGGTGGCGCGCGCCAGCACGGCGTCGACGACGGCGGGGGGAGGAGCCGGCGCGCCCACCGCTGCGCGGAGGGCCTGCAGCGACATCCCTGGGTCGAGCGGATGCTCCCCGTGGTAGCGCCGGAGCACCTCCGCCAGCCGCGTCGCCTCGGCCGCCACCGCGTCTCGGGCGACGACCGTGTCGCCCAACGTTAGGAGCTCCGCCCCGGCCTCGGCGATGACCACGGTCACACCGCCCGGCGACACGCCCAGCCGCACGGCGAGGCCGTCCGCCCCCACACCGGCGAGCCCGGCCTCCGCAGCCAACGCCTTGAGGCGGGCGGCCGGGGCGGGGGCCGGCTCGGAGGCGAGGCGGCGCTGGCGGAGCTTGAGCCGGGGTGGCGGGAAGGGATCGAGCACCACGCCTCCCCCCACCGTCGTGACCGGCGAGAACGACCGCAGCACGAAGCGGTCGCCGCCGCGCGCCACGAGCGGCGCCTCGAGCACGAGCCGGGCGAGACCCCGCTTCCCCGGCGCGATCTCCCGGGCCTGGACCACGCGGGCGAGGACCTCTGCGGTCCCCAGATGCACCCGCACCCGAGTGCGGGCGGCGAGGGGTTTCCGGGCTCCCGGGAGCAGCTCGACGGCGGCGTCCAGCATCGTCGTCGCCCGCCAGCCGGGGCCCGTCACTGCCACCTGCCCCCGCGCCAGCTCGCTCTTCTCCACCCCCACAAGAGCGAGGGCGGTGCGCCGGCCCGGGACCGCCCGCTCGGCGGCCTCGCCGTGGACCTCGATGGAGCGCACCCGCGCCTCGCGGCCGAGCGGCAGGAGCTGCACCGCGTCCCCGACCGCCAC
>DASWDP010000106.1:0-12420 GCA_036395195.1 Gemmatimonadales bacterium | reverse complement strand
CAACGGCACCCTGTGGATCGTGCCCGCGGACAGCGTGGCGCGCGCCCGCTCGTTCGCGCTCGACCTCACCGCCACCGCGGGCCCGATGCCGACCGCGTCCGGCGTGCTCGTCGCGGGCGTGAGCGGGGCCGTGCTCCTGGTCGACCCCGGGTCGGGCGCCACGCGGTGGCAGGTGCAGCTCGACGGCCCCATCGAGCAGCCGCCGCTCGTGCGCGACCGCCAGCTGGTCGTGGTCGCGGGCCGCGGCGATATTCATTCGTATCGATGATACGTCCGGTCGGGCTGGTGACGGCTCTCGTGCTTGCCCTCGCGCCGCGAGGCTCGGCGCAGCAGGACAGCACGGGCTCGTTCCGTCGTGCCGTCGTGCACTACGGCAAATGGCTCCCCGTCGCGGTCGCCGTGGTGTTCACGGCGATGGGCGCGCACGAGCACGACAACGCGCAGCGCGAATTCGACCGGCTGTTGGCGCTGTGCCGGGCCGACATCGCCGACTGTGCGCTCGGCTCCGACGGCCGCTACTTGAACCCGACGGCGGAGCAGCTCTACCAGGCGTCCGTCATCTTCGACCGGCGGGCGCGCGCCCGCCTACTCGCCGGTCAGGCGTCCCTGCTCGTCGCGGCGGGCCTCTTCATCGCGGATCTGCGGCAGCGCTCGCGCGGGCCGGGGAACATCCCGTTCGCGCCGCTGCAAGTCCTGGGAGACGTGTGGGCAGGCGGTGCGCGGGTGGGGGTGCGGGTGACGTTCTAAGAATTGCGGATTTCGGATTGCGGATTGCGGATTCGAAGTTTGCGGTCCTGAGCCACGAGATCGGTCGTTACAATCCGCAATCCGAAATCCACAATCCGCAATTGCCTATCCCACTCGAAATAGCTCAAACCCCCGCTCGTACCGCGCCACGATCCGCTCCCGGTACGCCGCGTGCTCGGGCCGGGCGAGCGTCGGGTCCCGCGCGATGATCTCGCCGGCTGCCCGGCGCGCGGCCTCGAGCAGCGGCAGATCGGTCGCGAAATTCGCGTACTTGAGCGGCACGCCCCCCGACTGGCGCGCGCCCGCGAGCTCGCCCATGCCGCGCTCCTTCAGATCGAGCTCGGCGATCTCGAATCCGTCGGTCGTTTCGGTAAACGCCTGCAGGCGCCCCGCGGCCTCGGGGGCGTCGGAGAGCAGGATGCAGTGGCTCGCGGCGGCGCCGCGCCCCACGCGGCCGCGTAGCTGGTGCAGCTGCGCCAGCCCGAACCGCTCGGCGTGCTCGATCAGCATCACCGTCGCGTTCGCAACGTCGATCCCCACTTCGATGACGCTCGTCGCGACGAGGATGTGCACCGCGTTGTCGCGGAACGCCCGCATCGTGGCGTCGCGCGCCTCCGCCTTGAGCCGGCCGTGCACCAGCCCGATCCGGAATTCGGGGAATGCCCGCGCGAGCCGCTCGGCCATCGTGGTCGCGGCCTTGAGATCGGCCCGCTCCGACTCGTCGATCACCGGGTAGATGACGTACGCCTGGCGGCCCGCGGCGCATTCGGTGCGGATGAACTCGTAGATCTTCTGGCGCGCGGCCTCCGTGCGCAGCGCCGTCTTCACCGTGCCCCGGCCCGGCGGCCGCTCGCGCAGCTGCGTGACGTCCAGGTCGCCGTACAGCGTGAGCGCGAGCGAGCGCGGGATCGGGGTCGCGGTGAGGAGCAGCACGTCGGGGGCCCCGCCCTTCTCGACCAGCGCGGCGCGCTGCTCCACGCCGAACCGGTGCTGCTCGTCGATCACGGCGAGGCCGAGCCGCCGGAACGTCACCGACTCCTGGATCAGGGCGTGCGTCCCCACCACCAGCCGCGACGCGCCCGCGGCGATCCGCTCGCGCGCCGCCGCTTTCTCCGGGGCGGCCAGCCGGCCGATGAGCAGGTCGGGCCGGAGCGCGAGCGGCTCGAGCAGCCGCGTGAGCGTCGCGAGGTGCTGCTCCGCGAGCAGCTCGGTCGGCGCCATGATCGCGGCCTGGTAGTCGTTCTCCACGGCGAGCAACATCGCGAACAGCGCGACCACCGTCTTCCCCGTCCCCACGTCGCCCATGAGCAGGCGGTGCATCCGCAGCGGCGCCGTCATGTCCTCCGCGATCTCGCGGACCGCGCGCCGCTGATCGGCGGTGAGCTCGAAAGGAAGGTGCTCCTTGAGCCGCGTCGTGAGCTCCTTCTTGAGGGCGAACGTGATCCCGGCCCGGGCCCGCTTGGCGAGGGCGCGGGCGCGCGCCTGCACCAGCTGCTGGTCGAACAGCTCGTCGAACGCGAGGCGGCGGCGGCCCGCCTCGGCCTCGGCAACGCTCGCGGGCCGGTGCACCGCCGTGAAGGCCGTGCGGAGATCGGGCACGCCCACGGCGTCGCGCAGCGCCCGCGGATGCGGGTCGGCGGCGAGCGCGAGCAGGGCGTCGAGGTGCTGGTGCACGAGGCCGCGGATCTGGCGGTGGGTGAGGCCCTCCGTCGCCGGGTACACCGGCAGCACCATCCCTCCGTCCGGCCCCTGCTCGCCCTCCTCCGCGAGGATCATGAACTCGCGCGGCACGAGCTGGCGACCGTGATAGTAGCGCACCGGCCCGGTGACGAGCAGGAGCTGTCCTTTTTTGACTTGACGCTCGAGAAACGGCTGCCCCGGCCAGGCGCACTCCAGCAGTCCGCTGTCGTCGCGCAACACGGCGCGGAACACGCGCAGGCCGCGGCGCGTCGGGAGCACGCCCGTGCTCACCACCCGCCCCACGCATGTCACCTCCTGGCCCACATGCGCTTTGGCGAGCGGCACGAGCGTCGTCGCGTCGAGGTAGCGGTGCGGCGCGTGGTACAGCAGGTCCCCCACGGTGCGGATGCCGAGCCGCGCGAGCGCCTCGGCGCGCTTGGGGCCGACGCCCTTCAAGTACTTCACCGAGGTTGCGAGCTGCAGCGTCACTTCCCGTCCCCCTTCCCTCTTCCCTCGTCCCTCGATTACGGCATCCCCTGCCGGCGCCGCCACGCCCACTCGGCCGCGAACGCCGCGATCGCCAGCACGAACAGCCACCACCGGTCGCGCAGCGGCTCGGTCACGAGCCGCCCTGCCTGCGCACCCGGCCGCGCCGCGAGCACCGGCGGCGACCAGCGCCACTCGTCGGAGTACTCGTCCACCGCCACCACGCCGCGTTCTCCCCCGCCGACGGCGCCGTAACGATACACGCCCGGCGGGAGCGCCAGCTCGGCCCGGCCCCGCGCGTCGAACCGCAACGTGTCGCGCCGCTCGCCGCCCGGGCCGAGGAGGCTCAGCACCACGTCCTGCGGGGCCGCGGCGCCGGACCAGCGCCACTCGAGCGGCAGCCCTTTCGAGACCTCGTACGCCGCGGGAAGGAACCGCTCCCCGCGTCCGGCACCTCCCGCCAGCAGCCAATCGGTGAGTCCCGCGACGAGCGAGCGGTACGCCTCGGCGCTGGCGCCGCCGCGAAACGCCCAGCGGTACAGCCCGCCCGCGGCGATCACGGCGCGGCGCGCGCCCCCCCCGCCCGCCCCTGTCCCTCCCGCTCCACGCTCCGAGAGCACGACCACCGGCCGCGGCGCGCCGCGCCGCGCGAGTCGCGCCGTGAGCGCCACCGTGGCCGCGCTGTCGGGCGCGAGCTCGGTGAGCCCCGTCGCGGGCGGGAGCGAGTCCCACGCCACACCGGCGAGCGCGCCCGCGAGCGGCGACGGGCCGGGCGGCTGCACGTACCAGTCCCCTTCCCGCCGCAGCGACGCCGGCCAGACCAGCACGGCGCCTCGAGGTGAGAAGCGTGCGAACGCGCGCGGCTCGCCCGCCTCGATCACGAGCCGCGCCGCGGCCACGGCCCGGCTCACGTCGGCGGGCGGCACGGGGGCGAGCGTCGCGGCGTCGCGCCAGCGACCGCCGCCCGGCTCGGCCTCGACGAACGTCCGGATCGGCACCCGAGCGACATCCGCCAGCGTGCGCGCCAGGAACCGCGTCTCCCAATCGGGGGGCGAGGCGAGCAGGACGACCGACGGCTGCGGGCTCACCTCGAGCACGAAGAGGCGAGCGTCGTCGCGGGGCTCGGAGTCGGGGGCGCCCTCGAGACGCACCGCGAGCGCCGACCAACCGGGACGAGGGACGGGGGACGGGGGAAGGGTGACGTCCGCCGACACAATGCCGCTGTCCGGAAGGGGCACGGTCCGCGCGGCGAGCCTGCGCCCGTCGCTGCTGACAACGAGCCTCGCCTTACCCGTCCCCCGTCTCCCGTCCCCCGTCCCCGTGGTTCCATAGCTGACCGTCAACCTCACGGTATCGCTTGCGGAAACCCGCCGCGGCCCGTCGACCGACGCGACGAACGCATCGAAGAACGCCGCTCGCGGGAGCACGACGAGGCGGGCACGCCGCACGAGGTCGGGGGGGAGATCCGCGAGGTCCGCGATCGCGCCGTCGGTCACGACGGTCACGGGACCGCCGCGCGCCGCCGCGGCGGCGAGCGCCGGGGCGAGCCGGCTCGCCCCGTCGGCGGGAGGCGCCGTGTCGAACGCGGTGACGCGAGCGCCGAAGCGCCAGATGACGCCGCCCCGCGCGAGGGTGCGGGCGGTGTCGAGCGCCTGGCGCCAGCGCCCGCCGTGCCCGGCCAGCGACAGCGAGGCATCGAGCAGCACCAGCGGGGGAGCACCCCCCGGCTCGATCCGCGAGGCCGCCGGGTTCCACAGGAGCAGCGCCAGCGCGCCGAGCCCGGCGGCGCGCAGCAGCGCGAGGCCGACGGTCACGCGGCGCTGCACGCGAGCGCCTCGACGAGGGTGAAGCGGCCTTCGTACAGCGCGCGCCCCACGATCGCCCCGGCGAGGCCGGCGGCGCGTACCTGCCGCAGGTCGTCGAGCGACGCGACGCCGCCCGACGCGACCACGTCGAGTCCGAGCGCCGCGATCGCACGGGCGCCGTCCAGGTCCGGCCCCGTCAGCATTCCGTCCCGCGCCACGTCGGTGTAGATCACCGTGCGCGCGCCCTGCGATCGCACGCGCCCCGCCAGCTCGAGCGCGGTGAGTTCGAACACCTCGGTCCAGCCCCGGACCGCCACCTGTCCGTTCTTCGCGTCAATCCCCACGGCCAGCGGCCCGGGGCCGTGGCGCGCGAGCAGGCGCTCGACGATCGCGGGGTCGGTCGCGGCCTTGGTGCCGATCACCACGCGCGCCGCGCCCCACCCGAGCATCTCCTCGATGGCCTCCTCGGTCCGGAGCCCGCCGCCCACCTGCACGGGCATCTCCGCCTCGGCCAGGAACCGCCGCGCCAGCTCGCGGTTGTCGCCGCGGCCGAAGGCGCGGTCGAGATCGACGAAGTGCACCCAGCGGGCCCCGTCCTGCGCGAAGCGGCGCGCGACGGCGATCGGGTCCCCGGCGTACGCGGTCGAGCGGTGCGCGTCGCCCTGGCGCAGACGCACGACGCGCCCGCCCTGGACGTCAACGGCGGGATAGAGCTCCACGGCCAAAAGAAAACTAAAGGAAGCTAATCGCGCGCGGCGGCGGTGACGGCGGTGACGGCGGGGGCGGCGGGGGCGGCGGGCCCTTTCGGCTCGAGCTGGGCGCGCAGCACGTCGCGCACCGCGTCGTACGCGGCCGCGAGCCGCTGCGGCACAGGCGTGCCCGAGCCCATGTCGTTGCGCCGCGGGTTCGTGGGCCGGCCGTTCACGAGGAACTCGTAGTGCAGGTGCGGGCCAGTCGAGAGGCCGGTGGAGCCGACGAAGCCGATCGTCTCTCCCTGCTCCACGCGCTCGCCCACACGCAGCCCGCGCGCGAACGCGGACAGGTGGCCGTAGCGGGTGCGGATGCCGTTCGCGTGCCGCAGCTCGATGAGGTTGCCGTAGCCGTCGTCCTCGCGCCCCACGCGGGTCACGATGCCGTCGGCCGTGGCGCGCACCGGCGTGCCGTACGGCGCCGAGAAGTCCACGCCCTCGTGGGCGCGCCAGATGTGGAGCATCGGGTGGAAGCGGCTCCCGAAGCGGCTCGAGACCCGGCGGAACTGGAGCGGCGCCCGCAGGAACGCGCGCCGCAGCGACCGGCCGCGCTCGTCGTAGAACCCCGCGACGGCCGCCGAGCTGTCGTCGAAGTAGAACGCGTAGTTGGGGTTCTTCGCCACGTCCACGCGTGCCGCGAGGATCCGGCCGAAGCGACGCTCCCCCTCGGGCGACTCGAGCCGCTCGCACACCACGGTGAAGCGGTCGCCCGGGCGGATGTCGCGCGTGAAGTCCACCTCCCAGTCGTACACGTCGGCGATGGCCCACGCGAGCGAGCGCCGCTCGCCGGCCGGCAGGAACGTGTCCGAGACCGCCTTGTCGAGCGCGTCGTACAGCGACGATTCGATCACGCCGGTGACGCGGAGCCGCATGACGGCCCAGGGGATGACGTCGACGGTCTCCACCCACGCGGAGTCGCTCCGGGCGAGCGCGAGGCGCCGCTCGGGCGAGAGCCGCACCGTGACCAGGTCCGCGATGCTGTCGGTGAAGAGCCGCCGGAACTGGAACACGAGCCCGGGGCGGAGGCGGCGCACCGGCAGGCTCTGCGCGCCGGCGAGCAGGCGGGCGGCGTCGCGCCCGGTGATGCCGACGCGCGCCAGCACGTGGGTGACCGTTTCCCGCTTGCCGAGGGTGTCGGCGAAGCTCACGTAGGCCGCGTCCACGACGATGGCGGGCGCGGTGAGCGGCCGGCGCCACGGCCACGCGTCCCGCGTGGCCCACGCGAGCCCGCCCCCGGCGAGGAGGCCCGCGACGACGTAGTGGCTCGCGCGCCAGGGACGGGTCATCAATCCATCTGCCGTCGGATGAAGGTGGGGATCTCGAGCTCGTTCAGCTCGGAGGGCGGCGGCGCGGCCGACCGCCGGGCCGGCTGCTCGGCGGGCTTGGCGTATCCGGGCGGCGGCACCGGCGTGGGCCGCGCGCCGCGCTCGCGGAACGGCAGCACGCCCGGCGCGGCGCGCGCGGGCGCCTCCGCGGCCGGCCGGTCGAACCCGGTGGCGATCACCGTCACGCGGATCTCGCCGTGCATCGCGGGGTCGTTCACGGTGCCGAAGATGATCTCGGCGTCCTCGCCCGCCGCGTCCTTCACGACGTCGGAGATCTGGGTGACCTCGCCCAGGGTCAAGTCCTCGCCGCCCGTGATGTTGATCAGCACCCCGGTGGCGCCGGTGATGGAGATGTTGTCGAGCAGCGGAGAGGAAATCGCCTGCTGCACCGCCTCCATCGCGCGGTTCTCGGCGCGCCCGGTGCCGGTCCCCATGATCGCCGCGCCGCCGTTCTGCATCACGGTGCGCACGTCCGCGAAGTCCACGTTCACGATGCCGGTGACGGTGATCAGCGACGCGATCCCCTGCGTGGCGTGGAGCAGCACCTCGTCCGCTTTCTTGAGGGCGTCCTGGAACGGGATGCCCTTCCCCACCACGGCGAGCAGCCGCTCGTTCGGAACCACGACCATGGTGTCGACGTGCTTGCGCATCTCGGCGATGCCCATGTCCGCCTGACGCATCCGCTTCCGGCCCTCGAACAGGAACGGCTTGGTGACGATCCCGATCGTGAGGGCGCCCAGGTCGCGCGCCATCTGTGCGATGATGGGCGACGCGCCCGTCCCCGTGCCGCCACCCATCCCGCACGTGACGAATACCATGTCCGCGCCGTGCAGCGCGTGCAGCACCTCGTCGCGGTTCTCCTCGATGGCCTGGCGGCCGATCTCGGGGCGCGCCCCCGCGCCCAGCCCGCGGGTGAGCTTCTTCCCGATCTGCACCTTCACGTCGGCCTTGTTGTTGAGCAGGGCCTGCGCGTCGGTGTTGACGGAGATGAACTCGACGCCCTGCAGCCCCTCGTCGACCATGCGGTTCAGCGCGTTGCCGCCGCCGCCCCCGATGCCGACGACCTTCATCCGGGCGTTCTGCGAGACGGTCTCTTCGAGCTCGAAGATCATGGCTCCCTCGGTTGACCGATCAGAAGAAGTCCTGCAACCAGCGCTTCAGCGGTCCGAACAGCTTCTCCACACCCGCCCCTTTCACGAGCGAGCCGCCGGGCGCGCCGCCCAGCGCGACCTTCCGCGCCGCGTACAGCACCAGCCCCACCGGGACGGCGTAGCGCGGCGCCTGCACGCTGTCCACGAGCCCGGAGATCCCCTGCTCGGGGCTGCCGGCCCGCACCGGCACCGCGAACGCCTCGCGCGCGAGTTCCACCATTCCCGGCAGGTGCGCCGTCCCGCCGGTCAGTACCACGCCCGCGGGCAGCCGCCCGCCCCCGTACCCCGCCCGCTCGAACTCGCGCTGCGCCAGCTGGAAGATCTCGTCCACCCGCTGGTGGATGATGTGCGACAGCAACTCGCGCGACGCCTGCCGCGCCCCCTGGCTCGGCGTGGACGGGAGGGCGACCATCTCCGACGCGTCCACCAGGGGCTGGTACGCGACGCCGTGCCGCTCCTTGAGCCGCTCCGCATCCGCCTGCGTCACGCCCAGCCCCTGCACCAGGTCGTTCGTGACGTGCGTTCCGGCGAACTTGATCGACGCCAGGTGCCGGATCTTCCCTTCGTGGAAGATCGCCACCCCCGTCGAGCCGCCGCCCACTTCCACCAGCGCGACGCCCAGCTCTTTCTCGTCGTCGGTCAGCACCGCGTACGACGCCGCGAGCGGCTCGAGCACCAGATCGGCGGTCCGGTAGCCGGCGCGCTGCACGCTCTTGCGCAGGTTCTGCGCGGCGGTGGCCTGCACCGTCACGAGGTACATCTCCACCTCGAGCCGCGTGCCGGTCATCCCGACCGGGTCCGAGATCCCGCGCTGCTGATCCACCACGTACTCCTGCGGGATGTCGTGCAGCAGCTCCTGGTCGCGTCCGAGCGAGATCGCCCGGGCCACCTCGTTCACGCGGGCGACGTCCTCCGCGGTGATCTCGTCCGCCGACACCGCCACGACTCCGGGCGACGTGCGGGCCGACACGTGCTCGCCCGCGATCCCGCACGTCACCGCCGCGACCCGCGCGCCCGCCATCCGCTCGGCGTCGCGCAGGGCGGCGGCGATCGAGCGGGTCGTCTCCTCGATGTCCCGCACCATCCCGCGGCGCACGCCCGCGTTTTTCGCGAGCCCGACGCCGAGCACCTTGGCGAGCGGCAGGCGCGGCAGGTCGCCCACGACTTCGGCGATCACCGCGCACGTCTTCGTGCTGCCGAGATCGAGCCCGGCAACCAGCTGGCGGTCCCGGCTCACGCTCCGGCGCTCGGCTTCCGCCGCACCACCACCTGGCCCGCGAAGCGGGCGTCGAGCTCCACGTAGGGGCGTCCCCTCGCGGCCAGATCCTGCGCGACCAGCACCACGGCTCGAATGACCTCCGGCCCGGCGTCGCGCGACAGCAGCACGCGGCGGGGCCCTAGTTCCAGCAGCACGTCCCCGCGCGCAAACCCTCGCGCGCTGGTGATGGTGTGAAACAGCGCCGGATCCACCGCCTGGATCAGCGCCAGGACACCCGCGACGCCGGAGTCCGCGCTCGCCGCGACCGGCAGGTCGAGGCCGGTGCGCGCCGGATCGAACGGCAGCGCGCGACCGGCGGCGTCCACCGCCACGAGGCTCGCCCCGCGCGAGCCGGGCACGAGCGCCGCGGGCTCCACCTCCGTCAGCTCGACGGCGAGCGCCGCCGGCAGCCGGCGTAGCACGCGCGCCTCCGCGACGCCCGGCACACCGCGCACGCGGTCGGCGAGGATCCGCGTATCGGTGAACACGCTCGCCTCGGGCCCCAGCCGCAGCGCCGCGATCACCACATCGGGCGCGAGGTTGCGCACGCCCACCAGCTCGATCTGGCGCACCCGGAAGAATGGCACGCGCCGGAGCGCCGCGGGGGCCGCGAACCAGCCGAGCGCCACGAGGCTCACGCCGGCCGACGCGTGGAGCGCCTGTCGCCGCCAGCGCGGCCAACGCCGGCTCACGCGCCCTTCCCCATTCCGTCTTCCCTCTTCCCCAGCTGCTGCAGCAGCTCCGGTCCTACGCGCGTCACGTCGCCCGCTCCGAGCGTGAACACCACGTCGCCCGAGCGCACCGTCTCCGCGACCTGCGCGGTGACGCCCTCGCGCTCACGCACCGCCACCGTCGTCGCGCCGGCCCGCGCCGCGCCGCGCGCCACCAGGTCCGCCGTCACGCCCGGCAGCGGCTGCTCGCGCGCCGCGTAGATCGGCGCCACGACCACCACGTCGGCCGCCGCGAGGGCCCGCCCCAGCGCCTCGCCATGCAGCGCCGTACGCGAGAACAGGTGCGGCTGAAACACCGCCACCAGCCGTCGCCGGGGAAACGCCTGCCGCGCCGCGGCGAGCGTCGCCACCACCTCGGTCGGGTGGTGCGCGTAGTCGTCCACGACCGTCACGCCGCGCGCCTCGCCCACGCGCTCGAATCGCCGTCCCACGCCGGCGAACCCGGCCAGGGCCGCGAGACAGCGCTCGAGGTCCGCATCAACCTCCTGCGCCACCGCGAGCGCCGCCGCCGCGTTGCGCAGGTTGTGGAGCCCCGGCACCTGCAGCCGCAACGTCAGCGCACGGCCGTCCGGAAGCTCGATGCGCGCCGTCGAGCCGCGCTCCGCGAGCTCCGGCTCCGCGATCCGCACGTCGGCGTCCGCCGCGAGCCCGACGCGCCACACCGGCGTTCCCTGCGCCGCCACCGCCGCCGCCACCCGCATCGCGCCGGCGTCGTCCGCGCCCGCGATCACGCGGCGCGCCGATCCGGCGAACTCGACGAACGCCTGCTCCAGGGCCGCCACACTGCCGCCGTAGCACTCCAGGTGGTCGGCCTCGACGTTGTTCACCACCGCCACCGCCGGCCGGAGCGCGAGAAATGCGCGATCGAACTCGTCCGCTTCCACCACGTACAGCGCGTGCCCACCCACTCGCGCGTTGCCACCCCACCGAGCGACACGGCCGCCGGCGAGTCCCGTGGGATCCCGCCCGGCGGCCGCCAGCGCCTCCGTGACCATCACCGTCGTGGTGGTCTTCCCGTGCGTCCCAGCCACGGCGACCACCGTTCCGCCGGCGACGGCCTGGCCCAGGGCATCGGCCCGCCGTACTACCGGGATCCCGAGGGCGCGTGCTCGCTCCAGCTCGGGCTGGTCTCCCGGCACCGCGGCGGTCACCACGAGGGCCCGGGCTCCGGCGACGTGCCCGGGATCGTGACCCCGCCATATTTCCACCCCCAGAGCTGCCAAATCGGCCGCCCCCGAGGGGTCGTTATCACAGCCGGTTATCGCGACGCCTTGCTGCCTGGCGAGGAGCGCCAGGCCGCTCATACCCGCTCCGGCGATCCCCATGAAGTGGATCGGGCGGGGATCCACGTTTGCAAACAAGGTCATTAGTGGGGGGCTAATATACCATATCTACGAAACTTGCGAAAGAGACCACGGCCTCAGTCGAGTAGTGTCAAGATCCTCGACATGATGTCCTGGGCGGCGTGGGGGTGCCCCCGCTGGCGGGCGCGGGCGGCGAGCGACTCGAGCCGGTAGCGGTCTGCGAGCAACCCGGTGACCCGCTCGGCGAGGGCGTGGGGCGAGAGCTCGGGCTCCGGGACGTGGATCGCCGCGCCGGCCTCGGCGAGCGCGCGGGCGTTGCGCGTCTGGTGATCGGCGGCCGCGGTCGGGAGCGGGACGAGGATGCTCGGTTTCCCCCACGCGCACAGCTCGGCGACGGTCATCGCGCCGGCGCGCGCGACGACCAGCTCGGCGGCGCGGTATGCGACGCTCATGGGATCGAAGAAGCCACGGACCACGACGCGTCCTGGGACGGCATAGCGCGCCAGCGCCGCGGCGTGCGCGGCGCCGGTGCCCCACAGCACGTTCGTCTCACCGAAGAGGCGGCGCTCGAGCGCGCCCGCGACCGCGTAGTTGATGGCGCGCGCGCCCTGGCTGCCGCCGAACACCAGCAGCGTGGGCCGCTCGGGCGCGAGCCCGAGCTCGCGCGCCGCCGCCGCGCGATCGCCCGGCTCGGGCGGCCGAATCGGATTGCCGAGCGCGAACACGGCAGCGTCGCGCGCGACGCGCAGCCGCTCGCGCGCCTCGGGGAAGCCGAGGTGCACCTGGCGCGCGCGGCGCGCGAGCCAGCGCGTCGTGAGGCCCGGCACCGCGTTCTGCTCCTGGAGCGCGGTGGGGAGGCCGCGCCGCTGGGCACGCCACACCACCGGCCCCGCCGCGTAGCCGCCCGTCCCGATCACGATCGCGGGCCGCTCGACGTCGAGCACCCGCCCGACGGCACGCCACACGCGCCCGGCGACGAACGGCCAGCGGAGGTTTTTCCACCAGGCCTGGCGGTAAATCGGCTCGATCGGCAGGAGGTAGTGGCGAAACGGATGGCGCGGCAGCACCTCCGCCTCGATCCCGCGCGCGGCGCCCACCAGCACCGGCTCGATGTCGCGGCGCACCTCCCGCAACGCCTGGGCCAGCGCGAGAGCGGGCATGAGGTGGCCGCCGGTGCCGCCGCC
>DASWDP010000105.1:0-10479 GCA_036395195.1 Gemmatimonadales bacterium | reverse complement strand
CAGACGACCGCCGTCGAGTTCACGCCGCCCGCCGCCGGCGAGTTCCGGTTCCGCTGCGGGATGAACATGCTCAAGGGGTTGCTCGTGGTCGAGCCCGCCACCGCGGACCGCGCGCCGTCGGCGTCGCCGCACAAGTTCCATGAGTAAAGCGCGCATCATCCTCCCGATCGAAGGGATGAGCTGCGCCTCGTGCGCCGCCACGGTGCAGGAGGCGCTGGGGAGCGCCTCGGGCGTCGCGAGCGCCGCCGTGAACTACGCCACCGCCAAGGCCGCGGTGGACTACGACGACGCGCAAACACACGTCGCCGAGCTGATCCAGACCGTCCGGGCCGCGGGCTACGACTGCGGCAAGGCGAGCGTGACCTTCGGAGTGGAGCAGCTGCACTACGCGCCCAGCGTCGCGCCGCTCGAGCAGGCGCTGCGCCGGCTCAAGGGCGTGATCCGGGCGGCGGCGAACCAGGCGACCGAGATGGTGACCGTGGATTACGTCCCCGGCGCGACGACCGCCGACGAGCTCGAGCACGCCGTGGAAGGAGCGGGCTTCCGCGTCGCCGAGCTGATCGCCGCCGAGGACCCGGTCGAGCGCGAGCGCATCGCGCGCCGGCGGGAGATCCGCACCCTCACCGGGAAGTTCGCCCTCGCCGCCGGCGTGGCAGTCGTGAGCATGCTCGGCGCGATGGTGCTCATGGCGGGCGAGCCCGACGGGGGAGGCACGCTGAAGCAGGTCGACCTGCTGGGCCGCGCGCTCATGCCGCTCGCCCACCGCCTGCGCGACGCGCTCGGCGGCTCGGCGGGCGCGGCGCTCGACCCGCGGTGGATCAAGATCGGATTGGCGCTGATCACGCTCCCCGTCGTCCTCTGGTCGGGCCGGCAGTTCTATCGCGGGGCGTGGAGCGGGTTCAAGCACCGCACCGCGGACATGAACACGCTGATCGGCGTAGGCACGGGAGCCGCCTATCTCTATTCGCTCGCCGCGACGTTCGCGCCCGGGGTGTTCGTCGGCGCGGGCCGCCCCGCCGACGTGTACTACGAGGCCGTGTCCGCCATCATCGCCCTCATCCTGCTCGGGCGGCTGCTCGAAGCCCGTGCCAAAGGCAGCACCTCCGAGGCGATCCGGCGGCTCGCGGGGTTGCGGGCCAGGACCGCGCACGTCGTCCGCAATGGCAGGCAGGTGGAGATCGCCGTCGAAGCCGTCGTCCCGGGCGACCACGTGATCGTGCGGCCGGGCGAGAAGATTCCGGTGGACGGCGTGGTGACGGAGGGAGCCTCCGCGGTGGACGAGTCGATGCTCACCGGGGAGCCGATGCCCGTCGCGAAGAAGATCGGCGACGAGGTGATCGGGGCGACCTTGAACACCACCGGCAGCGTCACCTTCCGCGCCACCCGCGTCGGCAAGGACACGGCGCTCGCCCAGATCGTCCAGCTCGTGGAGGACGCGCAGGCGACGAAGGCGCCGATCCAGCGGCTCGCCGACCGCGTGGCCGGTGTCTTCGTGCCGGTCGTCATGGCGCTCGCGATCGCGGCGTTCGTGCTCTGGTTCGATTTCGGGCCCGATCCCGCCATCGTCTTCTCCACGGTCGCCCTGGTCACCGTGTTGATCATCGCCTGCCCCTGCGCGCTCGGCCTCGCGACCCCGACCGCGATCCTCGTCGGCACCGGGAAGGCGGCGGAGCACGGTATCCTCATCCGCAGCGGCGAAGCCCTCGACCGGCTGTCGGGCCTGCGGACGGTGATGCTCGACAAGACGGGGACCATTACCGAAGGGCGCCCGAGCGTCACGCACATCGTGAGCGCGAAGCGCCCCGACGGGACGCCGATCGCCCCCGCCGAGGTGCTCAAGTGGGCCGCATCGGTGGAGCAGCGCTCGGAGCACCCCGTGGCCCACGCCATTCTCAAGGCGGCGAACGACCGCGGGGTGGGCCTGCTCCCGGTCGAAAAGTTCGCCGTGATGGAAGGGCGGGGCGCGCGCGGCACGGTGGACCGCCGCATCATCGAGGTCATCTCGCTGCGGCACGCCCGCGAGCGCAGCCTGGACCTCGGCGCGCTGGGCCAGGACGCCGATCGGCTCGCGACCCAGGGCCGGACGCCGGTGGTCGTCGTGGTGAACAACACCGTCTTCGCGGTGATCGCCATCTCGGATCCCGTGAAGCCGACCGCGAAGGACGCCGTGGCCCGTCTCAAGCGGCTGGGACTCGCCGTGGTGATGGTCTCGGGGGACTCGAAGCGCGCTGCGGAAGCCGTGGCAAAGGAGGTCGGCATCGACGCCGTGGTGGCCGACGTGCTGCCGTCGCAGAAGGCCGACCTGGTGAAGAAGGCCCAGCGCCACGGGGTGGGGGGACGCGTCGCCATGGTGGGCGACGGGATCAACGATGCGCCGGCGCTCGCCCAGGCCGACGTCGGCATCGCGATCGGCACCGGCACCGACATCGCGATGGAGGCGTCCGACGTGACCCTCATCCGCGGCGACCTGCGGGGCGTCGTGACGGCGATTCAGCTCGCGCGTCGCACCCTGCGGACCATTCGGGCCAACCTGTTCTGGGCTTTCGTCTACAACGTGATCGGCATCCCGATCGCGGCCGGGGCGCTGTACCCGTTCTTCCACGTCCTGCTCTCCCCGGTGCTGGCGAGCGCGGCGATGGCGTGGTCGAGCCTGAGCGTGGTCTTGAACAGCCTGACGCTGCGGCGCTTCAAGCCCGCGTGGGGGTGAGATGCGTCATCCGTTATCCGTCGTCCGTGGTGCACCGACGGACAACGGATGACGGACAACGGAGGACTCATGAAGTATTTCCACCGAACTAGCCTCAGCCCAGAAGACGTGCTCACGCTCGCCAAGGCGTTCTTCGGATCGCGCCTCGCGCCGGCGGAAGAGTCACCGCGCCGCCGCGCCTACGTCGGCGGGCTCGGCAAGGTCACGATCGCCGCGCGCGCCGAGGGCGGGCACTACACGTTCGTGGAAGTCGGCACCGATCAGGTGGGAGAATCCGAGCTCGACAAACTGGCGAAGCGCTTCCTCGCGGAGGTGCACAAGCAGGTCGAGCCCACGCACGAGCTCCGCGGGGCGTACTAGCCCGCCACCTTCGCCCCGTACCCCGCCGCTTCAACGGCGCGGACCAGCTGGTCGGTGGTCGCGGCGTCGTCGTTGAAGTCCACTTCGGCCTCGCCGGTCGTCAGGTCCACAATGGCGGTGTACACGCCGCTCGTCCCCTGCAACGCTTTCTCTACTTTCATCTGGCAGTGCCCGCACGTCATCCCGGTCACGCGCAGCTTGAGTGTTGCCATACGACCTCCTGCATGACCCGGGGCATGGCCCCGGGGTTAGACGCCCACTACAATTTACGTCATGGCATCCCGCGCCGCTCCCACCACCCCCACCCAGGCGCCGCCGCTTCCGGCGGGGCTCACGCGCGAGCAGCTGCTCGAAATCTACCGCTATCTCCGGCTCACGCGGACGCTCGAGGAGCGGCTCACGGCCCTGTACCGGCAAAGCAAGGTCATCGGCGGGCTGTTCCGCTCGCTCGGCCAGGAGGGGGAGTCGGTCGCCTCGGCGTACGCCCTCGAGCGGGGCCGCAACCAGGACATCCTCTCGCCGCTGATCCGCAACCTCGGCTCGATGCTCGTGATGGGCGCCCGGCCGGTCGAGATCCTGCGGCAGTACATGGCCAAGGCCGAGAGCCCCACGCGCGGCCGCGAGATGAACGTGCACTTCAACGACCTCGAGCGGGGCTACCTCGGCCAGATCTCGCACCTCGGCGACATGATCCCCGTCATGGCGGGCATCACGCTGACGTTCAAGATGCGCGGGGAGCCGCGGGTGGGACTCGTCTACATCGGCGACGGGGCGACGTCCACCGGGACGTTCCACGAGGGGCTGAACTTCGCGGCGGTGCAGCGCTGCCCGCTCGTGGTCGTGGCGGAGTACAACCGCTGGGCCTATTCGACGCCCCCCGAGAAGCAGTTCGCGGTGAAGGATCTCGCCGAAAAGGCGAAGGGCTACGGCGTGCCTGCCGTGACCGTGGACGGCAACGACGTGCTCGCGGTGTACGAGGCGACCAAGTTCGCGGTGGAGCGCGCCCGCCGCGGGAAGGGCGTCCACTTCATCGAGGTGAAGACCTACCGGCGCAAAGGCCACGCGGAGCACGACGACCAGCACTACGTTCCCCGCGAAGAGCTCGACCGCTGGGCGCAGGAGAACGACCCCGTCGACCGCTATGCGAAGCGGCTCGTCGGCGACGGCTGGGCCGACGAGCAGGATCTCAAGGACATCGACGAGCGGGTACGCGTCGAGGTGGACGAAGCCACCGACGCGTGCGTGGACGAGCCGCTGCCGGCGGGCGAGACGGCGCTCTCCGGCGTGTACGCGAGCCCCCCCCCGGCCGCCGCGGCGCCGCACTGGTACCGGAGCCTCTGATGGCCGACGTCACGTACCTCGAAGCGCTGCGGCAGGGGTTGTGGGAGGAGATGGAGCGCGATCCGCGCGTCTTCATCCTGGGCGAGGACGTGGGGATCTACGGCGGCGCCTTCAAGGTCACGGAGGGATTCGTCAAGCGGTTCGGCGAAGGGCGCGTGATCGATACGCCGATCTCGGAGGCGGCGATCGTCGGAGCGGCCGCGGGCGCCGCGCACATGGGCATGCGCCCCGTCGCCGAGATGCAGTTCATCGATTTCATCTCCTGCGCCTACGACATGCTGACGAACTACGTGGCCACCGCGCGTTACCGCGCCGGGCTGTCGACGCCCATCGTGGTGCGCGGCCCCTGCGGCGGCTACGTGCGCGGCGGCCCGTTCCACTCGCAGAACCCGGAGGCCGCGTTCTTCCACACCCCGGGACTCAAGATCGTCTATCCCGCGACGGCGCGGGACGCCAAGGGGCTGATCAAGGCCGCGATCCGCGACGACGATCCGGTGATCTACCTGGAGCACAAGTGGCTCTACCGCCGCATCAAGGAACCGCTGCCGGAGGGCGAGGAGGTCCTCACGCCGATCGGCGCGGCGCGCCTCGCGCGCGAGGGCACGGATCTCTCGATCGTCACCTACGGCGCGACGGTGTGGAAGTCGCTCGAGGCGGCGGAGCAGCTCGAGAAGGACGACCGCCTCTCGGTCGAGGTGCTCGACCTGCGCACGCTCCTGCCCATGGACGACGCCGCGATCATGCGGACGGTGCAGAAGACCAACAAAGTGCTTATCGTGCACGAGGACACCCGCACCGGAGGCGTCGCGGGCGAGATCGCGGCGCGCATCAACGAGCAGGCGTTCGCGTGGCTCGACGGCCCGATCATGCGGGTCACGGCGCACGACGTGCCGCTGCCGTATGCCCCGACGCTCGAGGATTTCGTGCTGCCGCAGACGGAAGACATCGTGAAGGCGGCGCGGTGGTTGGCGGCGTATTGAGCGTTGTCCGTCGTCCGTTTTCCGTCATCCGTGGTGACGTACGGACGACGGATGACGGACGATGACGGTTTCCAAGGAGCTTTCATGGCTCGAATAGACGTTCTCATGCCCCAGATGGGCGAATCCATCGCCGAGGGCACGCTCTCGAAGTGGCTCAAGAAGGTCGGCGACGAGGTGAAGCGGGACGAGCCGCTGTTCGAGATCTCGACCGACAAGGTGGACGCCGAGATTCCGGCGCCCGCGGCCGGCGTGCTCGCGGAGATCAAGGTGCAGGAGGGGCAGACGGTGCCCGTGCAGACGCTCGTGGCGGTGCTGGAGACCGATAAGAGCGCCGCTGGGACCCCGGCCCCCTCCGCCGCAGCCCAGCGGGCGCCCGCTCCGCCGCCGGCCGCGGCCGTGACGGCGCCCCCCTCCGCAGCAGCCCAGCGGGCACCCGCTGCTTCGGGGGGCGCCGTCCCTGCCGCGGCCCCGCCCACGAAACCGGCGCAGCCGAAGGGTGACGGCGCTGAGACCGCGGAGGAAAGACTCCGCCGTCGCTCGACCCCGCTCGTCCGCAAGATCGCCGCCGACCATCAGGTCGACATTTCGACGATTCCCGGGACCGGCTTCGCGGGGCGCGTCACAAAGCAGGACATCCTTGGCTTCATCGAGCGGGGTACCCCGGGGGTCGTCCGAGCCCCGAGCCCCCAGCCCCTGGCCCCGAGTGCCGTTACGCACGCCGTCGTCGAGCCCTGGCCGGGCGACCGCGTCGAGCCGTTCTCGAAGATCCGCAAGATCACCGCGGACCACATGATCCTGTCGCGCCGCACCTCGGCGCACGTGACGAGCTTCTTCGAGGTGGACTACAGCCGGGTGGCGGAGCTGCGCCGCAAGCACAAGGCGAGCTACGCGGAGCGGGGCGTCAACCTCACCTATCTCGCGTTCATCGCCAAGGCCTGCGCCGACAACCTGAAGCAGCACCCGGTGGTGAACGCCGCGGTCTCGGGCGACAACATCATCTACCGGCGCGACGTCAACGTGGGGATCGCGGTCGCGCTCGAGTGGGGGCTCATCGTGCCCGTGGTGAAGCACGCGGACGAGCTGTCGCTCATGGGCATGGCGCGCGCCATCAACGATCTCGGCGAGCGCGCCCGCACCAAGAAGCTCTCGCCCGACGAGATCCAGCGCGGCACCTTCACCATCACCAACCCCGGCGTGTTCGGCTCCTACGCCGGCGTGCCCATCATCAACCAGCCGCAGGTGGCGATCCTCGGCGTAGGCACGATCGAGAAGCGGCCCAAGGTCGTCACGCTGCCCCCCCCTGACGGCTCCGACACGATCGCGATCCGCACCATGGGGATGCTGTCCATGTCGTACGACCACCGCGTCGTGGACGGCGCCGACGCCGACCGCTTCCTTGCGGACGTGAAGCGCACGCTCGAGACCTTCCCCGAGGGAGCGATCTAGCCATGCCCAAAGTGCTCACCGCCGCGCGGGTGCGCGTGCCCCCCGCGAACGAGACCGACTACCTCGCGACCCTGCGGGAGCTCTGCCAGTTCGCCGATGCGCGGGGCCAACGCATCTGGCTGTTTCGCAACGCCAAGGACCCGCAGCTCTTCACCGAGTTCTCCGAGAGCCAGACCGAGATGTCGCACCGGGCGCAGGCCTCGCGCCTCCCGGAGGAACTCAAGCTCGAGAAGCAGCTCCAGAGCCTCGGCACGTACGCTTCCGACGCCTGGGAGCTGTGGACCGAGGTCTCGCTCGCGGCGCCCACCGAGGCGTAGGCGGAGGGCCCCCCCATGGCCGGACGGACGATCGTGGTGGATGGCGAGACCTGGGAGGTGCATCCGTCGGGGCGGCTGACCGTCTACGGGCGCGATCAGTTCGGGCTCGTGTTTCAGCAGGGGACCGGCCCCGATCGCCGCCGGCGCTTCACGCGCTACGCCCCGGTGGGGAGCCGCAGCTCCGATGCGGCTCTGGCCGAGCTCTCCGAGCGCGACCTCGTGACGCTGTTCCGCGCCTCGCAGCCGGCGTGGACGGCACCGGAAGGCGCCTACGGCGCGCGTTGACCTGCACTGTCACTCGACCGCCTCGGACGGGGAGTATCCCCCCTCGGAGGTGGCGCGCCGGGCGCGGGCGGCTGGTCTCGCCGCCATCGCGCTGACCGATCACGACACTACCGCGGGCGTCCCGGAGGCCGCGGCGGCGGGCGCCGCGCTCGGCCTGCGCGTCGTTTCGGGTTGCGAGTTCAGCGTGAAGGCGCCGTGGGGGGAGATGCACGTCCTCGGGTACTTCTTGAGCCCGACGGACGAGCGGTTGCAAGCCTTTCTGTCGGAGACGCGCGCCGCGCGCCTGCGCCGCGCCGAGCAGATGGTCGGCCGGCTGCGGCAGCTGGGGGTGGACATCGCCGTCGCCGACGTCGTGGCGGCTGCGGACGGCGGCGCGGTGGGGCGGCCGCACGTGGCGCGCGTGCTCGTCGAGCGGGGCGCGAGCGCCGATATGAGCGACGCGTTCGCGCGCTACCTCGGCCGCGGCCGGCCGGGCTACGTGGAGAAACCGCTCCCCACCCTGGGGCAGGTCACCGAGCTGGTGCATGCCGTCGGCGGCATCGCGGTGGCCGCGCACCTGGGAGATCGCGGCACCGAGGGCCAGATCCGGCAGTTCCAGCGCGACGGCCTCGACGGACTCGAGGTGCGCCACCCCAGCCACGGCCCGGCCGCGGAGCGGCGGCTCGCACAGGTGGCCGAGCGTCTCGGGCTCGCGGTCAGCGGGGGCTCCGACTGGCACGGTGATACGGAGCTGGGCGACGAACACGCGTCGCTGGGCGGGTTGGATGTGCCGCTTGAATGGCTGGAAAACCTCGAACGACGTAGGGTGGAAACCGTAGAGGGAAAGGCGTAACGGAAAACACCGTATGGGAGACCCGTTAGCGGTCGGCGGAAGGGCGCCGTCGTTCAAGGCTGAGGCGTCCGACGGCAAAACCTACACCCTGGCCGACGTGCTGAAGACCCGGCACGCGGCGCTCGTCTTCTATCCGGGCAACAACACCCCCGGGTGAAACCGCCAACTCTCCGCCGTGCGCGATGAGATCGTCAAGTTCCAGAAAGCCGGCATCCAGCCCTTCGGGGTCAATCCCGCGAGCGTGGACGCCCACTTCAAGTACGCGACCAAACTGGGATTCAACTTTCCGCTCCTCTCCGACCCCGACCGCGCAATCGCGCGGGCCTACCGCGCGCTGAAGGACGACGGGCACGGCATTCAGCGGTCCGTCTACGTGGTGCGCCGGGACGGCACGATCGCGTTCGCGGCGCGGGGAGCGCCGGCGGCGGACGAGATCGTAGCTCCCCTGGCGGATGCCTCCTGAATTTCGGGGCAAGGTCGCGCTCGTCACCGGCGTCGGCCGGGTGGGCCAGATCGGTCACGCCGTGGCGCGCGGGTTCGGCCGCGCCGGGGCGAAGCTCGTCATCGCCGACGTCAACACCGCCGGCCTCGCCGAGCGCGCGCAAGAGCTTACGGCCGACGGCTTCGACGTCCGCCCCGTCGCGGGCGACCTCACGACGCCCGCGGCCGCCCGCGAGGCCGTCGCTGCGGCGCGGCGCCACTTCGGCGGCCTCGACGTGTTGGTCAACGTCGCCGGCGGGCTCTTGAATTACGGGTCCGCCCTGGACCTGACGCCGGAGCAGCTCGACCGTGAGCTCGCGGTCAACATCAAGACCACGTTTTTCGTCTCGCAGGCCGCCATCCCCGCACTGCTCGAGCGCGGCGGTGGCGCCATCGTCAATTTCGCGTCCATGGCGGTCCTCAAGCCCCAGAGCCAGATGGCGGGCTACATCGCCGCTAAGTCCGCGGTCGCCGGGCTCACCCGCGCCCTCGCCCGGGAGTTCCGGGACGGGGGCGTGCGGGTGAACGCCGTGGCGCCCGGAACGATGAGGACCGGCGACAACGTCGCCCAGATGAAGGACGCCAAGGTCCGCTGGGTCGAGCTCGACGAGCTGGTCTCGGCGGTGCTCTACCTGGCGAGCGACGAGGCGCGCGCCGTCACGGGCGAGATTCTCCCCGTCGCCGGGGACGTGTGACCGTGGTGGTGATGCGCGACGTCGTCGTCATCGGCGGCGGGTGTTACGGCACGTTCTACGCCGGCCAGCTCGCCCGGGCGAGGGAGAAGGAGAAAGCCCGGTTCCGGCGCGTCATCGTCGTCGATCGCGATCCGCGGTGCCGGGCGCGCGTCGAGCTGGGCGAGGCGGACGACCGTACGTTCGCGATCGCCGACTGGCACGCGTATTTCGCCGCATTCTTAGGCGAGGCGGAGCGGGTGCGCCCCGGGGAGCCCCAGGACTACATCGTCCCGTCGCCGCTGATGCCGCACCTCATGTTCGAGTGGGTGTTGACGCGGGCGCGCGAGCGGTGGCCGGATCGCCCGATCGCCGTGGCGCCCATCCCCGACTCGCTCGGCACCCCGTACGACCGCACCGCGCCCGACGGCACGCGCTACGTCTCGTTCGCCGACTGGATCTGTCCCACGCACTGCATCGAGCCCACGATCTGCCCCGCCATCGGGAACACCCGCACCTGGGAGATGCGCGACGCCGTGCGCGGGCTCGCCGAGCGGCTGCGCGCGGCGGGCGAGACGGTGCACGGCCCGGCGCTGTTCGTGTGCCGCCACCACGTGTTGGGCGTCGGCACGTTCGCGGTGGAGGCGGTGCTCGAGGGGGATGCCATCGTGAAGACCGCGGGTGCGGGCGGCGCCGCGGCGGCGGTGCTGGTGGGGACGATCTCGAGCTGCCACGGGGCGGTCAACTTGCTGCGGCTCGGGGCGGTAGAAGGCGGTAGAGGGCGGTAGAAGACGGAATGTGCGCCGACCTCTACCGTCTTCTGCCGTCCTCTACCGCCCTCTCCGGCCCATGACGCCTCAGGAGCGCCAAGCGATCCTGACGCGCGCCCGCGACCTCTTCAACGCCGGCGACTATTGGGTCGCCCACGAAGCGCTGGAAACCGTCTGGCGTTCTATTATTAGGGAGGGCGAGGAGGACGCGGCGGGCGTCTGGCAGGGATTGATCCAGGCGGCGGCCGCGTTGTTGCACCAGCGCCGGGGGAACGGGCACGGTGTCGCGG
>DASWDP010000104.1:0-6212 GCA_036395195.1 Gemmatimonadales bacterium | reverse complement strand
AACTGGCTCACCACCCGCTTCGAGGAGCTGACCAAGTGGGTAGTGCGGGTGACGGGGGCCGACAAGGCCGTGAACTGGTCGCGCGCCAACTCGCTGTGGCCGATGCCGTTCGGGACGGCCTGCTGCGCCATCGAGTTCATGGCCACCGCCGCGAGCCGCTTCGACTTCGCGCGCTTCGGGATGGAGCGGCAGGCCTTCTCGCCGCGCCAGGCCGACGTGCTGATCTGCGCCGGCCGGCTGCCGTTCAAGCTCGCCCCCGTGATCCGGCGGATCTACGACCAGATGCCGCAGCCCAAGTGGGTCATCTCGATGGGCGCGTGCGCCTCGACCGGCGGCATCTTCGACAACTACGCGATGGTGCAGGGCATCGACACCATCGTGCCGGTGGACGTGTACGTCCCCGGCTGCCCGCCGCGGCCCGAGGGCCTGCTGTACGGCGTGCTGCTCCTCCACAAGAAGATCAAGGGCGAATCGCTGCTCGATCCGTCGCTGCGGCAGGAGCAGCCGCTCGACGGGCGCGGCCTGCGGCTCCCCCCCGAGACGATCGACGAGATCTCGGAGCCGTTCGGCAACTCGGTCCACCAGTTCCGCTCCGAGTGAACGCGTCCGTCGACGCTCTCCGGGCGACCTTCGGCAGCGCGATCGGCCGCGCCGTCGAGGCGTGCGGCGACACGATCGTGTACGTCGCGCCCGACCGGCTGACGGACGTGATGCGCTGGCTGCGCGACACGCCGGAGCAGCGGTACGACTACCTCGTGGACGTCACGGCCGTCGAGTACCGCGACCGGGAGCGGCCGCTCGAGCTCGTGTACAACCTGCGCTCGCTGGAGCGTCGCGCCGACCTGCGGGTCAAGGTGGAACTGGACCCGGGGGGCGACCTGACGGTGGACTCCGTGGTGCCGCTGTGGCGCGGCGCCGACTGGCTCGAGCGGGAAGTGTACGACATGTTCGGCGTCACTTTCCGGGGTCACCCCGACCTGCGGCGCATCCTGATGTGGGAGACGTACGCCGAGGGATACCCGCTGCGGAAGGATTTCCCGCTGCGCGGCCGGTTCAGCCGCGCCGAGCAGGTGCGCCAGGCGCTCGCCGCCAACCCGGAGGCGCACTACTCGATGGAGGAATTGTCCATCGCTGCGGCGTACGACGAGCTGCCCCCCGACATGCAGGAGCGGCTGCGCAAGGGCGAGCGCGGCAAGGTCCCGGACTCCGAATGAGCAAGCGGACCGTCGAGCTCGAGCTCGCGAGCCCCGGCCTCGACGCGCAAGGTCAGCCGGTCCGCGTGCCGCTCGGCGTCGCGGCCGAGCCGGAGCTCGCCTCCGAGCACATGCTGATCAACCTCGGGCCGCAGCACCCCGCCACGCACGGCGTGCTCCGCCTCGTGGTCGAGCTCGACGGCGAGACGGTGGTCCGCGTCATCCCGCACGTCGGCTACCTCCACTCGGGGTTCGAGAAACTCGGCGAGTACCGCCACTACAACCAGATCATCCCGCTCACCGATCGCACCGATTATCTGTCGCCGATGGCGAACAACGTCGGCTTCGCGCTCGCGGCGGAACGGCTGATGGGGATCGACATCACCCCGCGCTGCACGGTGCTGCGGGTGATCGCCTGCGAGATGAGCCGGATCATCTCCCACATGGTGTGGCTCGGCACCACGTCCATCGATCTCGGCGCCTTCACCCCGTTCCTGTGGGCATTCCAGGAGCGCGAGCGCATCTACGATCTGCAGGAGGCGTGGACGGGCGCCCGGCTCACGACCAGCGTGACGCGTGTGGGCGGCATGATGGCCGACGTGCCGGACGGCTTCGTGGAAGGCCTGCGGCATTTCACGAGCACCTACCCGAAGACGCTCGCCGAAATCGACCGGGTGCTGACACGCAACGCGGTGTGGGTGGGGCGCACCCAGGGCGTGGGCGCGCTGACGCGGGAGGAAGCGATCAACTACTCGCTCTCCGGCCCGATGCTGCGTGCCAGCGGCGTCCCCTACGACGTGCGCAAAGACAAGCCGTACCTCGGCTACGAGACCTACGACTTCGACGTCGTGGTGGGCGAGCACGGCGACGTGTACGACCGCTACCTCGTGCGGCTCGAGGAATGCCATCAGGCGAACCGCATCCTGCAGCAGGCGCTGGACCGTCTCCCCGACGGCCCGGTGAACGTCGCGGACCCGCGGATCATCCTGCCCCCCAAGTCGCGCGCGATGAGCGACATGGAGGCGATGATCTATCACTTCAAGCAAGTGATGGAGGGCGTGAAGGCGCCGGTGGGTGAAGCGTACGTGGGGATCGAGAATCCCAAGGGCGAGCTCGGCACCTACCTCGTCTCCGACGGCACCGCGAAGCCGGTGCGGTGGCGCATCCGCCCGCCGTCGTTCATCAACCTCGCCGCGCTGCCGAAGATGGCGGAGGGGCACCTCTTGAGCGACCTGATCGCGATCAACGCGTCGGTGGACATCGTCATGGGCGAGGTGGATCGATGAGTGTCGGTGGAGGAGCGCACCCGACGCTGCAGGCGGGCGCGGAGGAGTACGAGCCGGTGTTCGCGGGGAAGACGCTCGAGCGGCTGAACGAGACGCTCGCTCGCTACCCCACGAAGCAGGCGGCGCTGCTGCCGGCGTTGTGGCTGGTGCAACAGGCGCGCGGCTGGATCTCGGACCGCAACATGGCCGAGGTGGCCGAGGTGGTCGGCCTCACTCCCGCGTACGTCAAGGGCGTGGTCACGTTCTACACCATGTACCACCAGCATCCGGTCGGCCGCCACTTCGTGCAGGTGTGCACCACCTCGCCGTGCAACCTCTGCGGGGCGGAAGGCGTGATGCACGCCTTCCTCCAGGCGACCGGCGCGCAGGAGCCCGGGGCCACGAGCCCCGACGGGAAGTGGACGGTGATCGAAGTGGAGTGCCTCGGGGCGTGCGGGTTCGCGACACCGGTGCTGATCGACGACGACTTCATCGAGAGCGTCACGCCGGACAAGGTCCCGGAGCTCGTGAAGAGGTACAAGTAGATGGGGTACCCCCAGAAGCCGCATCCCAAGGAAACGGTCGTCCTCTCCAAGCACTTCGGTGACGCGGAGGCGCGGAGCTACAAGGGCTGGGTGAAGCGCGGCGGATACGCGGCGCTCGAGCAGGCGCTCGCGCTCGAGCCCACCAAGATCATCGACGTCGTCAAGGAGTCGGGGCTGCGCGGCCGCGGCGGGGCCGGGTTCCCGACGGGGCTCAAGTGGTCGTTCATGCCGAAGGAGAAGAAGCGGCCGCACTACCTGTGCGTGAACGCCGACGAATCCGAGCCCGGCACGTTCAAGGACCGCGAGATCATGCGCTGGACGCCCCACGCGCTGCTCGAGGGCACCGCCATCGCGGCCCACGCGATCCAGGCCGAGGTCGCCTACATCTACATCCGCGGCGAGTTTACCGAGCCGCTCACCGTGATGGAAAAGGCGCTGGTGGAGGCGAACGCGGCGGGCGTGTTCGGGCAGATCAAGATCCACTTGCACCGCGGCGCGGGCGCCTACATCTGCGGGGAAGAGACGGCGCTGATGAACTCGATCGAGGGCAAGCGCGGGAACCCGCGAATCAAGCCGCCGTTCCCCGCGGCCGCCGGCCTCTTCGGCATGCCCACCACCATCAACAACGTCGAGACCCTCGCGGCGGTCCCCCACATCCTGAAGAACGGCGCCGCATGGTACAAGGGGCTCTCGCTCTCGAGCCCGAAGAGCACCGGCACGAAGCTCTTCTCCGTGTGCGGTCACGTGCAGCAGCCCGGCAACTTCGAGGTCACGATGGGCTTCCCGCTCAAGGACCTGCTGTACGATCTGTGCGGCGGCATGCGCCCCGGCCGCACCCTCAAGGCCTGCATCCCCGGGGGCTCCTCGGTGCCGATCCTGAACCGCGAGGAGACCGAGAGCTGCCTGCTCGACTACGAGGGCGTGGTCGAGAAGGGCTCGATGCTCGGGTCCGGCGGCGTGATCGTCCTCGACGACTCGGCGGACATGGTCTACCAGATCATGCGGCTCGCGCGCTTCTACGCCCACGAGTCCTGCGCCCAGTGCACGCAGTGCCGCGAAGGCACCGCGTGGACCACGAAGATCCTCGAGCGCATCCTCGCGGGCCAGGGCAAGGCTGCGGACCTCGATCTGCTGCTCGACCTGTCGGAGAACATGACCGGCAAGACGATCTGCGTCCTGTCGGACTCGTGCGCCGCGCCGGTGGTGTCCGGGATCAAGAAGTTCAAGAACGAGTTCGAAGCGTACATCACAGGGAAAAAGCTTCCCGTGATCGCGGCATGATGGGACCGTTCGTCGTGATCCGTGCGCTGAAGCGCCGGCTCGGCCAAGTCGGGCGTCCTGAAGGACGCACGGTGCCGGATCGCCCTTCAGGGCGCGTGCAGGGGCCGAGCCGGCCCTTCAGGGCACGGTCGAACGGGATGGGGAAGTCCTGATGTCTGAAGAGCTCATCAACCTCACGATCGACGGCGTGCCGGTGAGCGTCCCGAAGGGCATGCTCGTGATCGAGGCTGCGAAGCAGGCGGGGGTGCTCGTCCCGCACTACTGCTACCACCCGGGGCTGCCCGTGGCGGGCGTGTGCCGCATGTGCCTGGTGGAGATCGAGAAGGCCCCGAAGCTGCAGATCGCCTGCGCCACGCAGGTGGCGGAGGGGATGGTGGTGTGCACGCAGTCTCCGCAGGCGAAGGATGCGCGGATGGGCGTGCTCGAGCTGCTGCTGATCAACCACCCGCTCGACTGCCCTATCTGCGACCAGGCGGGCGAGTGCGAGCTGCAGGACTTCACGTTCCAGGAAGGACGCCCCGCCACCCGCTACAGCCCCGAGTACCCCAAGCGCTTCAACCCGGTCGAGGACTTCGGGCCCGACGTGCTGTACGTGCCCAACCGTTGCATCCTGTGCACGCGCTGCGTGCGGTTCATGGAAGACGTCGCGAAGGAGCCGGTGCTCAACGTGTCCGAACGCGGCGACCGGGCCTACATCGGCGTTCATCCCGAGGCGCGGCTCGATCACCCGTGGGCCGGCAACGTGGTGGATCTCTGCCCCGTCGGCTCGCTCCTGTCCAAGGACTTCCTGCACAAGGCACGCGCCTGGGAGCTCGATAAGACGGCGTCGGTGTGCACCGGCTGCTCGCAGGGATGCAACGTGACGCTGGACACCAGGGAGAGCGTCGTGGTGCGCGTGCGGCCGCGGTCGAATCTCGACGTGAACCGCTACTTCATCTGCGACCACGGCCGCATGAACTACCGCTGGATCAACCGCGGGGACCGGATCGAGGCGCCGCTAGTCCGCCGGGAGGGTGAACTGCACGCCACCGACTGGGACGAGGCGCTGGAGCGCGTCGCGGCGCTGCTGCGCGGGGCGGGGGGAGGGGGAGGGGGAGGGGGAGGGGGCACGGCCGTCGCCCTGGTGTCGCCGCGCGCCTCGACCGAGGCGTTGTTCCTCGCGCGCGAGCTGTTCGCCGGCTTCGACTGGACCGGCGCATTCCAGGTCGTGATGGGGGAGGAAGCGCCGCTCGCGGGCGTGCCGAATCTGGCGCTCCGCGCCGAGCGGGCGCCCAACGGCGCCGGGGCGGAGCTCCTCGGCTACACGCGGGATTACGCCGCCGCGCTCCGGGCGGCGGAGTCCGCGGCCCTGCTGTTCGTGCTCGATGAGCCCGAGCTGAGCGTGCGGACGGCCGGGGCGCTGATCTACGCCGGCACGGTGCTGCCCGACGGCGCGCGCGACGCCCACGTGGTGCTGCCGCTCGCGAACGTGGCCGAGGAGGACGGCACCTACGTGAACCGGGACGGCCGCGCGCAGCGCTACTTCCAGGCCAAGCCGGCGCCGGGGATGGCCCGGCCCGCGTGGTGGGTGCTCGCGGAGCTCGGCGCCGCGCTCGGTCGCAGCCGGCCTTTGGGGAGCGCGGCCGAGGCGTTCGAGCGGCTCGCCACGACGGTAGAGCCGTTCCGCGGGCTCTCGTACGCCGAGCTCGCGCTCACGGGCCGCAGGCTGTCGCCGGGCGCGGCAGTGCCCGCATGACGTTCTTTCTCGTGACCTCCGCGATCAAGGTCGTCGTGGTCTTCACGGTGATCATGGTCGGGGTCGCGTTGCTCACGCTGGCCGAGCGGCGCATCTGCGCGTGGATGCAGGACCGGCTGGGGCCGAACCGCGTGGGGCCGCAGGGGCTGCTGCAACCCGCCGCCGACGGACTGAAGAACCTCTTCAAGGAGGA
>DASWDP010000103.1:0-6132 GCA_036395195.1 Gemmatimonadales bacterium | reverse complement strand
GGGCAACGGGCCGACACGTCGGGCGACGCGATTCTCGAGTGGGCGAGCGGGCGCGGCTACGAGGTGGTGGTGCGCAGCGTCGTGCCCGACGAGGCCGACCGCATCGCGGGCAAGCTCGCGCGCTGGGCGGACTCGGGTGAGGTGGACGCGATCCTGACCACGGGCGGCACCGGCCTCACGGAGCGCGACGTCACGCCCGAGGCGACGACGGCGGTGCTCGACCGGCCCGCGCCGGGGATCGCCGAAGCGCTGCGGGCGGCGGCGGCGCCGCGCTTCCCCCGCGCTTGGCTGTCGCGCGGGGTGGCGGGCAGCCGCGGCCGCACCCTGATCGTGAACCTCCCCGGCTCGAGCGGCGGCGTGCAGGACGGGCTCGCCGTGCTGGACGAGCTGCTCGAGCACGCCGTGGACCTGGTCACGGGAACGCGGACGGAGCACTGATGGCGGACCGGATCCTCGTCACCACCGACGATCTCGAGCACGCGGTCCGCAGCAACGCGGATCTCGAAGCCGCGGGATTCCGGACCACCCTCGCCTCGCTCGACGAAGCGCGCGAGGCGGTGCGCCGCGATCCCCCTCCCGACTGCATCGTCGTGACCGGCGGGCTGCACGAGGCCGGCGCCGCCCAGCTCCTCACGCTGGCGCGCGACCGCTCGATCTCCACGCTCGGCTTGGTGGAGCAGACCGAGCCCGACGCCAAGGGGCTCGCCCGCCGGCTCGGTCTCACGGCCTCCCTGACCAAGCCCGCCGACCCCGGGGAAGTGACGGCCACGGTTCGCCGCCTGATCGAGCGCCGCAAGCTGCAGCAGCGCACCGGGATCATGGGCGAGTCCGCCCCCATTCAGGAAGTGCTCGTCAAGATCGAGCAGATGGCTCCCGTGAGCTCCACGGTGCTCATCGAGGGGGAGTCGGGGACGGGCAAGGAGCTCGTGGCGCGCGCGATCCACGAGCTCTCGCCCCGCCACGGGAAGCCGTTCATCGCCGTGAACTGTGCCGCGATCCCCGACACCCTGCTCGAGAGCGAGCTGTTCGGGCACGAGAAGGGCGCGTTCACAGGGGCGGCCGAGCGCCGGCTGGGCCGCTTCGAGCTGGCCGACAGCGGGACGATCTTCCTCGACGAGGTCGGGGAGATGGCCCCCGCCACCCAGGTCAAGCTGTTGCGGGTGCTCGAGGACCGGAGCTTCTTCCGGGTGGGCGGGACGCAGCCGATCAAGGTGGACGTGCGGGTGATCGCGGCGACCAACAAGTCGCTCAAGGAGGAAGTGGCGCTCGGGCGGTTCCGCGACGACCTGTTCTACCGCCTCAACGTCCTCGCCATCTACCTGCCGCCGCTGCGCGAGCGCAAGGCCGACATCCCGCTCCTGGTGCGCCGCTTTATCGCCGAATTCGCGACCGCCCACGACCGCGCGTTCCGGGGGATCACGCCTGAAGCGCTACAGCTCCTGGTCGACGCCGACTGGCCCGGCAACGTGCGCCAACTCCGCAACCTCGTGGAATCCATGGTGGTGCTCGCGCCGGAGGGCGAGATCCGGGCGAGCGACATTCCGCGCGACATCCGCGAGCGGGGCCGCGGGCTTCCGATGCGGCTCGTCGGGGCGACCCGCGACGTCGCGGGCCAGGAGCTGGAGTTCATCTTCCGCAGCCTCGTCGAGCTCAAGCTCCAGGTGGAGGAGCTGCGGCGCCGGCTGGAGGAGCGCCCGCAGCGAGTCGAGGTGATCGAGGTCGGGCCCGGTGCGACCCTGGCGCCCGCGACGCCGGTCGAGGCCGAGCCGGCTCCCGAAGGGGAGGTGGTGTACCACGCCGGCATGACGATGGCCGACGTCGAGCGCGCCGCCATCGCGGCCGCCCTGCACGGGACCAAGGGCAACCGCCGCAAGGCCGCCGAGATCCTCGGAATCGGCGAGCGCACGCTGTACCGGAAGCTCAAAGAATACGCCCTCGTCTGAATTTGACAGCCGGACAACCGCGGCCCATGTTACGGCGCCCTTTACTCACTTCTCTCACGACACTGTAGCGCCCCGGCCGGATGTCCCGTGGACTTTAGGATCGATCCGGACCACTGCGTCGCCTGCATGGCGTGTGTGCGGGTGTGCCCCGCGGACGCCGTAGCGGTCGACGCCCAGCAGGTCCGCATCGTGGACGAGGCGTGCACGCGGTGCGGGCTGTGCCTCCCGGCCTGTCCCCACGATGCGATCGTGGCGGTGGGCGACGTAGCGCGCGCGTACGAGCTGGCGCGCGGCGGACACGCCGTCCTGATCCTCAGCGTCGAATCGGCGGCGTACTTCTATCCCTCGACGCCAGAACAGGTTGTGAACGCGTGCTACGCCGCGGGGTTCCGCACCGTGCACCGCGGCGTGCTGGGCGACGAGCTGGTGGCGCGCGAGTACCTCGCGCTCTGGGGGGACGACGGCTGGGGGACGATGATCCGCAGCACCTGCCCGGTCATCGTGCAGACCGTCCGGACGCAGTACCCCGAACTGATCCCGTACCTGGCGCCGGTGGCCACGCCCATCGCCGCGGAGGCGCGGTACCTGAAGCGGCTGTACGGCGCCGCCACGCCGGTGGTCTACACCGGCGTCTGCATCACGGAGGGGGGGCCGGACGTGGACGCGGCGATCACCTTCGACGACCTGGCGGGGGTCCTGGCGCGCCGCGGGGTGGCGGTGGGCGACCAGCTGCCCTACTTCAGCCGCGTGCCGGAGGAGCGGCGGCGGCACTGGAGCACGGCGGGCGGCCTGCCGCTCGAGGTCCTGACGGAAGAGACGCACGCGAGCCGGCGGTTCCGCAAGCTCCGCGGGTTGGGCGCGCTCGAGGTGATCGCGCGCGCGGTCGCGGTGGACCACATCGACCTGGGGTTCGTGGACATCCTGCCCTGCGAGGGGTGCCTCGACCATCCCCTGCTGGGCCCGAAGGCGGAGCTGTTCCGGCGGCGGGAGATCGTCGGCGCCACAGAGCCGGCGCGGGCGCGCGCGCCGGTGGTGGACGAGGGCGTCGCCGGCCAGGTCCAGATCGGGGAAGTCTTCCCGATCCCCCGCGACGGCCGGGAGGCGCCGGCGGAGCGGATCGAGGGCATCCTGGGCGAGATCGGCGTCGCGCCGAACGGCAAGCCGTGGGACTGCGGCGCGTGCGGCTACGGCACGTGCCGGGCGTTCGCGGAGGCGGCGGCGCTAGGGCGGACGACGCTCAAGTCGTGCCCTCCCTATCTCGACAATCTGGTCAAGCAATCGCAGCTTCAGGCGGCGGTGGACGCGCTCACCGGACTCGCCACCTACCGCGTGCTGCGGGACCGGCTGGCTAGCGAGGTGGCGCGGAGCGACCGGACGGGCGATCCGTTCGCCCTGCTGTTCGTGGACCTGGACAACTTCAAGCAGGTGAACGACCAGTTCGGCCACGAGGCGGGGAACGAAGTGCTGCGGAGCGCGGCGCGCGAGTGCGGCACGCACATCCGCTCGACCGACCTCGCGGCGCGCTACGGCGGCGACGAGTTCGTGCTGGTGCTGGTCCGCACGGCGATGGAGGGTGCGCACGGAGTGGCGGAGAAAGTGCGGGTCAGCGTGGAGGCGATGGGGCGGCGCCTCGGCTATCCCGAGGCGCTCGTGACCGCGAGCATCGGGGTGGCGCAGTTCGTGCCGGGTGTCGGCCCCGAGACCGAGGACGTGCTGGTGGCGGCCGACCGCGCGCTGTACCGCGCCAAGGCTTCGGGACGGAACCAGGTGGCAACGGGAGAGCGCTAAGGTGACACCGGACGGCGGAGCGGAGCGGGAGTCGCTGCCCCTCACGACGGCGGGACAGGGGGGGCTGGCGGGGACGGGGGGGGCAGGGGGTCCCGACCCGTGGGGGGTGAAGCGGGCCGAGAACCTGCTCACGAGCCTCACGGGCGTCCTGTCGGCGCGCGTGGTGGTGACGCCGCTCGGCGAGGTGAGCGAGATCCACGTCCTCACCATGAGCGACGTGCAGCCCAAGCAGGTGGTCCGCAACATCGAGTCGGCGCTGATGGCGCAGCTCGGGATGAAGATCGACCACCGCAAGATCAGCGTGGCGCAGACCGCGGACGTGCGGCCGATCGAGCAGCTACAGGAGGAGGCGATCCGGTCGCGCGCCAAGCAGCGCGTCGTGGTCTTCCAGGGGCTCGAGGTGCGGCCCTCGGAGCGCCCGCAACGGGTGGTGGTGCGCGTGCGGCTCTCGTTCGAGACGAAGGAGGCCGAGGCCGAGGAGCAGGGGACCGACACGGCGCGCAATCGGGTCGAGGCCGCGGCTCGCGCGGCCTCGTCGTGCCTCGATGAGCTGCTCCCCGACAACTCGGTGGCGCTGGAAGGCGCGCAGATCATCGAGGCGTTCGACCGGAAGTTCGTCCTGGTGGCGGTGCATGGGCTCGGGGGCCGCGAGGCCCAGCTGTTGACGGGGACGTGCGAGATTCGGGAGAGCGCCGAGCGCAGCGCGGTGCTCGCCGTGCTTGATGCCACCAATCGTTGGGCAGACGCCCGCAGGTAAGTTGTCGTGATGCAGTTGGTTACATAAGTCCTCCGCGCGTAATCCCCGCCTCATCTACGGGCCCTGTTGTACTAGCTCCACAACTGGTCTTGCGGATTGCGTGTTTTGGGTGTATTTCACGTTCTATGAGTTCTGAAGAAGCCGAAGACACTATAGGCACCGCCCAATCGTGGCGCTGGCGCTACAGGTAGCGCCCTTCGACACTCAAACAAAGGGACCCCTGGTCAC
Source organism: Gemmatimonadales bacterium (assembly GCA_036395195.1). GTDB lineage: Bacteria > Gemmatimonadota > Gemmatimonadetes > Gemmatimonadales > GWC2-71-9 > AG41. The sequence continues at coordinate 1,416 of DASWDP010000103.1, read as the reverse complement.
GTTGCCTGAGCCGAGCTGAGCGAAAGGTTTGACGAGCGGAGCGTGCGGGTACGCCGTAGCGAGGCGTGCCACTCCTGGTCTAACGAGAAGCTACTCGTGAGCCTGAAGGGGGTGACGCTCGATGACACTGCTCGCATTGCTTTTTGCGTTGGGCAATTACGCAGTCGCTTGGTGACGGGAGAACCTAAGGGTCCCTTCCAATTCTTGAATGCCAATCAGGTCGCAACAGGAGAGCGCGAGACGTGACATCAAAGCCGGCCGACATGGGCGAGAGCCTGGGGGAGCTGGGGGTGCTGCCCTTGAGCGAAGGACCGAGACCCGACCCGTGGGGGGTGAAGCGGGCCGAGAACCTGCTCACGAGCCTCACGGGCGTCCTGTCGGCGCGCGTGGTGGTGACGCCGCTCGGCGAGGTGAGCGAGATCCACGTCCTCACCATGAGCGACGTGCAGCCCAAGCAAGTGGTCCGCAACATCGAGTCGGCGCTGATAGCGCAGCTCGGGATGAAGATCGACCACCGCAAGATCAGCGTGGCGCAGACGGCAGACGTACGGCCGATCGAGCAGTTGCAGGAGGAGGCGGTGCGCACCCGCGCCAACAAGCGGGTCGTGGTGTTTCAGGGGCTCGAAGTGCGCCCGTCGGAGCGCCCGCAGCGGGTGGTGGTGCGCGTGCGGCTCTCGTTCGACGGGAAGGAGGCCGAGGCCGAGGAGCAGGGGACCGACACGGCGCGCAATCGGGTGGAGGCCGCGGCCCGGGCGGCGTCGTTGTGCCTCGATGAGCTCCTCGCTGACAACTCCGTGGCGCTCGAGGGTGCCCAGCTGGTAGAGGCGTTCGATCGCAAGTTCGTCCTGGTCGCGGTGCACGGACTTGGGGGTCGCGAGGCCCAACTCCTGACCGGGACGTGTGAGATCCGGGAGAGCGCGGAGCGCAGCTCGGTGCTTGCAGTGCTCGATGCCACTAACCGCTGGGCAGACGCCCGTCGGTAAGTCATTACTCATCAGTATGTTATCATGCATGCCTCGTGGCGTGTTGCACCGGTACCTCAGGGACATTGCGGCTTTCCTGTTTTGGTGCTATTTCCCATCCTATGGGTTCGCCCGTGACTAAGCGGTATTGGGGTACGCTGCGCGTGGCGCGCGTGTGTCAGGTGTCGCCGGCGACAGTTGCGAACTGGATCGATCAGGGGCTGCTTAAGGGGCACAAGACGCCCACGGGGCGGCGCCGGGTCGAATCCGACGATCTGGTGGCGTTTCTGCGCGCGCACGAGATGGCGGTCCCGCCCGAATTGGACCATGGTAATGGGCACGACGTGGTGGTCGTGGTGGAGGACGATCCGGGCTACCTGCGGGCGCTGGTGCTGACGATCGAGAACTCCGGCCTGGACGTCGAGGTGGTGGAGGCGGCGACGGGGGTGGACGG
>DASWDP010000102.1:0-17997 GCA_036395195.1 Gemmatimonadales bacterium | reverse complement strand
GGAGACCCGCATGTTGCTCATTCGCGAGATCATGTACTGCAAGCCGGGTAAGGTACGCCCGATGGTAGAGAAGTTTCTGGCCATGGCCAAGCTCAGCGCGAAGGTCGGCATGCCAAAGATGCGCGTCATGACCGACGTCTGTGCCGAGCGGTACTGGACGCTCGTCGCCGAGATGGAAGTGGCGAGCATGGAGGAGTTCGAACGCATGATGCAAGGCGGCGGGCAGAGCAGCGACGACATGAAGGAGTTCGAGGACCTCATGAAAGGGTATCACGATCTCGTAGACTACGGCCGACGCGAGGTCTACAAGATCGAAGGCTGACGAACGTAGGAGGAAGACTCTATATGACGCACACGATCAAGGTCATCGCCGGAGGCCTCGTTCTTCTCGGTCGTCTTTGCCGTCCCGACCGCCGTGGCGCTCCTCGTGTTGTGGAGGGCCACGCGCGGCTAATGTCTCGGGAGGAACCACCGGTCAGAAGCTGATCTTCAGGATCTGGCCTCCGGTCCCGACCAGCCACCCCGCGGCGGGACTGGCGAACGCCACCGCCCAGCAGTTCGCGACCCCGGACAGGCTGAACCACGTGTCCCCTTCATCCGGGGACCAGGCCGCGCCGCCCGGCCCCGTCGCCACCACGGTCGTCTGACCGAGGCCGCGCACGTAGCTCAGGCCGAACACCGCCCCTGGAAATGGAGTCCGGCTGGCGAGCCGCCAGGTCTTCCCGCCGTCGCTCGAACGGGCGACGTTGTCGGACAAGTCCGTGGGCGCCGCGAGCTCGCCGCCACCCAGGATGCCGTGGAAAGCGTCACGGAAGTCGACGCTGAGGCCGCCGGAGCTGGGCGTGCCCTGCACGATGGGTGTGTCGTAAGCGGCCCACGTCTCGCCGCCGTCGGTCGTGGCGAGGACCCGCGCCCGCGCCGCGGCGCCAGTCGCGATCCACGCCCGCCTCCCGCCCTGGGCGGTGACGCAGGTCCCGCTCGCGGCGAACGCCGCTTCGCCGGTCTGGGCGGCCGGCAACCGGTCCCCGATATCCTCCCACGTCGCGCCGTCGGTCGTGCGGATCACCGGAAACCGGCCGTTCACCGCGTCGCTCATCGTGATGCCGCGCGTCGGGGTCCAGAACGCGAAGCAGTCGTAGAAGGCGTCCGGGTCCCGGTTCTGGAACTGGAGCGACCAGGTCGTCCCGCCGTCCTCGGTCTTGTAAATGCGCGACAAGTCGCCGGAGCCGGCGGACATCAGATAAGCGACCTGCTCGCTCACTCCCTCGACGTCGCGGAACTGGAGAGCTTCGGCCCCCGGGACCACGCCGGCCCGCCAGGTCGCGCCGCCGTCCGTCGTGACGGCGTACGTTCCGCCGACGCCGCTCGCCCACGCCACCTGCGGGCTCACCGGACTGATCGCCTGAAGGCGATTGGTGGTGCCGCTCTGTTGCGACCTCAGCGTTGGCGTGGTGGCCGCGGAGGCGGCGGACAGCGCGAGCTGCGGCGCCGCGGCATCGGATGGCGGCGAGCAGTGCAGGGTCGCAAGCGCGGCCACGATGGAGAGAGGGAGAGCGCGAGCCATGGCGAGTCCTCCGGCAGGAGGTGATCGGGAACCGGGGCCACAGAATTAGCCGGGGCGCCGCGTGACCGCAAGGCGGCGCTCGCCGCGAGCCGCACGCTCGGGCATATTGAGACCTCATGGCGGAGACGCGGGCTGCTCTCGCTGCCGCGCTGGCCGACCGCTACGGCATCGAGCGCGAGCTCGGCCGCGGCGGCATGGCCGCGGTGTACCTGGCGGAAGACCGCAAGCACGGCCGCAAGGTCGCGATCAAGGTGTTGGAGCCGCAGCTCGTGGCGTCGCTCGGCGCCGAGCGGTTCCTGCGCGAGATCAGCATCGCGGCGCGCCTCAGCCATCCCCACATCGTGCCGCTCATCGACTCGGGCGACGCCGGCGGCCTCCTCTACTACGTCGCGCCCTACGTGCCGGAGGGCTCGCTGCGCCAGCGGCTCGAGCGTGAGCCCCGCGTCCCACTGGTGGAGGCCGTGCGGATCGCCCGGGACGTGGGCGCCGCGCTCGACTACGCCCACCGCGAGGGCTTCGTGCATCGCGATGTGAAGCCCGAGAACATCCTGTTCGCCGACGGCCATGCGGTGCTCGCCGATTTCGGCATCGCGCGCGCCTGTAGTGCGGCCGGGCGGGACGCCGTGACGGAGGTCGGCCTCGCCCTGGGGACGCCCGAATACATGAGCCCGGAGCAGGCGGCGGGGGAGCAGGACCTGGGCGGCGCGAGCGACGTGTACAGCCTCGCCTGCGTCGTGTACGAGATGCTCGCGGGCGAGCCGCCGATTCGCGGCCCGGGCGCGCGCGCCACCATGGCGAAGCAGGTCACGGAAACGGCGCGCCCGTTGCGCGCGTTGCGGCCGGACGCGCCGGCCCACGTCGAGCGCGCGCTGGCCCGGGCGCTCGCGAAGAACCCCGCCGACCGCTTTGCCTCGCCCGGCGCGTTCGTCGCCGCGCTACAGGGCAGGGGGCCGGAGCCGGGAACGGCGGTCTGGGTGGCGGCCCGCTGCATCGCCGTGCTGCCGTTCGTCAACGCGAGCCCCGACCCCGAGAACGAGTACCTGAGCGATGGGATCACCGACGAGCTGATCGCCGCCCTCGCCGGGGTGGAAGGGCTGCGGGTCGCCGCGCGCACATCGGTGTTCGCGCTCAAGGGGAAGCCGCAGGACGTGCGCGCCATCGGCGCGTTGCTCGGCGCGGCCTGGGTGCTCGAGGGCACGGTGCGCCGGGCGGGCGACCGGTTGCGCATCACGGCGCAGCTGTCGTCCGCGGAGGACGGGCAGCTGCTCTGGTCGGAGCGCTACGATCGCACGCTCGCGGACGTGCTCGCCATCCAGGAGGAGATCGCTCGCACCATCGTGGACACGCTGCGTGCGACGTCGTTCGCCGAGCTCACCGCCCCCGCCCCCGTCGCCCGGCGCTACACGCAGAGCATCGCGGCGTACGGGCTGTACCTGAAGGGCCGCTATGCCTGGAACAAGCGCACGCAGGAGGGGGTCGCCGAAGCGATCGGCTACTTCGAGCAGGCGATCGCGGAGGATCCCCGCTACGCGCCGGCGTACGCCGGGCTTTCCGACTCCTACGCGCTGCAGCTCGACTACCGCAGCGTCCCGGTGGCCGAGGGGTTCGCGCACGCCAAGGCGTACGCGCGCAAGGCGCTCGAGCTCGACGAAACGGTGGCCGAGGCGCACGCGTCGCTGGGCTGGGCGCTCTTCATCTACGACTGGGACTGGGATGGAGCGGCGCGGGAATTCCAGCGGGCGATCGAACTGGACCCCCGGTATCCCACGGCGCATCAATGGTACGCGTTCTTCCTCGCCGCGATGGGGCGGCTCGACGACGCGCTGGTCGAAGGGCACACGGCGCTCGAGCTCGATCCGGCGTCGGTGTCGATCCGGCGGAGCATGGGGTGGGTGTACTATTACGCGCGGCGTTACGACCAGGCGCGCTATCACCTCTCGCGGGCGATCGCCATGAACCCCACCGCGGCGGAGACCTACCGCGTCCTGGGTCTCGCCCTCGCGCTGCAGGGACAGTGGGCGGAGGCGGAGCGGGTGCTGCGCGAGGGGATGGCGCTCCCCGCGGCGGGACACTACACGATGGCCACGCTGGGCTACCTGCTGGCGCGGACGGGCAGGCGGGAGGGCGCCGAGGAGCTGCTCGCCGAGCTCGAGGCGCGCCGGCGCGAGGGGTACGTCTCGTCGGTCGCGTTCGCGACGCTCTGCATCGGACTCGAGCGGTGGGACGACGCGCTCGCATGGGTCGAGCGGGCGTACGAGGAGCGGCGCGGGTGGCTCGCGTATCTCAAGGTGAACGCGCTCTTTGATCCGCTGCGCGGGCAGCGGCGCTTCACCACGCTGATCGAGCGGATGCGGTTGTAGGGCGACCGGCGGCCGGTTGCGGCCCTGGGGCGGACGGTGCAGCTTGGTGCGACCCGTTCCACGGAGGCTCTTCGATGACCGCGCGGCCCACCCCGTCTTCCTCGCAGCTCGGCGCCAACCTGGTCACCCTCGCCGGCATCGGTCTGGTCGGCTACGGGCTCATGTTCCTGGTCCGCAACTTCACGGGCTTCATCGAGCTCGGCCTCACTCCGGAGCACATCGGCGGCACGCCCGAGCAGATTCGCGCCTTCAGCCCCCACCTGTTCAACTATATCAGCCACCTGCAGGTGGCCGTGGCCGCGTTCATCATCGCGCTCGGCGTGGCTGTGATCGCGCTGGCGTGGCGCGGCATCCGCACCGGGCAGCGGTGGGCCTTGTGGACGGCGTTCTTCGCGCCGGTGATCGGGGTCGGAATCGCCCTGCCGTTGCATTACGCGTACGGCATCGCCACGCTCGGCCATCTCGGGCTCATCTACCTGGATGCCGCCATCCTGCTGGTCGGCACCGTGCTGGCACAGCGGAGCGGGGGCTTCGCGCGTTAGGACCCTACAGCCGGCGCGACCCTCCCGCTAGCTTTCCCGCGGGTGCACGAGGACGTTCCATTCACGCACGCAAGGAGCGGCGGGATGTCGAAGAGCGACGAGCAGAAGTTGGCGGCTCTGGTGCGCAAGAACGCCGCCAAGGCCGCAAAGGCGAAACGGAAGGTGAAGCGCCAATACGACGCCACGCTGCCGCCCGAGACAACAGATGATGATCTCGAGCGGCGCGACTTCTTCTCGGAGATGAAGAAGCGGGAGTTCTAGTGGGGCCCGCCGTCCTCTGTTACCACCGCATCGGCGGCTCGCTGGAGCTGGGCGTGACGCGCGTCGCGCGGTCGGTGTTCGGGCGCCAGATGACGGCGCTGGCGCGAGCGGGATGGCGCACCGTCACCCTGGAGGAATTCGCGCGGCGCATCGATACCGTAGGGGCACGGCATGCCGTGCCCCTACATCGTGCGGATCCGCCGCGCGAATTCCTCCTGACCTTCGACGACGGCTACGCCTCGCTCGCCGAGCACGCGTACCCGCTGCTCGCCGACCTCGGCTTCACCGCCACCACGTTTCTCATCACGGACCACGTCGGCCGGACGAACACCTGGGACGCTCGCTACACGTGGCGCAGGCTCGCCCACCTGGATTGGCCCGCGATCGAGGCGTGGCGGGCGCGGGGGTTCGACTTCGGCTCACACACCGCGTCCCACGCGCGCCTCACCTGGCTCGACGACGCCCGCGCCGCGGACGAGCTCGGGCGCTCCCGGGAGACGCTCGGGGCGCGCCTGGGCGCGGCGGCGGGACGGGCGGTCGCTTATCCCTTCGGCGCGGCCGACGGACGGATCGAGCGGCTGGCGCGCGCGGCGGGGTACGAGCTGGGGTTCGGCGGCGTGCGGGGGCGGGGCAACGGGAGCCCGCTCGGCCTGTCGCGCGTGCCGGTGTACGCGTGGGACGTGGGGAGCCGGCCGGTGGGGCTGCGGGAGGGCGCCGTCGGCGCCTTGGGCAGGCTCCTCGCTTACGCGGCTAATCGGTGTGCAGTCGGGACGACGGTGCTGAGGGGGCTCGGGGTTGGGGGCTAGAGGCTCGGAACCCCCCTCATGGCTCCGCCCGAGCCCCTAGCCCCCAGCCCCGAGCCCCGCGTCCACCGCCATCCCCATCGCGTGATATCCCTTGTCCACATAGATCGTCGCCCCGGTGATCCCGCTGGCGAGCGGGCTCGCGAGGAAGGCGGCGGTGGCGCCGACTTCCCAGGCGGTGAGCGGCTCGCCGAGGGGCGCGTTGGCCGCGCAGTACTCGACCATCTTCTCGATCTTCCCGATGGCGCTCGCGGCGCGGGACGCGAGCGGGCCCGCCGAGATGGTGTTCACCCGCACACCGTACTTGCGGCCAGCCTCGAAGGCGAGGGTGCGCGTATCGCTCTCGAGCGCCGCCTTGGCGGACGACATCCCGCCGCCGTACCCCGGCACCACCCGCTCGCTCGCCATGTAGGTGAGCGACAGGAACGAGCCGCCGGGCCGCATGAGCGGCGCCAGGCGCGCGACCAGGGAGACCAGGGAATAGGCGCTCACGCTCACGGCGGTGAGGTAGCCGCCGCGACTCGTCTCCAGCAGAGGTTTCTTCACCTCGGGCCCGTTCGCGAGCGAGTGGACCACGACGTCGAGCGGCGTGTCGCCGAAGTCCTGCACCAGCCGCTGGGCGAGCCCTGCGACCGAGAAGTCGCCCACGTCCTTGTAGCGCTTGTTGGCGCGGATCTCCTCGGGTGCGTCCGTGAGCGTGTCGTACGCGGCGTCGAGCGGGTAGATCTTCTCGAAGGCGAGGAGCGAGCCGTCCGCCAGGCGGCGCGAGTCGTCGATCTTCCCGCGCTCGAGCAGGTTCAGGAAGATGTTGAGCGCGGGCGGCCAGGTACCGGTGCAGACCGTCGCGCCGGCCTCGGCGAGCGCCTTCGCGATCGCGAACCCGTAGCCGCCGTCGTCGGCCACCCCCGCCACCAGTGCACGCTTGCCGCGGAGATCGATGCTCAGCATCTACCCCTCCCCATTTCGGATTGCGGATTTCGGATTGCGGATTCGCGCCACCGCCTTTCAATCCGCAATCCGCAATCGCCAATCCGCAATCAGATGAAGAACCTCGCCGCCACCGGGATCAGCTGCGGATGTTTCACCAGCGCATGGGTGAAGATGCGGCCCAGGGTACGCTTGCCCTCGGGGATCGCGTTCACCGTCCGGGCCAGCCCATCGAAGAAGCCGTCGTCCAGGGCCTCGAGCGCCTGCTTGATGCGGTAGTACTTGAGATGGTCCTCGCCGAGCAGCTCCATCCACGCTCGATGATACCCGGCGAACCGGCGGGCGCTGGTGTCGCCGTCCCGGATCGCCGCGGCCGCCGCGCGGCCCGCGAGGCGGCCGGCCTTCATGGCGTTCACGATCCCGCCGCCCGAGAGCGGGTTGATCATGTGGGCCGCGTCGCCCGCGACCAGCGCGCCGTCCGCGTACGTCCGCTTGATGGTCGTGTGCGCGATCACGCCGCCCACCGTGCCGCCGATGCGCGCCCCGCCCGGGTAGCGCCGCGCGATCCAGGCGTCGAGATACTGCCGGGCGTTACGGCCGTCGGCCTTGAGCGCCACGAGGCCGAGCCCCACGTTCGCGACCCCCACGCCCTTCGGGAAGAGCCAGGCGTACCCGCCCGGCGCAATGCGCCGCCCGAACTGGAGATAGATCGCGTCTGGGTCGAAGTCGATCCCCTGGAGGACGTACTGGGCGCACGATTCCATGTCGCGCGCCGGGACGCGCGTGTCGAGCCCCGCCCACCGGCCCACCATCGCTTCGACGCCGTCCGCCCCGATCACGACCCGGGCGCGGCAGGTGTCCTCGCCCCCGCCCCCCGGCCCGCGCACGCGGACGTGCCAGCGGCCGTCCGAACCGCGCGCCATCCCTGCCGCTTCGGTGCTCACGAGCAGCTGGGCGCCCGCCGCCGCCGCCTCGCAGGCGAGGAACGCGTCGAACCGCGTGCGGTCGAGGATCCACCCGACGTCGCGCTCGGCCACCTTCACCTCGGTGTCGTCGGGGGCCAGGAAGATGACGCGCGTGATCTTGCGCGCGACCCACGGCGCCCCATCGGGAGCCGCGAACTCCCGCAGCCCGGCGTCCCCCACCCCCTCGGCGCACCGCACCGGCGTCCCCACGGCCGCGTCGCGCTCGAGCAACACGACGTTAAGCTCGGGGGCGGCGCGCTTCGCCTCCCACGCGGCGACAGCACCCGCCGGGCCCGCGCCAATGACCAGCACATCGGTGTCGTAGGTCACGCTGGGACCATCGTGAGCGCGCCCACCGGGCAGGGAGCGATGCATTTGCGGCAGCCGGTGCACGTGCTCCGATCGACGACCAGGTCGGTGAGTTCGAGATGAATCGCTTCAGGGGGACACAGGGGGAGGCACAGACCGCACCGGTCGCAGACCTGCAGATCCACTACGGCCATCTCGCGGAACGCCGGCGCGGGTCGCATGCGCGAACGGTAGCGGCCGCCGTCAGAAGCGTCAAGCATCAGCCTTGCTTGGAGTTACGCTTTTCATTAGCTTGATGCGCTCGCGCGCGCCCCCCTAACGACTTTCACCCGACGACCTCGTGCCCTTTCGCTGGCCGAATTGGAAGCTTGGTGCCTGGAGTCCGGCGAATGAGATCGCCGTGGATCTGGGCACTGCCAACACTCTGATCTACGTGAAGGGGGAGGGCATCGTCCTCAACGAGCCCTCCGTCGTCGCGATCGAGAAGGCCACCGGCAAGATCAAGGGCATCGGGCTCGAGGCGAAGCGGATGCTCGGCCGCACGCCGGACGGGATCCTCGCCGTGCGGCCGCTCAAAGACGGCGTGATCGCCGACTTCGACGTGACCGAGAAGATGCTCCGATTCTTCCTGAAGACCATCATCGACCGCCATCTGTTCCGCGTGAAGCCCAAGGTGATCGTGTGCGTGCCGAGCGGGATCACCGAGGTGGAGAAGCGCGCGGTGCGCGACTCGGCGCAGTCGGCGGGCGCGAAGGAGGTCTACATGGTCGCCGAGCCGATGGCGGCGGCGATCGGGGTGGGGCTCCCCGTCGAGACGCCGACCGGGAACATGGTGATCGATATCGGGGGCGGCACGACCGAAATCGCCGTGATCGCGCTGTCCGGAATCGTGTCCGACACCTCGATCCGCACCGGCGGCGACGAACTGGACCAGGCGATCGTGCAGTTCATGCGCAAGAACTACAACCTGCTCATCGGGGAGCCGACCGCCGAGCAGATCAAGATCCAGATCGGGTCGGCCGCGCCCGTGGGCGAGGAGCGCGAGATGGAAGTCAAGGGTCGCGACCTCGTGTCCGGAATCCCGAAGATCGTGCGGGTGCATTCGAGCGAGATCCGCGAAGCGGTGCAGGAGCCGATCCAGCAGATCGTGGACGCGGTGCGGCGCGCGCTCGAGATCACGCCGCCGGAGCTCGCCTCGGACATCGTGGATCGGGGAATCGTCATGACCGGCGGGGGCTCGCTCATCCGCGGCCTCGACGTCCTGCTGCAGCAGGAGACCGGGTTGCCGATCCACCTCGATGAGGATCCCATGACCTGCGTGGTGCGGGGGACGGGGAAGATCCTCGACGATCCGGAGAAATACCGCAACGTCCTGACCACCTAGCGAGGGGACGATGGCGCTCGGAGCGGACCGCTACACGTCCCGGGCCGACAGCCTCGTCTTCCTGGGGTGCGTCGTGCTCTCGGTGGCCGCCATGAGCCTGCCGGAGCGGATTCGCGATCCGTTGGCGCGGGCGCTGCAGCAGACGATCCTCGCGCCGTTTCTCGCACTGCAGCGGCAGACCGACCTGCTCTCCGCGTCACTCGAGCGGTACAACGCGGTGGTGTCGCAGCGCGACTCGGTCGCCGTCGCCGCCACGTTCCTCCCCGAATTGCGGGGCGAGAACGCCCGGCTGCGGAGTCTGCTGGGGCTGGGCGCGCGGCTCGGGACGGGCTACGTCCCCGCCGAGGTGCTGCACCAGGCGGAGCCGACGAGCCCCCTCACCTTCCTCGTCTCCGCGGGCCGGAGGCGAGGGGTGCAGCCCCTCTCGGCGGTAGTGAGCCCCGAAGGGCTGGTGGGGATCGTGAGCAGCGTCGGCGCGCAGACGAGCGTCGTCGTGACCTGGGCCCACCCCGAGTTCCGCGCCAGCGCCATGGCCGCCGACGGGAGCGTGTACGGCATCATCGCGCCGCACGGCAGTGAGGGGCCGAGCCGCTGGCTGCTCGAGCTTCAGGGGGTGGCCTACCGGCAGCTCGTCCCGGAGGGCGCGCAGATTCTGACTTCGGGCCTGGGCGGCGTGCTGCCGCGCGGCATCCCGATCGGGACCGTCGTCGGCCTGGCGGGCGAAGCGGAAGGCTGGGAGCGCACCTACCTCGTGCGCCCCGCCGTGCATCCGGCCGCCGTGACGCACGTGATGATCCTCACGGGGCAGCCGGTGAAGGGCGATCTGCGGTCGGTGTTCGAGTCGAGCGGGGAGACGCCGTGAGGCGGAGCGACAAGTACCGGTTCTACGTGATCCTGGCGGCGCTCGTGGTGCTGCAGTTCTCCGTGCGGGGCCGCCTGGGCGGGGACCGTGTGGCACCCGATTTCATGCTGCTCGCGCTGTTGATCTACACGATCCGGGCGCGCCCCGCGCCGAGCGCGGCGGCGGGCTTCCTGGTGGGGCTGCTGCGCGACGCCCTCACGCCGGCCTCGTTCGGCGCGGGCGCGCTCGCCCACACGCTGGTGGGGTACCTCTCGTCCTGGAGCAAGGCGATCTTCTTCGCCGAGAACCTGCTGGTGAACGGGTGCCTGTTCTTCGCCGGTACGTGGTGCCGCAACCTGGTCGTGGCGCTCGCCTCGGGCAAGCTCAAGGGGGGGTTGCTGGGCTGGGAGCTGCTCGTGTGGTCCCCGACCCAGAGCCTCACGACCGCGGTGACGGGCATGCTCGTGCTGTGGCTGTTCGGACGCCACCTCGCCATCCGCCTGAGCGACGCGTGAACACGTTTCACCCGCACCTGCTCGACCGCCGGCTGCGCTGGGCGCGCACCGTGGTGACGGGCGCGATCGCGGCCCTGGTCGTCACCTTCTTCCGCGCCCAGATCCTGGAGCACTCGAAGTACCAGCTCCAATCCGAGAGCAACCGGCTCCGCCAGATCCCGCTGCCCGCGCCGCGCGGGATCATCACCGACCGCAACGGCAAGATCCTCGCCGAGAACGTGCCGGGATATACCGTCTCGCTCCTGCCGGCCGAGGAGGACTCGCTGCGCGCCGCGCTCGCCCGCATGGCGCCGTTCGTGCGGCTCGAGAGCGGCGAAATCGACCGCGTGCTCGTCCGCTACCGCCGCGCGCCCTACCTGCCCGTCACCGTGCTGCCGAACGCGAAGTTCGAGCTGGTGTCCGCGCTCGAGGAGCGCCGGCTGATCTTGCCGGGACTCCTCATCCAACCCGAGCCGAAGCGCTATTACCCCGACAGCACGCTGGTCGCGCATCTCGTCGGCTACGTCGGGGAGGTGACCGAGGCGGAGCGGGGGCAGCGCCGATTCGCGGCGGTACGGCTGGGCGGGCTGGTCGGCAAGGACGGCCTGGAGCGCGAGTACGACGACTCGCTGCGAGGCGCCGACGGCATCCGCTTCGTGGAGGTGAGCGCGCTGGGCCACGTGGTGCGCGAGGCGAGCCCGGCCTCCAAACTGCCGCCGGTCCCGGGACAGCCGATCCACACGTCGATCGACCTCGACCTGCAACGCTACGTCGCGCAGATCTTCCCGGCGGGGCAGCGCGGCGCGGTGCTCGCGATGAACCCCAACACGGGGGAGATCCTCGCGCTGTACAGCGCGCCGGGCTACGATCCCAACGCGTTCGTGGGCGGAGTGGACCCCGACTACTGGCGGCGCCTGCACGAGAGCGAGGCCCATCCGCTGCTCGACCGCACCATCCAGGCGTACTACCCGCCCGGGTCCACCTGGAAGCTCGCGCTGGCTGCGATGGCCCTGAAGCGCGGCCTCGTCACGCTGCGGAGCCGGATGCCGATCCCCTGCCGCGGCGGGTTGCAGTACGGCAACCGCTACTTCCGCTGCTGGGCGGCTCACGGGCACGGCGACCTGCCGCTCGCCGAGGCGATCACCCAGAGCTGCGACGTCTACTTCTACCAGCTCGGTCTCAAGCTCGGTCTCACCTCGCTGCTCGAGGACGCCAACGGCTGGGGCTTCCGCTCGCGCACCGGCATCGACCTGCCGGGCGAGATCGCGTCCGAGTTCCCGTCGGGCACGGAGGCCTACGACCGCCTCTACGGCCCGCGCCGCTGGACCGCTGCGGTCACCCTCAACCTCGCGATCGGCCAGGGGGAGAATGCCCAGACGCTCGTGAACATGGTGCGGTTCTACCAGATGCTCGCCAGCGACGGCCGGGCCCGCTCCCCCTACCTGGTGCGCCCCACCACGAGCTCCGACGTCCGCCTCAACCTGGCGCCCGACCAGCTCGCCGGGCTCCGCCAGGCGATGATCAGCGTCGTGGAGCGGGGCACCGCGCGCGGCGCCGGCCGCTTCGGCGGCACCATCGCCATCGCGGGGAAGACCGGCACGGCACAGAACCCCCACGGACCGGCGCACGGCTGGTTCATCGGCTTCGCCCCGGCCGAGAAGCCCGAGATCGTCGTGGGCGCGATCGTCGAGTTCGCGCGTGAGGGGCCGTACGTGGCCCCGCTCGTCACGCGCGTGATCGGCCGTTACCTGGGCGTGGACACGACGGTGGCCTCGAACGTCCGCATCGTGCTCCCCACCGACACCGTGTCGCACCCCGTGCAGATCCTCCCCGGCGTCCCGGAGGAGGACACCACGTTCATCATTCCTCCCATTCCCCCACCAGCCGACAGCGGCGACACCATTCCTCCGGATGCGACCTCCCCTTCGCGAGATCGATAGGCCGCTCGCCGGCGTGGTGCTGGCGCTCGCCGCCTACGGGTTGGCGACGCTTTACTCCGCCGGCCAGACGGACGTGCCGACGTTCGTGACGACCATCTGGGAGAAGCAGGTCATCTGGCTCGCGGTCGGCACGGTGGCGGCCGTGCTCATGTACCGGCTGTCGCCGCGGCTGCTCGAGTGGGCCACGCCGTACGTGTACGGGGTGGGCATCTTCGTGCTGCTGCTCACGCTCATGGCGGGCACCGGGGCGGGGACCGCCGCGAGTGAGCGGTCGTGGATCACGATCGGCGGGCTGCGGCTCGGACAGCCCGCCGAGCTTGCGAAGCTCGCCGTCATCCTCATGCTCGCCCGCTGGCTCGCCGAGCGGCGCGAAGCGCCGGCGACGCTGCGCGACCTCGGGCCGGCGTGCGTCATCGCCGGTGTGCCGACCCTGCTCGTCGCCAAGCAGCCCGACCTGGGGAGCGCGATCGTCTTCATCGCCCTGCTCTTCGCGATGCTCTACTGGGCGGGTACGAAGCCGCAACTGCTGCTGCTGCTCGCCTCCCCCGCGATCGGCCTGGTCCTCGCCTTCTCGACCGTCGGCTGGGGTCTCTGGATCGTGGTCCTGTGCGTGCTGCTCGTGTGGTGGCGACCGTACGTGTGGGAAGGGCTGACGGTCATGTTCGTGAACCTGGTGATGGGAGTGATCGCGCTGCCGTTCTGGCGTCATCTGGCGCCGTACCAGCAGAACCGCCTGCTCGCGTTCCTGAACCCGGACGTGGTGGACAAGCGGGCCGCCGGCTGGCACATCATCCAGTCGAAGATCGCGATCGGCTCGGGCGGCTTCCTCGGCAAGGGGTACACCTTCGGCCCCCAGAAGCGGCTCGCGTTCCTCCCCGCCCAGCACACGGATTTCATCTTCCCGGTGGTCGGCGAAGAGCTGGGGTTTCTCGGCGTGCTCGCGGCGCTGGCGCTGTTCACGGCCCTCATTCTCGTCCTGCTGCGCATCGCGCGGCGCGCCACCGACCCCTATTCCAGCCTGTACGTCTTCGGGATCGCGGCGATGCTCTTCACCCACATCATCGAGAACGTGGGCATGACGGTGAGCCTGCTCCCGATCACCGGGATCCCGCTGCCGTTCTTCTCGTACGGAGGGTCGTTCCTCCTGGCGTGCTCGCTCGCGGTGGGGATCGCGCTGCGGGTGGCATGGGAGTCCCGCCAATCCGGCTACGCTGAATTGTGACAACGAGTTACAAGGCCGGGGCTGGCGCGCGCCCGAGGCCCTTCCCAAATTGTCGCCTTCCTAACGCCACCTATGGCCCGAATGGCCTGGTTCAAAAAAGAGCGCAAGCCGCGCACGTCTGAGCGGGTCAAGCTGGAAATCCCGGCTGATGCGTGGGAGAAATGCGACGAGTGCGGCCATATCGACATCAAGGACCGCTTCGTCCGGGCGCTCAACGTGTGCCCCAATTGCGGGCACCATCGCCGGATCAGCGCCCAGGAGTACATCGACCTTCTGGTGGACGAGGGCTCCTGGCACGAGCTCGATGCCCGGCTCAAGTCCACCGACCCCCTGCGCTTCGAGCACTACGAGCAACGCCTGGCGGCGGCGGCGCAGAAGGCGGGGCCCCTCGAGGCCGTGCGCACCGGCTACGCCCGGCTGGACGCGATGCCGATCGACCTCGCCGTGATGGACTTCAACTTCATGGGTGGCTCGATGGGCTCGGTGGTGGGGGAAAAGATCGCCCGGCTGACGCGGCGCTCGGTGGAGCGGCGCGTCCCGCTGATCATCGTGTCGGCCTCGGGCGGCGCCCGGATGCAGGAGGGCGTGCTGTCCCTGATGCAGATGGCCAAGACCTCTGTGGAGATCGCCCGGCTGCAGGCGGCCCGGGTGCCGTTCCTCTCCGTTCTCACGAATCCTACGACGGGGGGCGTGTCGGCCTCCTATGCCATGCAGGGAGACGTGATCCTGGCTGAGCCCGGGGCCGTGATCGGGTTCGCCGGACCGCGGGTGATCAAGCAGACGATCGGTCAGGACCTGCCCGAAGGCTTCCAGACGGCGGAGTTCCTACTCGAGCACGGGATGATCGACGCTGTGGTGCCGCGGAGCGAGCTGCGGGACACCACCGCCCAGCTGCTGCGGCACATGGCCGGCCGGCAACCGGCGGAGGCCGCCGACTGATCCCGGGGCGGCTGTCCTTCGAGGACGCCTGCCGCTTTCTGTTCGCGCGACAAGGGAGCCGCATCAAGTGGAGCCTCGGCCCGACCGAGGGTCTGCTCGACGTGCTGGGCCATCCCGAGCGGCACTTTCCGTCCGTCCACGTCGCGGGCACCAACGGCAAAGGGTCGACCTGCGCCTTCACCGCCGCCGAGCTCCGGGCCCGGGGCCTCCGGGTGGGCGTGTACACGTCGCCGCACCTCGTCTCGGTCCGGGAGCGCGTGGCGGTGGACGGGGTTCCCATCGGCGAGGAGGCGTTCGCCGAGTGGGCGACATTCCTCCGGCCGCACATCGAGCGGCTCGATGCGAGCTTCTTCGAGGCGACGACCGCGATCGCGTTCGCGGACCTGGCGGCCCGGGGCGTGGACATCGCGGTGATCGAGGTGGGGCTCGGCGGCCGGCTCGACTCGACCAACGTGATCACGCCGCTCGTCTCCGTCGTCACCAAGATCGCCCGCGAGCACACCGACTACCTCGGCACGGACCTGGCGTCGATCGCCCGCGAGAAGGCGGGCGTCGCGAAGCCGGGCGTGCCGTTCGTCACCGGTGAGCGCGACCCGGCGGTGCGCCAGGTGATCGTGGGGGAGGCGGAGCGCCGCGGCGCGAACCCGGTCGTGTTGGTGGACACCGAGCGGCGGCCGACGCGGCCGCTGGGCCTCTTGGGGCGCCACCAGCACGCGAACGCCTGGGTGGCGTTTGCGGCGTTGAACGCCCTGCCGGCACCGTTCGGGCCGGTGGAGGGGGAGGACGTGGAGGCGTGGCCCGAGAGCTTCGGCCGGGCCTACGTGCCGGGCCGGTTCGACGTGCGGGGCAAGTGGATCTTCGACGTCGCGCACAACCCCGACGGCGCACGGGTGCTCGCCGCGACGCTGCGCGACTGCGATCCACCCCATCCGCGGCGCGCGCTCGTCGGCGTGCTCGGAGACAAGGACTACCTCGGGATGATCGAGTGCCTGGCGCCGGAGGTGGACGGGTTCGTGTTCACGATGCCCGACACCGCGCCCGAGCGGCGCCGCTGGGACCTGGGCCGGCTCGAGCGAGAGCTCGGGCATCTCCGCGTGGCGCACGCGTTCGAGCCGAACTTCGCGCGCGCATTGGAAGCGGTGCAGGAGAACGCGACGACGGTGATCGTCACCGGCTCGTTCCACACCGTCGGCGACGCGCTCGGCCGCTTGCCCGGCTTCGCGCCGGTCGGCTAAATTGCCGGATGCAAGGGAAAGCGCTCCCCGGTTTCCGCGACTTTTACCCTGAAGAACTGGCTCTCCGCAATCACATCTTCGCCACCTGGCGGAGCGTCGCCCGGCGCTACGGCTTCGAGGAGTACGACGGCCCCCCTCTCGAGCCGCTAGACCTGTACACCCAGAAGAGCGGCGACGAGATCGTGCAGCAGCTGTATGCCTTTCGGGACAAGGGGGACCGGGATGTCGCGCTCCGGCCCGAGATGACGCCCACCCTCGCCCGCATGGTGGGGGCGCGGGCGCAGGCCCTGAAGAAGCCGATCCGCTGGTTCTCGATCCCCCAGCTGTTCCGTTACGAGCGACAGCAGCGGGGTCGGCTGCGGGAGCACTTCCAGCTCAACATGGACATCGTCGGGGAGGCCGGGCCCGCGGCGGACGCCGAAGTCATCGCGGCGGCGCTGGACATCGTGCGGGCGTTCGGCTTCGAGCCGTCCGACGTGCGGCTCAGGATGTCGGATCGCCGGGTCGTCGTCGCGAAGCTGACGCACAGTCACCGCGTCGCCGTCGACGAAATGCCGGCGGTGCTGGCCGCGCTCGACAAGTGGGAGCGGGCGCCGGCCGAGACGGAGCGTCTCCTGTGGGAGGCGCTGCAGGTCGACCGCAGCCGCATCGGCCCGGTGCTCCAGTTCATCTCCGGGCTCCGGCAGGGCGTCGCCGAGCTGCGGGCATCGCCCGCGGCGGAGCCGCTGAACGACTGCGTCCAGCGTCTCGCGGCGATGGGGCTCGAGCAATTCGTGGAGGTCGACTTCACCATCGTGCGCGGCCTCGCGTATTACACCGGGATCGTGTTCGAGCTGTTCGACGCGGGGAAGGCGCTGCGCGCGATCTGCGGTGGCGGCCGCTACGACGACCTGATCAAGGACATCGCCGGCGTGGATCTCCCATGCGTCGGGTTCGGAATGGGGGACGTCGTCCTCGGCGAACTCCTCAAGGATCACGGGAAGCACTTCGAGGCGCCGGCTCAGCTCGACGCCTTTTTAGTGGCGGTGAGCGGGGAAGACGTGGGGCCGGTCCTGCGGCTCGCGCACGATCTGCGGGATCGGGGGGTCGCCGTGGAGTACGGGCTGCGGCAGGCCCCGATCCGCAAACAGCTCGAGCTGGCCGTGGCGCGCGGCGCCCCCCGGGCGGTGATCATCGGGCCCGACGAGCGGGCCGCGCGGGCGGCGGTCGTGCGGGACCTGAAAGCGGGCACGGAAGAGCGGGTGCCCATCGCGCGGCTCCTGAACGGATTCTTTCACTGATGGCCCCCCCCCAGGCGCAGAAGATCACGCCACGCGCGCAGGACTTCAGCGAGTGGTACAACGACGTCATCATGCGGGCCGAGCTGGCCGATTACTCGCCGGTGCGCGGCTGCATGGTCATCCGGCCCCACGGCTACCGCATCTGGGAGCTGATGCAGGGCGCCCTGGACGACATGTTCAAGGCGACCGGGCATCAGAACGCCTACTTCCCGATCTTCATTCCGATGAGCTTCCTCGCCAGGGAAGCCGAGCACGTCGAGGGGTTCGCGAAGGAAGTGGCGCTCGTGACGCACACGCGGCTCAAGGCGACCGGCAAGACGGGGGCCCAGGCGTTGACGCCCGACCCCGCGTCGGCGCTCGAGGAGCCACTCGTCGTGCGGCCGACGTCGGAGACGATCATCTACGCGATGTTCGCGAAGTGGATCCAGAGCTACCGCGACCTGCCGCTGCTCATGAACCAGTGGTGCAACATCGTGCGCTGGGAGCTCCGGACCAGGCTGTTCCTCCGGACCACCGAGTTCCTGTGGCAGGAAGGGCACACCGCGCACGCCACCGACGCCGAAGCGGAAGCCGAGGCGCGGCAGATGCTCGGCGTGTACCGCCGCTTCCAGGAAGAGTGGATGGCGATGCCGGTGATCACCGGCCGGAAGACCGACAGCGAGAAATTCGCGGGCGCGGTGCGGACGTACGCAGTCGAAGCGCTGATGCAGGACAACAAGGCGCTCCAGGCGGGGACGTCGCACAACCTGGGTCAGAACTTTGCGAAGGCCTTCAACGTTCAATACCAGACCGCGGCGGGCGGCCTCGATCACGTGTGGAGCACGTCGTGGGGCGTCTCCACCCGCATGATCGGGGGGCTGGTGATGACGCACTCGGACGACAACGGGCTGGTCTGCCCACCCAAGCTGGCACCGCTGCAGGTGGTGATCGT
>DASWDP010000101.1:0-13614 GCA_036395195.1 Gemmatimonadales bacterium | reverse complement strand
GGGGTGCTCTCCGCCCTGGGGCTTGCCGCCGCCGCCGAGCGGGTGGACGTGCTCGCCTCGTTTCATCGGCCGCTTGCGGCGCTGCAACCGCCGGACCTCGTGGAGGCGTTCCGCCCCCTGCTGGCGGCGGCGGCGCGGGAGCTGCCGGGCGGCGCGCTGGCGCGCTACGCCGACTGCCGGTTCGCGGGGCAGGGCTACGAGGTCACCGTCCCCGCCGCGGGCGACGAGCCGCACCGGATCGGCGACGCGTTCCTGCTGGCCCACCGGGAGCGCTACGGGCACGCCGTGAGCGGGCGGCCGGTCGAGATCGTGAACCTGCGCGTGGTCGCCCTGCGGGAAGGCTCGCCCCCGAGCTTCGCAACGGCCGGGCGCACCGCGCGGCGGGCGTTGGGCAAGCGCCCGATCACGCTCGAAGGGAAGCGCGTCACGGCGTCGGTCTGGGCGCTGGACGAGCTCGCAGCAGGCGTCAGGCTCGACGGCCCGGCGGTCCTCGCGGGGCGCGATGCCACCGCGCTGGTCGAGCCTGGGTGGCGGGGCACCGTGCACCCGTGCGGCGCCCTGGTGCTGGAGCGGCCATGAGCCTCGACGCCGTCGGCCTCGAGGTGATGGCGCACGCCTTCGCCTCGGTCGCGGAGGAGATGGGGCTCGTCCTCATCCACTCGGCCGTCTCGCCCAACATCCGCGAGCGACGGGACTGCTCCGCGGCGCTGTTCGATCCGGACGGGGAAATGCTCGCGCAGGCCGCCCACATCCCGGTGCACCTCGGCGCCCTGGCTGAATCAGTCGCCGCCGTCCGGACGCTCGATCCCGGTCCCGGTGAGCTCTTCATCCTGAACGATCCCTACACCGGTGGCTCGCACCTCCCCGACATCACGCTCATCGGGGCGATCGAGGTCGAGGGCGCCCTCGGGGGCTACGGCGTCGTGCGGGCGCACCACTCGGACGTGGGCGGGGTCCAGCCGGGGAGCATGCCCGCGGGCGCCCGGGAGATCTTCGCGGAGGGCGTGATCCTGCCGCCGCTGCGGCTGACGGCGGACGTCGAGCGCTTCCTGCTCGCGAACGTCCGCACTCCGGAGATCCGCGGGGCCGACTTGGAGGCGCAGCGCGCGGCGGTGCAGCGCGGGGCGGAAGGGCTGCGCGCGCTCGCCGCCCGCTACGGCACAGCGGCGCTGCGCGCGGCCGCGGGGGACCTGCTGGCGTACGCCGAGCGGCGCACGCGCGAGGCCCTGCGGCGGATTGACGCGCCGCAGGGAGGGCTTACGGCCACCGACTGGCTCGAGGGGGACGGCGTGGACGACCTGGACCTGCCGATCGCCGTGCGGGTGGACATCGAGGACGGCTGCTTCCATGCCGACTTCACCGGCACGGCGCCCGCCGCCCGCGGCAACGTGAACTGCCCGCTCGCCGTCGCGCGGTCGGCCGTGCTGTTCGTCGTGCGGACGCTCGTTCCGGAGGACGTTCCGACCAACGGCGGCGTGCAGCGCGCCGTCCGGGTCACCGCTCCCGCGGGCTGCCTGGTGAACGCGCGCTACCCGAGCGCCGTGGCGGCGGGCAACGTCGAGACGTCCCAGCGGATCGTGGACACCCTGTTCCTGGCGCTCGCGGGCGGCGGCGTCCGGGTGCCGGCGCAGGGACAGGGGACGATGAATAACGTCACCTTCGGGGGACTCGGGGCTCGGGACTCGGGGCTCGGGGGCGGCTGGACTTATTACGAGACTATCGGGGGAGGTCAGGGGGCAAGCGCGGGAGCGCCGGGGCCGTCGGGCGTGCATGTCGGCATGTCCAATACGCGGAACACGCCGATCGAAGTCCTGGAAATGGAGTATCCCTTGCGGCTTAAGACTTACAGCTTACGACGGGGCAGTGGGGGAGCGGGGCGGTGGGCGGGTGGAGAGGGCGTGGCTCGCGAGTTCGAGGCGCTGGCGCCGATGGAGGCGAGCATCCTGGCCGAGCGGCGGCGGCACCCGCCGCGGGGGGTGGCTGGCGGCGGGCGCGGCGCGCTCGGGCGTACGCTCTTGAACGGCGCGCCGCTCGCGTCTAAAGTGAGCACGCTCCTCGAGCCCGGCGACGTGTTGCGCGTCGAGACGCCCGGCGGCGGCGGCTGGGGGGCATCCCAACCTGGAGACGAGCGATGACGTGGGTTTACGTGACGGCGGTCGGCCTCGTGGCCGGCGTGGTGTCGGGGCTGTTCGGCGTCGGGGGTGCGATTGTGATCGTTCCCGGGCTGGTGCTCCTCGCCAAGCTGCCGCAGCACACCGCGAACGGTACGTCCCTCGCGGCGCTGCTGCTCCCGGTGGGCCTGCTCGGGGCTCTCGAGTATTATCGCCGCGGCCAGGTGAACCTCGCGTACGCGGGCGTCATCGCGGCCGGGCTCCTCGTCGGAGCGTACGTGGGAGCGAAGCTCGCGGGCTCGGTGTCGGACACCGTGCTGCGGCGGGCGTTCGGCGCGTTCCTGCTGCTCGTCTCGGCGAAGCTGCTCGTCGGCTAGGCGTTCGCCTCGAACACCTTCCCGTCGACGAACAGCCGGAACAGCTCGCGGTCGAGCTGCCCGAGCTGCACCTCATCGGTCATGATGTCGAGGGCGCGCTCCCGTGCCACGGCCGCCTTGTAGGGCCGGTCCGCCGCGGTGAGCGCGTCGTAGATGTCGCTGATCGTCATCATGCGCGTCTGGATCGGGATCGCCTCGCCCGTGACGCCGCGTGGGTACCCCTGGCCGTCGAGCTTCTCGTGGTGCCCGTAGGCGATGATCGGGATCTGCTGGAGCTCGCGCGTCCAGGGGATCTGCTGCAGGAAGCGGTAGGTGTGGGTCACGTGGCTCTCGATCTCGAGCCGCTCCGTTTCGTCCAGGCTCCCCTGCGGGATCGTGAGGTAGCGGACTTCCTCCTCGGAGAGGTAGCGCTGCGCCCGCCCCGCCGCGTCCTCGTAGGTGCACTGTGCGAGCGCCGCCAGCTCCTCGAACTGGCCCGCGGGCAGGACCGTCGGCTCGTTCGCCTGGAGCACGACCTCGAGGAACCGCTCCAGCGCTTCGATCTCGCGCCCGTGCTCCGCCTCGAGGTCCCGCAGGTACTCCTCGTACCCCGTGCGGCCGCGCGTCTCGAGGAACTCGGCGCGTTTCCGCCAGAACTCGCGCTCCGCCGTGCGCCGGACGAAGTCGTGGCGCTGCCGGATCAGGTCGAGTTGCAGCGGATAGAGCTTCTTGGCCTTCACCAGCACCTGCTCGCGCACGCCGACCTTCCCGAAGTCGTGCAGCAGCCCCGCGTAGCGGATCTCGCGCAGCTGCTCGCGCGTGAACCGCACGGTGCGGTAAGCGCCGTCCCCCGTCGCGTCCACCACCTGGGCGAGCCCCATGGTCATGTTCGCGACGCGGCCCGAGTGTCCGAACGTGGTGGGGTCGCGCTGCTCGATCGCGTGCACCGCGGCCCTCACGAAACCCTCGAACATCTGCTCGATGCGCTCGTACAACTGGCTGTTCTCGATGGCCACGGCGGCCTGGCCCGCCAGCGCCGTCACCAGCTCCACGGTCCGCTTGGAGTAGGGCACCACCTGCAGGTCCACGTCGTCCGGCGCGGCGAGCACCGTTTCGAACTGGCGCTTGCGGTTGATCAGCTGCAGCACCCCGATGACCTCGTCCCGGTGGTCCTTCATCGGGATCACGAGCATCGACTTGGTGCGGTAGCCGTACCGCTCGTCGAACGAGCGGTTGATGCTGTACTCCACGTCGGGCGGCAGGAAGTACGCGTCGTCGATCACCAGGGGCTCGCCCGTCACCGCGGTGTAGCCCGCGAGGCTCGTCCGGTCCACCGGAATCGTGAACTCGACGAACGGCGCCTCGGGCTTGGAGTAGGTGTGGGCGAGACGGAACCGCAGGCGCTTCTGGCCCTGCTCGCTCATCTCTACGAGATAGAGGCTGCCGGCGTCGGAGGAGGTGATGCGGCGGGCCTGGGTGAGAATCAGGTCGAGCAGGATCTTCAGGTCGCGCTCGGTGCCGAGGGCGACGCCGATGCGCGTCAGCTCGCCGATCTCGCGGCTGCGGCTCGCCGCCTCGGCGCGGGCGCGCGCCGTCTCCGCGCGCGCGGCCGCCTCGCGGTAGCCGGCGCGCACCGCGAGGAGCAGCTGCCGCTGGCCCGCCGGATGGCGCACGAATCCCGACAGCAGCTCGGACGGCATCTCCGTCGGCACGTCCGACTCGCCGTCGCGCCCCAGCGCCACGATCGCGCCTCCGGCGTCCACGAACGCGCGCAGCACGTCGAGCGGAAACACCGAGCGGCTGTCCGCGTCCAGCACGAACACCGTGGGCCGCTCGTTCGCCGCGAGGTCGTGCGGCAGGCGCACCTCGCGCGCCGCGATCTGGGCGCTCTCCAGGGCGGGCCGCATGGCCGCCGGGTCCCACGCGGGCGTGTGCAGCAGGAAGTATCTCACGGCTTGACGCTCACGGGCCGGCGACCGGGTGCCCGGTGTCCGTCACCGGCGGCGCTACGGGGTGGCTCACCGCACGATCACGAGCTCTTCACCCGCTGCAGGCCCTGCTGCGCCTCCGTGTACTCGGGGAAGACCGCCAGCGCCTTCTGATACATCTCCGTCGCCTTGTCCCGCTGCCCGCGGTCCTGGTACAGGAGGGCCCGCGAGTAGTAGGTCAGCGCTTCCGTGGGGATCTGCCGGCTCAGACGCTGGTCCGACGCCTGCTTCGGCAGCGGTGGGAGGTTGGCGTCCTTCATGAGGCGCGCCGCCACGTTCTGGATGATCTGGAACAGGTGGTCGCGCTGCGCCTGGTCCTTCTCGACCTTCACGATCTCGCTCGTCTCGACGTTCACGAGACGGGCGTCCACGCGGAAGTCGCCGTAGAAGTCGATGAACGTGCCGAGCACCACGTAGCGCGCGCCCACCAGCCGGCCCACCTTGGCCGCGGTCTGGGGGTCCACGCGCCCCGAGGCACCGAGGTTCTGCTCCTCGAGCAGCTTCTGGATCTCCTCGCGCTCCACGACGCGGGCGGCCGGGTTCGCGGACAGCTCGGAGATGAGCATCGCCGCGATGCCCTTCTGCAGCGCGTCGAAGTTCTCCTTGTCCTGCCCGTAGGAGCCGCCGTTGTCGAACGGCAGCACCGCGATGCCGGGCCGGGTGTCCTGGCCCCGCCCCTGCGCCGAGAGCCCCCCGCCGGGGGGCGCGACCAGGACGAGCGACAGCAGGGCGATGACAGAACGCGAGCGCATATGGTGTGCTCCTCGATCAGAGAGTCAGCTGCATCCCTTCCTGGGCCGCCAGCACGTCCGCGGGTCTGCCCGCGGCCTTCGCCTGGCGCCGCGCCGCGGCGAGCAGCGCGTCGATCGTCTGATCGCCGTGCTCCGGCTCGTGGTGGAACAGCACGAGCCGCTTCACGCCCGCTTCGGCGGCGAGGCTCACCGCTTCCTCGAACGTCGAGTGGCCCCACCCGCGGTGCTCCGCCAGCTCCGCGGGCGTGTACATCGCGTCGTGGATCAGGAGATCCGTATCGGCGAGGAACCCCACGAAGTCCTTGCGCCACGACGTCGGTGTGTCGTACCGCCCTCCGGGACCCAGCTCGTTGTCGGTCACGTACGCCATGCTCGGTCCCCCGGCGACGGGAGTCAGCCGGTAGCCGAGCGTGGTGCCGGGGTGCCGGAGCCGCATCGCCCGGACGCGGAAGACGCCCACCGTGAACTCTCCCCCCCCGGCCTCCACCTGCTGCACCGTGAGTTTCGCCGACAGCGCGTCGAGCGGCACCGGGAACACCGCCGGGTCCATCTGCTGGCGCAGGATCGCCTCCAGCGACGTCGTCCCCTGGCGCGAACCCCAGATGCGCACGGCATTGCCGGGCGCGAAGAACGGCTTGAAGTGCGGCAGGCCCTGAATGTGATCCCAGTGCGCGTGCGACAGCAGGATCTCCGCCTGCACCGCGCCGTTCTGCCGCTCCACCAGCTCGAGCCCCAGAGCGCGAATGCCCGTGCCGGCGTCGAGGATGAGCAGCTGGCCCCCGGCGCCCTCGACCGCGACGCACGGCGTATTGCCGCCGTAGCGCGCGGTGTGGGCTCCGGGGGTGGGGATCGAGCCCCGCGTCCCCCAGAAGGTCACCGTGTAGGCCATGCGTTGCGGCAAACGCCGTCCCCTTCGAGCTAAGTTACGGAAAATTCTGGACGTAGGACAAGCCGCCGCCTCACCCGGCTGCCGTGACCCATCTCACGACCGGCCGGCGGACGCCTCGAGGGCGGCGCGGTCGCGGATCAGGATCTCCCGGCGGCTGATCTCGATGTGGCCCTTCTCCACGAGCTCGCGCATCGTGCGGCTCACCGTCTCGCGTGAGGAACCGATCATCTGGGCGATCGTGTGGTGCGTGAGGCGGCGCGTGATGCGGTTCGAGCCGGCTTCGTCGGCGAGGTCGAGCAGCAGCTGCGCCACGCGCCCGTTCACGTCGAGCAGCACGAGGCTCCCGACCTTCTCGTCCACGCGACGCAGCCGGCGGGAGAGCTCGCGCAACAGCCCCATGGCGATGCCCGGAGATTGCTGCAGAATCGCCTGGAAGTCCTCCCGCCGGATCACGAGCAGGTTGGAATCCTCCATCGCGATCACATGTGCGGAGCGCGGCTCCTCGTCGATGAGCGACATCTCGCCGAAGAAGTCCCCCTCGCCCAGCACCGACAGGATGACCTCGCGGCCGTCCTCGCCGATCAATACGACCTTCACCTGTCCCTTCGCGACCACGTAGAGCGCGTCCCCGGGGTCATCCTCGAACAGGATCACCGAGTTCCGGGGGTAGCTGCGCTCCCGCGTGATCTCGGCCACCCGGTCGAGCTCCGGGGGCGACAGCTGGCTGAACAGGGGGACCCGCTGGAGGACGGCGGTCACCGACACGATGGGCTTTCCCTTGGGTTGGGCTGGTGGACGGGCAAGCTTACGTCCGCTGCCAGTCTGACGCAAGACCGGCGCCTTGCCGCCAACTCACGGCGCCAGTTATATTTCCGACCTTCGTGCCGTTCGACTTTCAGGCAAGGATACGAGCAGTGAAACCCGGGATTCACCCTAGGTATCAGCGGGCCACCGTGCAGTGCGCGTGCGGCAACAACTTCGTCACGCGCTCCACCGTGCCCGTGATCCACGTTGAAGTCTGCGGCAAGTGCCACCCCTACTTCACCGGCCGCCAGAAGCTGATGGACACCGCCGGCCGGGTAGAGCGCTTCCGCCAGAAGTACCGCGGCGGGGCCGGGGGCGCGGGGGCGGCGGGGGCGGCGGGGGCGGCGGGGGCGGCGGGGGCCGACAAGGCCGCCGGCTGAGCGATGGAGGCCCGACTCCGCCAGGCGCTCGCGCGGGCGGAGGAGGTCGCCCGAGAGCTGGCCGACCCCGAGACCGCGCGGAATCCGGCCAAGCTGAAGCAGCTGGGCCGCGAGCACGCGCGGCTCGATCAGATCCGCCAAACCCACGACCGGCTCGCCCGACTGGAAGCGGAGCTCGCCCAGGCGCGCGAGGTGCTCCAGGACAAGGACCCCGAGCTGTCCCAGTTGGCGCGCGCCGACGTGGAGCGGCTGCGGCCCGAGATCGCGCGCCTCGAGGCGCAGCTCACCGAGCTGCTCACCCCGCGCGATCCGATGGCCGACCGCGATGCGATCGTCGAGATCCGCGCCGGCACGGGTGGGGATGAGGCCGCCCTGTTCGCCGCCGAGCTGTTCCGCATGTACACGCGCTTCGCCGAGCGGCGTGGCTGGAAGGTCGAGGTCGTCTCGCTCTCCGAAGGCAACCTCGGGGGGCTCAAGGAAGCGATCTTCGCGGCGCGCGGCACGGGCGCCTACGGCACGCTGCGCTACGAATCGGGGGTGCATCGGGTGCAACGCGTCCCGGTGACCGAGGCGCAGGGCCGGATCCACACCTCCGCGGCGACCGTCGCCGTCCTCCCCGAGGCGGAGGACGTCGACGTGAAGATCGAGGACAAGGACCTCCGGATCGACGTGTTCCGCTCGCAGGGCCCGGGCGGCCAGAGCGTGAACACCACCGACAGCGCGGTGCGCATCACCCACCTCCCCACCGGACTGGTCGTGCAGTGCCAGGACCAGAAGAGCCAGCTGCAGAACAAGATCAAGGCGCTCGAAGTGCTGCGCTCGCGGTTGCTCGACAAGATGCTCGCCGAGCAGGAAGCCGCCCGCGCGCGCGACCGCCGCGCCCAGGTGGGCACCGGCGACCGCTCCGCCAAGATCCGGACCTACAACTTCCCGCAGAACCGGGTGACCGATCACCGCATCCACCACACCATCCACAATCTGTCCGAGGTGCTGGACGGGAGCCTCGACGACCTGATCAACGCGCTGCGGCTCGCGGGAGAAAAGGAACGGCTCAGTGCCTGAGCCGTCCTCGATCGCCGCGGCGCTGGACGAGGCGGTCGCGCGGCTGGAGCGCTCGGGGCTCGCCAACGCCCGGCGCGAGGCGAGCACCCTGTGGGCCGCCGTCGCGGGAGATGGGATGAAGCCGGGCGACGTGTGGTTGCGGCGCGACGACGAGCCCGCGCCCCGCGTCGTGGGGCGGTTCCGGGACGCCGTGGATCGCCGCTCGAACGGCATTCCGTTCGCCTACGCCGTGGGTCGCGCCAGCTTCCGCACGCTCGAACTGCACCTCGATCCGCGCGCCCTGATCCCACGCCCCGAAACGGAAGGGCTCGTCGAGCTGGTGCTGGGGACTTGGGGCTGGGGGCTCGGGACTCGGAACGACACTGCCCAACCCCGAGCCCCGAGCCCCGAGCCCCGGGGCATGGTGGCGGACATTGGGACGGGGTGCGGGTGCATCGCGCTGTCGCTCGCCGTCGAAGGAGATTTCGACCGCGTGATCTGCGTGGAGCGCTCGGCGGCGGCGGCGGCGCTGGCTCGAGAGAACGTGGCGCTGGTGCGGCCGCCGGTGCCCGTGGAGGTGCGCGAGGGCGACCTGCTGGGGCCGCTCGCCGGTGAGCGTCTGTGCGCGATCGTCGCGAACCCCCCGTACCTCACCGAGGCCGAGTACGAAGCCCTCGATCCCGCGGTGCGACTGTTCGAGCCGCGCGAGGCGCTGGTGAGCGGCACGGACGGGCTGGACGCCACGCGCGCGCTCTTGGCCGGCGGCCGCGGGCTGCTCCAGCCTGACGGGTTGATCGCCCTCGAGATCGACGAGCGGCGCGCCGACGCGTCGCGCGCGCTGGCCCGGGCGCACGGCTGGCAGCGGGTGGTGGTGCACGAGGATTTGTTCGGGCGGCCGCGATTCCTGCTGGCCCATCCGTGAGGAGGACGACGTGATCGACCAGAAGGCGCAAGAGCTCGGCCGGCTGCTGGGCCAGAGCGAGGAGTACAAGGCGCTGCTGCGGGCCAGCGAACGGATGCGGGAGGATGCGACGTGCCGGCAGCTGCTGGCCGAGGTCGAGCGGCTCGGCCAGGAGATGGAGCGGGTCGCCCAGGAGGGACGCGAGCCGGGCAAGGAGCAGGTCGAGCAGTACGAACGGGCGCTCCAGAGCGTGCAGGGGAATCCGGTGTATCAGCAGGTCGTGGCCGCGCAGGCCAACTTCGAGAAGCTGATGGCGAAGGTGAATGCGCGGATCTACGAAGGGATGAAGCAGGGGTCGGCGAGCCCGATCATCACCCTGGGCTGACGGTGGCGGCGGGAGGGGGGGGCCTGTTCATCGTCGTGGAGGGGCCGGAGGGGGCCGGGAAGTCCACGCTGGTCCGCTCGCTCGCGGCGCGGCTGCTCGCGGACGGCCGGCAGGTGGTGACGGTGCGCGAGCCGGGGGGTACGCCCGTGGCCGAGGCGGCCCGGAAGGTGGCGCTCAAGTTCCCGCACGCCATGGCTCCCGCCGCGGAGCTGTTCCTGTTCCTCGCGGCCCGCGCGGACCTGGTGCACCACGTCATCCGGCCGGCGCTCGACGCCGGACAGGTGGTGCTCGCGGACCGCTTTGAGCTGTCGACCCTGGCCTACCAGGTGGCGGGCGGGGGGCTCCCCGCCGAGGCGGTCGCCCAGGCCAACCGCCTCGCGACCGCCGGGCTGGTGCCCGACATTACCTTAGTATTGGACGTCCCGGTCGACGTGGGGCGGGAGCGGCAGCGCGCCGCGCGGAAGGTCCAGGACCGGTTCGAGCGGCAGGACGACGCGTTCCACCGGCGCGTGCTCGAGGCGTACCGCACCGCCCGGGGCCCCGGCGTCGTGCACGTGGATGCGACACAGTCGAAGAAAGCCGTCCTGGACGCCGCGTGGCGCGAGGTCCTGGCGGTGACCGCACTCTCAACGCGAGGCGTCTCATGAAGCTCCGGAAAATCCTCGTCGTCTCGAGCATCGCCCTCGTGGCGCTCGCCACGGGCGGCTGGCTGTTGCAGCGGGAGGCCGCGCCCGTCGGCTCGGTCTACCAGCAGGCGCGCCTGTTCGAGGACGTGCTCGCCCACGTGGCCGATTTCTACGTCGACTCGGTGGACGAGCGGCAACTCTACCAGATGGCGATCGACGGGATGCTCGACCAGCTGCACGACCCGTATTCGGTGTTCCTGAAGCGCGACGACTTCCGGAGCCTCACCGAGGCCACCACGGGCAACTACGGCGGTCTCGGCATCCAGATCGACGTGCGGGACGGATGGATCACCGTGGTGGCGCCGCTCCCCGACACCCCGGCGGAGCGCGCCGGTATCCAGTCGGGCGACCAGATCGTGACGCTGGACGGCCGGTCGACCGAGGGCTGGAAGAACGACCAGGCGGTGAAAGAGCTGCGCGGCCGCCCCGGCACCGCGGTGGAGCTGAAGGTGCGGCGGGCCGGCGTGGAGCAGCCGCTCACCTTCAAGGTGACCCGTGCCACCATCCACATCCGCTCGGTGCAGGTCTCGATGATGCTCGACGACAAGGTCGGCTACGTCGGTCTCAGCCCGGTGAGCGAGACCTCGGCCGACGAGCTGACCCGGGCGGTGGGCGATCTGGTGAAGCAGGGCATGAAGTCGCTGATCCTCGACCTGCGCGCCAATCCGGGCGGGCTGCTCGACCAGGGCGTGGCGGTGAGCGAGCTGTTCCTCGATCCGGGGCAGGAGGTGGTGGCGACGCGCGGGCGGGCCCCGAACTCCACGAAGACCTTCCGCGACGCGCGGCCCCAGCCGTGGCCCCGGCTGCCGGTGGTCGTGCTCGTGAACGGCGGGACGGCGAGCGCCGCCGAGATCATCACGGGCGCGCTGCAGGACCACGACCGGGCGGTGGTCGTCGGCACGCCGACGTTCGGCAAGGGCCTGGTGCAGTCGCTGTGGCAGCTCACGCCCGAGACCGCGCTCAAGCTGACGACGGCGCGCTGGTACACGCCGAGCGGGCGCACCATCCAGCGCAAGAGCAAGAGCGAGGACGACCAGGTGGCCCAGGCCGAGGCCGCCGAGCTCGGTCGCGACACGACGAAGACCGACTCCTCGCTGGTGTTCCACACCGATCGCGGCCGGGTCGTGCTGGGCGGCGGCGGGATCCGGCCCGA
The DNA here is from genome assembly GCA_036395195.1 of Gemmatimonadales bacterium. Taxonomy (GTDB): domain Bacteria; phylum Gemmatimonadota; class Gemmatimonadetes; order Gemmatimonadales; family GWC2-71-9; genus AG41. The sequence continues at coordinate 2,168 of DASWDP010000101.1, read as the reverse complement.
CCTGTTCGTCAGCCCTGACACGTTCACGCTCGCCGAGCGCGGCTTCATGAAGGCACTCGGCAACAAGATCCCGCTGTTCCGCGACGTGCTGTCGAGCTACGCGCTCGAGCTCAAGGGGTCGAACAAGGTCACGGGCCCGGGCTTCCCCGTCACCGACGACATGGTGAACGAAGTGCTGCGCCGGCTGCGCGCGCGCGGCGCCGGCGTGGCGGACAGCGTGGCAGCGGGCGCCCGCAGCCTGATCGCCCAGGAGCTTGGCTACGAGACGGCGCGGTACGTGTTCGGCCGGCCGGCCGAAGTGAGGCGCCGGATGGACGAGGACCACCAGGTGCAGGCCGCGCTCGCGCTCGCGCGCCGCGCCAAGTCGCCTCAGGACCTGCTGGCGATCGCCGCTGCGCAGGCGCCCGCCACGCCGCGGAACTAAGTGGGCGGCGGGGGAGGGCGGGGGGGGGCGCGCCTGGTCACCGATCCGCTCGTCGGGATCATCGGGCCCGGGCGGGCCGGCGTCGGCCTGGCCTTGGCGCTCGCGCAGGCTGGCTACCAGGTCCGGTTGCACGGCCGTAGCAAGAAGCCGGTACCCAAGCCCCTCACCCTCACCGTCGGCCCCGCCGACGAACCGCCCGCCTGGATCGCCCAGGCGGGCGTCGTCGTTCTCGCCGTGAAGGATGACGCCATCCGGCCGCTCGCCGAGGCGTTCGCGCGCGCCGGGGCGATCGGTGCCGACCAGGTCGTGCTGCACCTCTCCGGCGTCCAGGGCCAGGAAGCCCTGGGGCCGCTGGTTTCGTCGCGCGCGGCGCTCGGCTCGCTGCACCCCCTGCAGACGATCTCCGATCCCGAGCGGGCGCCGGACCGGCTGCGGGGGGCGTGGGCCGCCGTCGAGGGGATGCCCCGCGCGGTCCAGGCGGCGGAAGGGCTGGCGCAGGATCTCGGGATGCACCCCTTCCGGATCCCGTCCAAGGCGAAGCCGGTGTACCACGCGGGGGCGGTGTTCGCGTCGAACTACTTCGTCGTCGTCGAGGCGGTCGCCCAGCGCCTGCTGCGACACGCGGGGCTGTCGGATGCGGAGGCGTGGCAGGCGCTGCGCCCGCTGGTCGAGGGAACGTTCCAGAACCTGACCCACCAGGAGCCGCTCGCGGCGCTCACCGGCCCTGTGGCGCGGGGAGACGAAGCGACGATCCAGCGGCACCTCGAGTCCCTGACGCGCGACGACGCACTGCTGTACCGCGCGTTGGGCCGGGCGGCGCTGGAGCTGGCGGAGAAGCGGGGGATGGACGAGGCCACGGCGGCGCGCGTGGCTGCGGCGCTGGCTACTGATCTACCACCCGTACTCCGGCCGGAGGCGAAAAGGTGAACTCGCGGCCGGGCACGCCGCCGTTCACCTTGAGGTTCCGCAGGATCACCGTGCGCCGCTGCCCCCCCCCCGACGCTTCCGTGATCTCCATACGCCACACCAGCCCGTCGCCCCGTCCCACCCAGAGCACTGCTTCGGAATAGGGCTGGTCCTCCGTCTTCGGCTTCAAGACGACCACGTCGGCCGAATCGCCGGGAACGGAGTCCGAGCGCAGGTAGCGCGCCGTATAGCGCTCGCGCGGACGCTCGACGAACTGCCCGATCAGGTTCGGCCCGGTGGTGCCGTAGGCGGGGATGCGGGAGCGGATCACCTGGCCCGGCGTCGTGCTCGGCGCATACAGCCAGAGGTAGCGTCCATCGGCGACGATGCGGTCGCCCTTGGGGACGCGGAACCGCATCGCGAAACGGCTGGGCCGCATCTGGTAGAGCCGGCCGCGGGTCGTGTCCGGGCCACCGATCATCGGGTTCGCCACGATCTGGACGAAGTCCGCGGAGAGGGTCGTGATCGTTTGGTAGGTCTGGCTCGCGTGGTCGAGCACGGGCCAGGGGTCTTGGGCGCGAAGGTTGGAAGGTTGGAAGGATGGAAGGAGCGCGAGGAGAGCGGCCGCTCTTCCACGGGTCAGTCCAACCTTCCAACCGTCCAACTTTCCGTCCGTCACGCTCCCACCGACGCCGGCTCCGCCACCCGCCGCCCGATCACGTCCGCGATCACCCGGACCTCCCGCATCAGCTGCGCGAACTGCTCCGGGAACAGCGTCTGTGCCCCGTCCGAGAGCGCCTGGTCGGGGTTCGGGTGCACTTCGATCATGATGCCGTCC
>DASWDP010000100.1:0-10601 GCA_036395195.1 Gemmatimonadales bacterium | reverse complement strand
GATCCTGGCGGGGATGGTGCTGGTTGAAGTGCGCCTCCCCGCCAGCGATATTTCGGCCGCGCGTATTCCCGAGTAGCTCAGCTGGTAGAGCAGCCGGCTGTTAACCGGCGGGTCGCAGGTTCGAGTCCTGCCTCGGGAGCTGCCGTCGTCTTGCTAATCCTCCCTGAATCCCCAAGTTGACGTGCGATGAGTCCCCGCTCCAAGCGCCCCAAGCGTCCGGCCAAGCGGCGCGCGGCGTCGCGCGCCGCCGCCAGCGCGCAGCCGTTGGGCGACGAGCAGTACCGCCGCGTCGTCGAGTCGGTCAAAGCGATCTTCTGGCGCTCGGATCCGCAGACCTTCCGCTTCCACTTCGTCAGCCAGGAAGCCCAGGCTCTGCTCGGCTATCCGGCCGCGCAGTGGACGGCGGAGCCGACCTTCTGGTACGACCACGTGCACCCGGAGGACCGTGAGTGGGCGGCCGCCTTCTGTGCCCGCGAGATCGCGGCGCACCGCTCGCACGAGTTCGAGTACCGCATGGTCGCGGCCGACGGCCGGGTCGTCTGGCTGCGCGACGTGGTGCACGTCGTGGTGGAGAGCGGCCATCCCGCCGAGCTGTTCGGCATCATGCTCGACATCACCGAGCGCAAGCGGGCCGAGCACGTGCAGCAGGCGACCTATCGGATCTCCCAGGCCGCGCTCACCGCCGAGAACCTGCAGGCGCTGCTCGGGTCGCTGCACGTGATCGTGAGCGAGCTGATGCCGGCCCAGAACTTCTACGTGGCGCTGGTCGATGCCGCACGGGAGTGGCTCACCTTCCCGTACTTCGTCGACCAATACGACCGCGAGTCGCCGCCCCGGCCGCTCGGACGCGGGCTGACGGAGTACGTGCTGCGCACGGGCCGGCCGCTGCTCGCGACCCCGGACGTGTACGACGACCTGGTGCGGCGGGGGGAGGCGGAGCTGATCGGTGCGCCGTCGCTCGACTGGCTCGGGGTCCCGCTCAGCATCCGCGACCGCACCATCGGGGTCATCGCGGTGCAGACCTACTCCGAGGGCACCCGCTACGGCGAGGAGGAGCGGGACATCCTCACCTTCGTCTCGACGCAGGTGGCGATGGCGATCGAGCGCAAACGCGCCGAGGACGCGCTGCGCGAGCAGCGCGGCCTGCTCCAGAGCATCGTGGACCACATCCCGGTGATGCTCGCCTTCGTGGAGCCCGACGGTCGGGTGACGTGGGGGAACCAGGAATGGTGCCGTGTGCTCGGGTACACCGTCGAGGAAGCGCGGGCGCGCGACATCTTCTCCGAGTTGTATCCCGACCCGGCGGAGCGTGAACGCGTTCACGGCTCGATCGGCGCGCCGGCCGGCCGTTGGCACGACTTTCACACCCGGGTGCGCGACGGCCGCGTGCTCGAGACGAGCTGGGCGAATGTGCCCCTCCCCGACAGCGGCAACCTGGCGATCGGGATGGACGTCACCGAGCGGCGGCGCGCCGAGGCGGCCCTGCGGCAGGCCGAGGAGCGCTACCGGGCGTTCATCACCCAGTCCACCGAAGGCATCTGGCGCCTGGAGTTCGACGAGCCGCTCCCCATCGACCTGCCCGAGGCGGAGCAGGTCGAGCACTTCTACCGGCACAGCTACCTCGCCGAGTGCAATGACGCGATGGCCCAGATGTACGGTTTCGCGTCGGCGCAGCAGCTCGTCGGCGCGCGGCTCGGCGACTTGCTCGTCCGGTCCGACCCCAACAACGAAGAAATGCTGCGCGCCTTCGTGCGCTCCGGCTACCGACTGGCGGACGTCGAGTCCCACGAGCGGGCCACGGACGGCCAGCCCAAGACGTTCCTGAACAACTTCGTGGGGATCGTGGAGGACGGCGTGGTGAAGCGCGCCTGGGGCACGCAACGCGACATCACCGAGGTCAAGCGACTCGAGGACCAACTGCGCCAGGCGCAGAAGATGGAGGCGGTGGGCCGGCTCGCGGGCGGCGTGGCCCACGACTTCAACAACCTGCTGACGGCGATCCTCGGCTCGACCGAGCTGTTGCTCCGCGGGCTCGAGCCGGCGAGCCCGCTGCGTCAGGATGCGGCCGAGATCAAGAAGGCGGGGGAGCGGGCGGCGGGCCTCACGCGCCAGCTGCTCGCGTACAGCCGCCGCCAGATCCTGCAGCCCGCGGTCCTCGACCTGAACCGCGTCGTGACGGACATGGACCGGTTGCTGCGACGGTTGATCGGCGAGGACGTGGACCTCGTGACGGCGCCCGCGCCGGACCTCGGCGCCGTACGGGCCGACCGCGGCCAGATCGAGCAGGTGATCGTGAACCTGGCGCTGAACGCGCGCGACGCCATGCCCCAGGGCGGCAAGCTCACCATCGCCACGGCGAACGCCCAGCTCGGCCCCGACTACGCGGAGACGCACCCCGGCGCCACACCGGGCCCGTACGTCATGCTCGCCGTGAGCGACACCGGCGCCGGCATGGACCGGGACACCATCGCCCACCTGTTCGAGCCGTTCTTCACCACCAAAGAGGTCGGCAAGGGCACGGGGCTCGGGCTCGCGACGGTCTACGGCATCGTGAAACAGAGTGAGGGGTACGTGGCCGTGTACAGCGAGCCCGGTCAGGGAACGAGCTTCAAGATCTACCTGCCGCGCGTAGCGGCGGACGCGGCGGTCACCGCGCCGCCGGCGCCCGTGGCCGAGCCGCCGCGTGGCACCGAGACGGTGCTCGTGGTGGAGGACGAGGAAGCCGTGCGCTCGCTCAGCCGCCGCGCCCTCGAGGCCGCCGGCTACACCGTGCTCGCGGCCGCCGCGGGCCCCGACGCGTTGCGGTTGGTCGAGCGTTACGGGGGGCCGATCCACCTGCTGCTCACCGACGTCGTGATGCCGGGGATGAGCGGGCGCGAGCTGGCGCAGCAGCTCGGGCAGCGGCGGCCGGGTCTCCGGGTCCTGTACATGTCGGGCTACCCGGGCGACGCCATGGTGCACCGCGGCGCGCTCGAGCCCGGCACGGCCTTCCTGCAAAAGCCCTTCCTGCCGGAGGATCTCACGCGTAAGGTCCGGGAGGTGCTGGAGGGGAATTGATGGGCTAGCGGACTCCGGCTCGGTCCGGTATCGTACCGAGGTCGCGTTCTGCAACCGCCACCCGCCCGACATGTTGCCACGCCCGCTCCGCGCTCCCGCCGAAATCGCCGGCGTCGCTGTCGTGTACTTCGCGGCAGCCAAAATCGGCTTGCTCGCCGCGGTCGCCGAAAAGGTCGTCTCGTCCGTCTGGCCTCCGACCGGGGTCGCCCTCGCCGCGTTGCTGCTCCTGGGCATCCGGGCGTGGCCCGGCGTCACCATCGCCGCCTTCCTGCTCAACTGGACCGCCGGGGTGCCGGCAGCCGGGGCGGCTGGGATCGCGGTCGGGAACACGCTCGAAGCCGTCACCGGAGTACTGTTGCTCCGCTGGGCGGACTTCCGGCCGTCGCTCGGCCGGCTGCACGACGTCCTCGCGCTCGGCACGCTCGCCGCGCTCGTGAGCACGACGGTGAGCGCGACGATCGGGGTCGCGAGCCTGTGGGCGAGCGGCGCGATCGAACGCTCGGCGACCGGCTTCCTCTGGTCCGTGTGGTGGTCGGGGGACGCGCTGGGGGACGTGCTCGTGGCGCCCCTGCTGCTCGCCTCGGCGTACGCCCCGTGGGCACGCTGGTCGCGCGCGCAAGTGATCGAAGCGATCGCCCTGCTCGCCGGCATCGTCGTCGCCACCCACGTGCTCTTCCAGCCGCCGACCGGCGACGAATACGCCATCTTCCCGCTCATCATGTGGGCGGCGGTGCGCTTCGGCGCGCCCGGGTCCACGGCGGCGTCGGCGGTGGTGACGGCGCTGACGGTGTGGTACACGATCCACGGGGAGGGCTCCTTCACGGGCTCGACGCCGACCCACAACCTGCTGCTGCTCCAGATGTATCTGGGGTTGCTCGGCACGACCGGATTGGTGCTGGCGGCGATCACGACCGAGCGGCGCGAGGCGGGCAACGCCGCGCGCGAGAGCGAGGCGCGCTACCGAACCCTGCTCGAGAACGCCCCCGAGGCCATTCTCGTCCACCGGGACGAGGCCTGGATCTTCGCGAACCGGGCCGCGCTGAAACTGTTGCGCGCCGCGAGTCCCGACGAGCTGCTGGGCCGTTCCGCGCTGGACATCGTCCACCCGGCGTACCGCGACGTCGCGCGGGCACGCATCGACCGCGAGCGGGCGACGGGAGAACCGGCGCCGCTGCTCGAGCAGCAGTTCGTGGCCATGGACGGCACGGTGCTCGACGTCGAGGTCGTCGGCATCCCGATCGTCCTCGACGGCCGGCCGGGCGGCCAGATCATCGTGCGCGACATCGGCGAGCGGAAGCGGGCCGCGGAAGCGCTCCGGGCCAGCGAGCACCGCTTCCAGCTGCTGCTCGACAGCGTCCAGGACTACGCCATCGTCATGCTCGACCGCGACGGACGCGTGACCAGCTGGAACGAAGGGGCGGAGCGGATCGTCGGGTGGCAGGAGGCCGAGATTCTCGGGCGGGAGTTCGCTTGCCTGTACGCGCCCGAGGACGCCGCCGCCGGAAAACCCCGGCGCAACCTCGACACCGCGGCGGCGCGCGGCGCCTTCGAAGACGAAGGCTGGCGCGTGCGCAAGGACGGCTCCCGCTTCTGGGCGAACGTCGTCATCACCCCGGTGCGGGACGCCGCCGCCGTGCTGCTCGGCTTCGCCAAGATCACGCGCGACCTGACCGAGCAGCGCCAGACCGAGGAGGCGCTGCGGGAGCGCCAGGCGGAGGCGCAGCGCGGCCGGCGCCGGCTCGAGACCCTGTCGCAGCGCCTGCTCCAGGCCCAGGAGACCGAGCGCCGCATCATCGCCCGGGAGTTACACGACCAGATCGGCCAGGCCCTGACGGCCGTAAAACTGAACCTGCAATCGCTGCGGAGCGCCGCCGGCGGAGTGAGCGGGGAGAACGGCGCGGCGCTCCCGCTCGAAGAGAGCGTGGAGATCGTGGAGCAGGCGATGCAGGCGGTGCGCTCGCTGTCGCTCGAGCTCCGGCCGTCCGTGCTCGACGACCTCGGGCTCGCCGCCGCCCTGCGGTGGTACGCTGACCGCCAGGCGCGGCGGGCCGGGTTCCGCGTGCGCGTCCAGACGCAGCTGCCGGCCGAGCGGCTGCGGTTCGAGCTCGAGACCGCCTGCTTCCGCGTGGTACAGGAAGCACTGACCAACGTGGCCCGGCACGCCGGCGCGGCGCTCGTCGAGGTGGATGTTCGGGCAGAGGACGGTCGCCTGCACCTCACGGTGCGCGACGATGGCGGGGGGTTCGACGTGACCGGGGTCTGGCGCGGCGCGACGGCGCACGGGTGCATCGGGTTGGACGGCATGGAAGAGCGGGTACGCCTGCTCGGCGGCCAGTTCGCGATCGAGTCGCAACCCGGCCACGGGACCACGGTGCAGGCCCGCTTCCCGCTGTCGGAAGGCGATCGCCTCGCTGCGGCGCACGGCGGCGTGGTCGACGAATGAAGGCCTCGCCCCCCCTGCGCGTCGTCCTCGCCGAGGACCACACCCTCGTCCGCAAGGGGATCCGCGCCGTCCTGCGGCAGCTCGCGGGCGTCGAGGTGGTGGCGGAGGCGGCGAACGGCCGCGAGGCGATCGAGCTCGTCCGCCGCCACGGGCCCGACGTCGTGGTCATGGACATCGCCATGAGCGGGCTCAACGGGCTGGAAGCGACGGCCCGCATCGCGCGGGAGTTCCCGCAGACGCGCGTCTTGATCCTCTCCATGCACGCGACGGAGGAGTACGTCGCGCAGGCGCTGCGCGCGGGGGCCACGGGCTACCTGATGAAGGGCGCTGACGTCCCCGAGTTCGAGCTCGCGATCCGGTCCGTCGCCCGGGGCGAGCCCTACCTCACCCCCGCCGTCTCCCGCCACATCGTCGAGGAGTACCTGCGGCGCGTCGGCGAGCCCAGCGAGCCCACCATCCTCACGGCGCGGCAACGCGAGATCCTGCAGCTCGTAGCAGAGGGGTGCTCCACCAAGGAGATCGCCAAGCAGCTGCACTTGAGCGTCAAGACCGTCGAGGCGCACCGCGGCGAGATCATGAACCGCCTCGACATCCACGACGTGGCGGGCCTGGTGCGCTGGGCGATCCGGGCCGGCGTCGTGAGCCTCGAGGGCTGACCTGGAGTCAGGGTTTCACCGGGGGGACTTCAGGGTTTTCCCTCATTGCCGCTCCCCCGCTCCGTCGCCATCGTGCCCCCAGCGAATCTCTCGTAGCGCCCGGTCGCGAAGGGCGGAACCGAAGGGAAAGCGGTAGAACGCACGGCCTGGGACACAGCCGCTGGAGGTCCGGAGGGTGGGACCGCACGCCCACCCCGACGGCGGACTGGTCCCAGGCCTTTCCCTTTTCGTCCTGCAGTCATCGTCGAGCGGTGAACTCTCAGTTGTAACCTCGGGCGTTCCCCGATAGTCCCAACCTACCGCATCGCGTACCGTGCCGCGCATCATGGAAGTTCTTCGCATCCTGCTGCTCGAGGACAGCGTGGCGGACGCCGAGCTGGTGCAACAGGAGTTGGCGCGCGCCGACATCGCCGCCGCGATCCAGCGAGTCGAATCAGAGCAGGCGTTCGCCCGGGCGTTGCAGGAATTCGCCCCGCACGTGATTCTCTCCGATCACTCGCTGACCCAGTTCGACGCGCGCGCCGCGCTGGAGCTGGTGCGATCGATCCGGCCGACCACGCCGCTGATCGTCGTCACAGGCGCGCTGGACGAGGCGGCGCTCGTGGCCTGCCTCAAGGCCGGCGCCGAGGACTGCGTCCTCAAATGGAAGCTGAGCCGCCTCGGCCCGGCGATCGAAGCCGCCCTGGCGGTGCGGCGGCCGCTCGGCAAGCTCAGCCCCCGTCAGATCGAAGTGCTCCGGCTCCTGGCTGAGGGCCACGCCACGCGGGAGATCGCCCGCCGCTTGAGCCTCAGCGTGAAGACCGTGGAGACGCATCGGGCCGAGATCATGCGGCGGCTCGGCATCCGCGATCTGGCAGGCCTCGTGCGCTACGCCTTGCGGGTGGGGGTGGTGCCGACCGACGCCTGACAACTGCCGCAAAACCGCCCCCCCGTGCCGCAAAAACACCCTATCCGCAGCCGTGCGAAGGCCACATTTAAGAGGGTTGCGTACCGTGCTTCCCGGCGCCCGGGGCACGGGGGAGTGTATTATGTCCGGGAGCACGGCGTCGAGTTCGACGAGCGGGCGCCGGGCTACCTCACGCTCCCCGAGCACCGGTGACCACATGCACGTGACCCAGCAAGTCGAGATCCTGTTGGTGGAGGACAACCCGAACGACGCGGAGCTGACGCTGCGTGCCCTCAAGGCGCGCAACCTCGCCAACCAGGTGTTCGTGGCGCGTGACGGCGAGGAGGCCCTGGACTTTTTTTTCGGTGAGCACCCGCACCCCCTGCGCGCCTTCGGGGTGACGCCGAAGGTGATCCTCCTCGACTTGAAACTCCCGAAGGTGGACGGGCTGGAGGTGCTGCGCCGCCTCAAGGCCGACGAGCGGACCCGCCCGCTCCCGGTCGTCGTGCTGACCTCGTCGCGCGAGGAGCCCGACATCGCCGCCGCGTACCGCCTCGGCGCCAACAGTTACATCGTGAAGCCGGTGGACTTCGAGGCGTTCGCCCGCGCCGTGTCGGAGGTCGGGCTCTACTGGGTGCTGCTCAACGAGCCCCCCCGCTGAGGCGATGGCCCCCGTCCAGATTCTCATCGTGGAGGACGTCGCCGACGACGCGGCACTGATCGTGCGCGAGCTGCGCCGCAGCGGCATCGCAGGCGCGACGCGACAGGTGGAGACGGAAGCGGCCTTCCGCGACGCACTCCGGTCCTTCGCGCCCGACGTGGTCCTGACCGACCACTCCCTACCGACGTTCGGCGCGGCGGACGCGTTGCGTATCACGCTGCTCGAGACTCCCGCGACCCCGGTGATCGTGGTCACCGGCAGCCTCGACGAAGAGACGGCCGCGGAATACATCAAGGCCGGCGCCGCGGACTACATCGTGAAGCACCACCTGGAGCGCCTGGGCCCGGCCGTCGCGCGGGCGCTGGATCTGAAGCGCGCGCGGGAGGAGCAGGCGCGCGCCGAGCAGGCGCGGCGCCAGGGCGAGGAGCGGTTCCGGGCGCTCATCGAGCACGGCGGCGACGCCGTCATGCTGCTCGCCCCCGACGGGACCGTGCTGTTCACCAGCCAGGCCGCCGAGCGAGTGTTCGGCCACGCCCCCGCCGACCTCGTCGGCCACAGCGGATTCGAGCACGTGCACCCGGAGGACGTCGGCCGGGCGCGCGCCATGCTGGACGACGTGCTCGCGCGGCCGGGGGCGCCCCGCACCCTCGAAGTGCGCGTCCGCCGGCGCGACGGGACCTGGCGGGGGTTGGAAGCCGTCCTGGTCAATCGCCTGACGGAGCCGGCCGTCGGCGCCATCGTCGTGAACGCGCGCGACGTCAGCGAGCGTCGAGAAGCCGAAGCGGCGCTGCGGGAGTCCGAGGAGCGGTACCGCACGCTGGTGGAAGGCGTGCGTGACGTCATCTTCGCCCTCGCACCCGACGGCGCGATCCGCTCCCTCAATCCGGCGTTCGAGACCATCACCGGCTGGTCCCCCGAAGACTGGGTGGGGAAGCCGTTCGAGCAGCTCGTGCATCCCGAGGACCTGCCGCTCGCGCTCGAACTCTTCGGCCGCGTCATTCAAGGCGAGCGGCGGCCCGCGAGCCAGTTCCGGATTCGCACCGAGCAGGGCGGGATTCGCCTGGTCGAGTTCGCGGCCACCCCGCAGCTGCGGGACGCCCGGCTGGTGGGCATCCTCGGCATGGGGCGCGACGTCACCGAGCGGGTGCAGCTGGAGCAACAGCTGCGCCAGGCCCAAAAAATGGAGGCCGTCGGCCGGCTGGCCGGCGGAATCGCGCACGACTTCAACAACATCCTCACCGCCATCACCGGCTACTCCGACCTGCTGCTCGAGGATCTGGCGGCCAGCGACCCGCGCCGCGAGGACGTCCAGGAAGTCCGCAAGGCCGCCGACCGCGCCGCGGGGCTGACCCGCCAGCTGCTCGCGTTCAGCCGCCAGCAGGTGCTGCAGCCGCAGGTGCTCGACCTCAACGCCCTCGTGAGCGAGCTGGAGAAGATGCTGCGTCGCCTGCTCGGCGAAGACGTCGAGCTGGCGGCACGGCTCGATCCGGCGCTCGGCCGCGTGAAGGCCGATCCGGGCCAGCTCGAGCAGGTCGTCATGAACCTGGCGGTGAACTCGCGCGACGCCATGCCGAGCGGAGGCAAGCTCACCATCGAGACCGCGAACGTCGTGCTCGACGAAGCCTTCGCCCGCGACCACTACCCGGGCCGCCCCGGCCTCTACGTGCTGCTGGCCGTGAGCGACACCGGCGTCGGCATGAGCGACGAGACCCAGGCCCACCTGTTCGAGCCGTTCTTCACCACCAAGGAAAAGGGGAAAGGGACCGGGTTGGGGCTCGCGACCGTGTACGGGATCGTGAAGCAGAGCGGCGGGTTCATCTGGGTCTACAGCGAGGTCGGCCACGGCACGGCCTTCAAAATCTATCTCCCGCGCGTGGATCAGCCGGCCGCCGCGGCGGCGGGCGGGACGGCGCCGGCCGCGCCCGCGGCCCGCGGGACTGAGACGGTGCTGCTCGCCGAGGATGAAGCGCCGGTCCGCGCGGTGGCGCGCCAGGTCCTCGAGCGCCAGGGGTACACGGTGCTCGAGGCGCCGAGCGCCGAAGCGGCGCTGGACGTCGCCGAGCGCTACTCCGGGCCGATCCACCTGCTCCTGACGGACGTCGTCATGCCCGGCATGAGCGGCCGTGACCTCGCGCTCCGCCTCGCCACGCTGCGCCCGGAGGCGCGCGTGATCTACATGTCCGGCTACACCGACGACGCGATCACGCGGCACGGTGTGCTCGAGCCCGGCCTGGCGTTCGTGCAGAAGCCGTTCGCGCCGGACGCGCTCGCCCGCAAGGTGCGGGACGTCCTGGACGCGGCGTAACGGCACGCTTGCGCTGGGGATGGCCCACATTACCGTAGGGGTGCCCTTGAGAACCCGTTCTTGAACACCACACGGATACCGCGCGTCGCCGGGAGCGCGGTCATCGTCGTCGGCCTCGGCGCCCTCGCCGGGTGGCAACTCGACGTGGCCTGGCTCAAGAGCGTGGCACCGGGCCAGGCGACCATGAACCCGGTGACGGCGCTGGCGCTCGTGCTCCTGGGGATTGCGCTCTACCTCTCTCCAGGGGACGCACCTTCACCCCCGAGCGCCTGGGCGGCGCGCGCCTGCGCCGCCGGGGCCCTCCTGCTCGGCCTCGTCCGCCTCGCCGGATACCTGTTCGGCTTCGATCCCGGCGTGGACGGCTTGTTGTTCGCGGAGCGGGTGGCCACTGCCGCCGGCCCGCCGAGCAGCGTGGCGTTTCAAACGTCGCTCGACTGCGTCCTCGTCGGAGCCGCATTGCTGCTGGAGAGCCGTGACACGGCACGCGCGCGGCTTGGTGTGCAGCTCCTCGCGCTGGCGTCGGGTTTCATCGCGCTCGTGGGCGTGACCGCCCACGCCGACGGCACCCGCCTGTTGTACGGGGCGATGGCGCT
>DASWDP010000099.1:0-16832 GCA_036395195.1 Gemmatimonadales bacterium | reverse complement strand
CCTGAGCCCCGCCTCCGCCAGCGCCAGGCGGGCCGCCCGCTCCAGCTCGTGCCCCTCGGGGGCCGCGCCCATGAAGCCCCGGGGGTCCGAGGTCAGGCCGTAGCCGCACAGCTCGGCCAGGATCCGCCCGCCCCGGCGCGCCGCGCTGCCGAAGCGCTCCAGCACCAGCGCTACGGCGCCCTCGCCCAGCACCATCCCGCCCGCCTCGGGGTGGTAGGGCCCAAAGCCGTTCCCCGACAACACCCCCAACCGGTCAAACAGCTTGAAGTACAGGGCGCCGATCTCATCGGCGGCCACGACCACCAGGACATCGACGCTCGCGTTCTGCCGCAGGTACTCGAAGGCGTGGATCAGCGCCTGCAGGCCGCTCGTCGTCCCGTCCACCAGGGTCGAGTTCAGGCCCTTCAACCCGAAATACTGGGCGATCCGCCCGCCGATCGTGGACACCACCATGGCCGGGAAGTATCTAGCGCTCAGGTTTTCCAGCCCGTCGTCGCGCAGGCTCGCCATGAACTGCTCCTGCGTCTCGGCGGGACCGCGGGTGAGACCCAGCACGACGCCCTTTCGCTCCTCCTGGATCGCCACGCCGTCGAGACCGGCGTGCGTGAGCGCCAGCGACGCCGCCACGGCGGCGAATTGGCTCACCCGGTCCACGCGCCGCAGATCGAGCCGTGGCGCCAAGCGCCGAGGGCGGAAATCGCGCACCAGGCCCGCGCGCCGGCAGGCGAATCCCTCCGCATCGAAGCGGTCCAGTTGGCTGATGCCGCTCCGCCCCTCGCGCAGTCCCCCGAGGAAGGCCTCCACGCCGTGGCCGATGGGCGAGACGATGCCGATGCCGGTGATCCCCACCCCGTCCAGCATGCGCTCCGGACGGGGGCGCTCCGGATTCGCGCGGCCGCCCACCAGCACGGCATTCACGCCGCCGAACGCCGCAGAGTTGGAGAGGAAATACCGGACGCGAGCGGGGCGCGCCTGGTTGGGCACGTAATCGAGGTCGCACCCCAAGCGCGGCGTGCTGAAGTTCAGGGTCGGGGGGACGATCCCCTCGTTCTGGCAGAGTAGCGTCGTGATGAACTCCAGCACCCCTGCGGCCCCGAGGGTGTGGCCGAAGAACGATTTGGTGGAGCTCACCGGGGGCGGGGGGGGCGCGGGGGGCGCGGCGCCGTCGCCGTACAGGCCGCGGATGGCCAGGCTCTCGGCACAGTCGTTGTCCCGCGTTCCGGTGCCGTGGGCGTTGATGTAGTCCACGTCCCCGGCCTCGAGCCCCGTGTTGGTCAGGGCCTGCCGCATGGCGCGCTGCAAACCCTCGCCCGTCGGGTGAGGCGCGGTGATGTGGTGGCCATCGCCGCTCGCGCCGTAGCCGAACAGCTCCCCGTAGATCTTGGCCCCCCGGGCGAGGGCACGGTCCATCGGCTCCAGGACCACGAACCCCGCCCCTTCGCCGAAGGTCACGCCGATCTCCGCGCTGAAGGGCGCGCATGGCGCTTCGGCCATGGCGCCCAGCGCGTAGAAGCCGGCGTAGGTGTGGAGCGAGAACGCGTCAGCGCCGCCGGCGATCACGACCTCCAACTTCCTGGACTGCAGCAGGTCGTAGGCGTAGCCGAGTGCCGATCCGCTCGAGGCGCACGCCGTGGAGATGGTGGCGCGGGGACCGCGGAGTCCCAGGGTCTCGGCGACCGCGTCGGTCTGCGCGTACTGGGAGGTGCGGTAGAACACCTCCGCACGACGCCGCGAGCTCCACGGCATCTCGCCGTGTAGCGCCGTGTTGCGATCCCCCTGGCCCCCGGCGCAGACGCCGACCACCAGTCCGACCTTGCCGGCCGTCAGCTCCGTTTCTTCGATTGCCCCGTCCGCGAGCGCCTGCCTCGCGGCCAGGATGGCGAATTGTGCCGTGCGGTCGGTCCGGTCCACCTCCTCGGACGAGAAGTAGCGGAGCGGGTCGTAGTCTCTGATCTCGGCGGCGTGGCGGACCTTGAGGTTCTCCGTATTGAACGCCTCGATGGTCCCGATGCCGCCCACACCCCGCTTGATGCTTTCGAGCAGGGCCGTGGGGTTCGTGCCGATCGGCGTGAACACACCGATCCCCGTGATCGCGATCGGGATGCGGGGTGCTTTGACGGCTGTCATGGTTGCTACGTCGCGTCGAAGTAGCTGTGCTCTTGCGGACGGACCGTCAGGCTCCGGTTGAACACGAACGGAGCCGACACCGTGCGCGCCGCGTACGTCGCGTCTGCCGCCTTCACCTCGTAGTCGAGCCCGACGTAGGCGTACGCCTGGTCCAGGAGCGCCACCGCGATCGTATTCCCGAGGGTGTACGAGAAGCCGCTGTTGGCCACCGCGCCGATCGTCGTGCCCTGGTACTGTACCGCGGCGCCGATCTCCGGCACCGCGGCACCTGAGTCGATGAGCAGCCCGATCAGCCGCCGGCGGACCATCCCGTCCACGACGGCCTCGCGGCCCCGGTAGTCCTCCTTTTCGGGGTCGACCATGATGCGCGTGTTCAGCTCGAGCACATTGCTCGCCTGCGCGCCCTCGCGCTCCATGTTGACGAAGCGGTTCTCGAGCTTGCAGAGGTCGACCGCCTCGGTGCCACAGGGCGCCAGGTCGAAGTCCTTGCCCTCCTCCAGCAGCCGCTGCCAGACCTGCGCCGCCCGCGCCGCATCCACGTGGATCCAGTAGCCGAACTCGCCCGTCTTCCCGGCGCGGTACACGGTCACCGGAACGTCCCCGACCTGCTGGTTGGGAATCACATCCAGGTAGCGCACGCCCAGCACGCGGGTGCCGAAGAACTCCTTGGCCAGCTCCCAGGCGAAGGGGCCATCCAACCCGATCAGCGCGGTGCTCTCGGTGAGGTCCACGATCTCCACCGAGCCGGCCACCCGCTCGCGCTCCGCGGTGATCACGGCCAGCACCGTCTCCGCATCGCGCCCCTCCGTCAGGAGCAGGTAACCGTCGCCCTGGTTCACGACGTACAACTCGCACAGCACCGAGCCGTCCTCGTTCAGCATGAATGAGGGAGCGATCTTGTTGATCGGGAGACGGATCGCATCAACCAGCGTCACCCGGTTCGCCAGGGCGAGCGCGCCGGGGCCCGTCAGGACGAACTTCCCGAAGTAGCTGTAATCCGTGATGCCGATTCCCGAGCGCAGCCGTCGGTGCTCTTCCTCGACCGAGCTGTAACGCGCCACAATGGCGCAGCCGTCACGCGACCCAAGGGTAGCCGCGTGCTCGTACAGCGCCGCGCTCGGGCTGGTCCGCTTGACGTCCGACATCGTACCCTCCTCCGGTTCGCTGATCGTTGGAGTAGACACAGCGCCTTACGCCGCGACGGGCTGCTGCGCCGGGATGAAGTCGGCCAGCGTGTTCACGGTCCGAAGAATGGCCATCGCATCCTCGGGGATCACGACCCCGAAGCGGGTCTGCATGCCGATGATGATCTCCATCGCGTCGATGGAGTCGAGACCGAGGCCGCCGCCGAAGAGGAACACGTCGTCGTCGATCCGCTCGGGCGCGACTTCCAGGTCCAGGCGCTCGACCAGCTCCTCCTTGATGGCGCTCAGAATCTTGCGGCGCTGCTCGATCTTGGCACGGAGCGCGTCATCCATACCGACCTCCTCTGGGCCTCGCGTTCGGTTGACGGGCGGAGCATAGCGATCGCTCCTCACCACGTAGTCACTAGAGTGTCACCTGCGGCAGGACGGCGGCGCGTTGCCCGGAGGTTGCGTGAATTGACAGGCCTTTCGCCTCCGACCAGCTTTGGGCAACGGCGGAGCCGTGTCGTCGTCAAAGGATTCGGATGCTGCGGCTGCAGACGTTCGGCGGGGTAATTCTGCGAGAAGACGGTGTGCCCCACGATGGCGCGGCCAGTCAACGCAGGCGCCTGGCGCTGCTCGTGTTGGTCGCGGCGGCCGGCCGGCGGCCGATCAGCCGCGACAAGCTGCTCGGGTATCTCTGGCCGGATGCGGACGCCGAACGTGCACGGCACGCGCTCACCCAGTCCTTGTACGCGCTGCAGCATGCGTTGCACACGGACGCGCTGTTCCTCGGTACGACGTCGCTCGAGCTAAACCCGGCGGTGATATCGAGCGACCTCGCGGATTTGGAGGACGCCGTCGCGCAGGGCGCGTACGAGCGCGCCGTCGGACTGTACGCGGGCCCGTTCTTGGACGGGTTCTACGTGGGAGGGGCGCCCGAATTCGAGCGCTGGGCGGAGGCCGAGCGCGCCCGCCTGGCGCGTGCCCATGCCACGGCGCTCCAATGCCTCGCCTCCGCAGCGACGGCTCAGCGTGATTACCAGGGCGCGACGAACTGGTGGCGCCGGCTGGCCGCCGCAGATCCGCTGAGCGCGCCCCACGCGATGGGGCTGATGCAGGCGCTGGCGGCGGTCGGTGATCGTGCCGGCGCGTTGCGAGTCGCCACCGTTCATGCGACGTTGCTGAAAGAAGAGCTCGACGCGCCGCCCGATCCCGCCGTGGCCGCGCTGGAGGCGCAGCTCCGGAGCGGGGGAACCTTGACGCTCGCGACCGCGAGTGGTGGCGCCGAGAGCGCCGCCGTGACCTCAGGAACGAGACCCCCACATCGGAGCGGGTTGCAGCGTGACCGCGAATGGGTCGAGCACACCTTCGGCGCACGCCTGCTTATCGAGGAGCCACCCAGGCTCGGCGGTGTGACAAGCACGTATGTGGCGTACGACCGCAGCCGGGGCATGGCCGTCGAGCTCAACCTGGTCGACCCGAGCCTCGTCTCGCTCGCCAACGAGGACGTCCTGGTCGAGGCACTCGAGCGGGCAGAGGCACTCGACGACCCGCACATCGTGCCGATGTACGAGCACGGTTGGGCCGACCGGGTCCTCTTCTACATTCTGGCGCGCCCGAACGGGCCGACGCTGCGCGAGCACCTCAAGCGCGAGCAGCAGCTGTCGATTGCAGAGGCGGTGGACATCGCAGACGGCATCGCCGCCGCGCTCGTGCATGCGCATGAACGATCGGTTCAGCACGGCGACCTCCGCCCCAAACACGTGCTGCGGGTCGGCGGGGGCGTCATGGTGAAGTCGTTCGGCATCGCTGCCGCGATCAGTGCGTCGACCAAGGAGCCTTCGTCCTTGACCCCGGTGCGGTTCGGGGTTCCGGCATATCTGAGCCCCGAGCAGCTGGCGGGCGAGAGCACGCCCGACGCGCGGGCTGACCTCTATGCGTTAGGCTGCATTCTGTACCAGATGCTGGCCGGCGAGGTGCCCTTCGCGAGCTCGAGCCAACACACCCTGATCGGTGGTAGGCTGACGCAGCCGCCGCCATCCGTTCGCAGTGTCCGCGAGAGCGTGCCGCCGGAGCTGGACGCCCTCCTGCGAAAATGCTTGGCTCGGCTCCCGTCCGACCGGTTTCGTACCGCCGCCGCCCTCCGCGACCTCCTGGCCGGGATTCGGTCCGCGCTGTAACGGCTCGCGGCTCACTGAAGGATCACGAGCCGGCAGGAAGGCCCTTCCACCACCACCGCGCACATGAAGCCCGGCGCGGGCGCGGCCTCGTGCATTGCCCAGCGGACTGCTGCCTCCCGGCTTCCGCCGACGGCGAGTAACCCAGCGGGGCGCCGCGGATCGAGGACGACTTCCACCTCGCGGAGCGGTCGGGTGATACCCTCCCCCGTTGCCTTCAAATACGCCTCCTTGCACGTCCAGACGCGCAGGAGCGCCGCGTCCCTCACCTCCGGAGCGAGAGCGCGGTAGACGTCCAGCTCCCCGGGAGACAGCACGCGCTCGACGATCCGCGTGGGATCCCTGAACGGACGTACCCGCTCGACATCCACTCCGACTTCCCGCCCCCGGGCGACGGCGCAAACCGCGCACCCCTTGGAGTGGGACAAGTTGAATCGGACATCGGCCCCAGCGGAGTTGCTCCCCAGCGTCGGCTTGCCCGTCGGCCCGCGGGCGAGCCGGATCGCTTCCGGCCCGATGCCCAGATAGGCGGCCAGGACGGTCCGGAGAAAGGCGCGCGCGGCGATGTAACGCGCCCGATGCTTGGGGAACAGGTACGCCCTGGCCGTCGCCTGCTCCTCCGGAGAGAGCAGCGCACACCCGCGGTCTACCAGATGGGGCCAGGCGTCGAGCGCCGCTACCCGGAGGTGCACCTCGTCTTCCGGCAGTAGGACCGGTTCTTCCGGAAGGCTCACTCGCGCCTCAGCGGAGCGCGCGCGCCCTGCCCGTCGCCTGGGCCAGCCGGATCCGGCCGATCGCCGCGAGGTACTGCGTCGCGATGACCACGTCCTCGGCGGCCACGAGCGTTCGCTGCGCGCCGACTACGTCTCTGTTGTCGCTCGTGCCTTCGCGAAACCGCGCCTGCGCCTGACCCAGCTCGCTCAGGGCGAGGCGCACCCGTGCCGCCGCCACGCGCCGCCGCTCGCGCGCCGAGGCGAGGTCGAGCAGCGCCGCTCGAACGTCGGCCTCCACCCGCGCGCGCAGGTCTCGCCCGCGCATCCGCGCCTGCTCCGCCAAGGTGCGCTGTTCGGCGATGCGTCCCTCGCGTCCAAGCCCGTCCAGGATCGAGATCGACACCTGGACGCCGACCTGGCGGGTCGGGATCATGTTGCCCGTGTACGTCCCGTTCCAGCCGAAGTCGCCGAACGCGTACACCTGGGGCAAACGCTCCGCCCAAACCGCCCCCTCGGCCGCCTGCGCGGCCTCGAGGCGGGCGCGCTCGATGCGGAGCTCCGGCGTCGATGCCAGCGCTCGCCGGATGCCGGCCTCCGCATCCATCAGCGTGTCCGGGCCGGCCACGGCGTCGAGCCCGTCCGACAGTTGAAAACGGGTGGCCGGGTCCAGCCCCAAGACGTGGGCCAGCTCGACGTCGGCCCTGGCGACCGCATTCGCGGCGACCAGGCTATCGCCTTCCGCAGCGAGCTGCTGGGTCTCGGCACGCGTCACATCGAGCGGAGTGGCGGTGCCCGTCCCGACGCGCTCCCGGGCCAGGCGAACCAGCTCGCGCGCGAGTTTCAAGTCCTCCCCACGGACGGCCAGCATGCTCCGAGCCCGCACCGCATCCACGTAGGCGGGCGCCGCCCGCGCCGCCGCGGCCTCCGCGACCGCGTCCCGCTCGGCCTCGCTCGCCTCGACCTGTAAGCGCGCCGCGCGCACGGCCGTCCACGCCGCCGGCGCGAAGAGGGTCTGCGAAATGCGCACCCGGGTATCCCACAGATCGAAAGGTCCGACCCGGTCTCTGAGGAGCGGGGAGCCAGGGAAGCTCGGAAATTGCAGCCCCAGAGATGCCCGGTTGTACACGCGGTTCATCCACGCCGCTCCCGCGTCGACCCTGGGGAGGAGCGTGGCCCGTGCCTGCCGGACGTGCGCCTCGGACTCCTCTACCCGCAGGCCGGCGACCTGCACCCCGGGCGCTTGTGCGGCGGCCCGGCTCACTGCCTCCGCGAGCGAGAGGCGCAACGTCTCCTGTGCCGCCGCCGTGCCGGCACACGCCAGCACAGCGGGGAGCGCGAGGATAGATCGCAGCTGTCGCATCAATGGCTCCCTTCGATCTCCACCTCGACGCGCTGCCCGAGCTTGAGCGGCACCGGCTCTTCCAGGGCCACCTTAACGATGAGCACCCGGGTGTCCGACGGCCGACCGGGATCCTGCGGCTTGAGCCGGCGGCTGGTGACCGCGGCGGGGATCTCCTCCACTCGGCCTCGCCACGTCTGCTGGTAGCCCTCGGCGGAGATGATCACGGGGGCGCGCACCTGGAGGCGGGCGACATCGAACTCATCCACCTCCGCCTCCACCCGGGTCCGGTCCAGATCCGCGATCGTGAGGAGCGGCGCCCCCGGAGAGACCGTTTCCCCCGGCTGCACCTGCCGGGTGATCACCTGCCCACTGAGCGGGGACGTGATCCGCATCTTGGCCAGGCGGGCGGCCAGGCGCTCCACCGTCGCGCGGGCGGCGTCCCGTCGGGCGCGGGCGGCGTCGCGCTCCTTCATCATCCGGTCGAGGCTCTGGTCGGAGATGACCTGCGCGGTGGCCAGACGCGAATTCCGCTCCACATCCGACTCCGCCAATTGCAGCGCGGCCTCGGCCGCGGCCACCTGCGCGCGCGCCTCGGCGAGGGCGGCCCGCTCCTCCTGGCAGTCCAGCTCGAGCAGCAACTCACCCCTGCGCACCCCCGTGCCCTCTTCCACCGGTAGCTGCGCGATTCGTCCGCCGACTTCGGCGCTGATGGTCGCCGATCCGCCGGGGTACGTGGCCAGCCGCCCCTCGGCCCGGATGGATCCCGTCTCCGGCGCCGCCCCCGCCGGCGTGCCAGTTTCTGCCGGTTCGGCCTTCAGCGCGGCGCTTCCCATCCATGCCAAGACGGCCGTCAGCAGGAGGCCCAGTGTGATCAAACCAATGCGTCGCATGAGTACCTCGAATCGCGCGTATGGAGCGCATCAGCCGCTGTGAGGGAAACATCCGGAATGAGACGGCCGTCCCGGATCTGGATCACCCGGTCACAGATCGTCCGCACCTGCGGGTCGTGGGTGACGATGAGCAGCGCCTGGTTCTCCTGCTTGACCAGGCGGCGAAACAGGTCGAGGATCTGCCCGCCCGCGTGCGAGTCCAGATTGGCCGTGGGCTCGTCCGCCAGCAGCACGGGCGGCCGGGCGGCCAGCGCCCGGGCCACCGCCACGCGCTGCATCTGTCCCCCGGAGAGGTCCCGCGGGAGAAAGTCCTTGCGATCCGCCAGGCCCACGGCCGTGAGCACACCCTCCGCCTCGCGGCGCGCGGCGGGGCCTCCCATCCCCTTGATGTTCAAGGCGTATTCCACGTTCTCCAGAGCGGTCAGGGACGGGAACAGGTTGAACTGCTGGAAGACGAACCCGATGGCCCGCCGCCTCACGGCTGCGAGCTCCCGGGGGCCGCACGAGTCCACGCGGGTGCCGTCCACCACCACCTTGCCGGCGCTGGGCGAAAGGATGCAGCCGAGGACGGAGAGCAGCGTCGTCTTTCCGGAACCAGACGGACCCTCCAGGGCGACGATCTCGCCCCGCGCCAGGGTCAGCGAGACGCCGGCGAGCACTCGCACCGGCTCGGCCCGCCCGTTCTCGAAAACCTTCGTGACGTCGTACGCCTGAAGGACGTTCCTGTCGTCGCGGCTCATGTGCGGAAGGCGAGTGCGGGGTCGATGCTGGCGACCTTGCTGAAGGAGACCATCGAGGCAGCGACGCACAGCACCACCGTCCCGACGGCGACGATCCCGACCATGGTCGGCGGGATGATCAACCGCAGCCCGGCCTGTTCCGTGAACGGCGCGGCCAGAAAGGCCGGCACGACGCCCAGGATGAACCCGACCACGGCAGCGATCGACGCCTGCTTGACGAGGATCCGGTAGATGTCCGCGTTGGAGCCGCCGATGGCCTTCACCGTCCCGAACTCCTTGGTGTGTTCCATGGTGGAGGTATAGAGCGTCTGCGCCACGACCACGATCCCGACCGAACAGCCCAGGAACACCGTGAGGAAGATGCTCATCCCCAGGCCGGTGCTCTTCACCCAATAGCGGCGGGAGATCCGTGCCCACTCGTCGCGCGTGTGGACGTTGTTGAAGGGGAGCCGGTGGCGGATTTCCTGACGCACCGCCTCCGGGTCGGCGCCGGACGCCAGCTTCACCACGATGTAGGTGGTCCGTCCCGCGAGCCAGGTTGGCACAAGCCGCTGGGCGAGCCGGAAATCCATGAACGCGAGTGGGTTGGTGGTGAAGGAGCGCGCTCCCGCGGTCCGGCCGATGATCTGGAGACGCGTCCCGTTCACTTCACGGTACTCCCCCACCCGGAACGCCCCCATGCGCTTGACCGCGGATTGGTCCAGCATGAAGTAGTCGCCCCGGCGCAGGTCGCTCACGTCTCCCTCCAGCACCCGCCACGGGATGTTCCAGCGACGGAAGTCCTCCAGCGCGTAGACCACCACGCTCTCCGACGCCCCGGTGGGGAGCGCGACCTGCATGAAGAAGACGATCAGGTTGTCCGCGCGTGCCACGCCCGGAATGGACCGGACACGGTCGACGTAGTCCTCCGAAAACGGGCGAGAGAAATCGACGTTGGGCGTATTGGGGGGCGTGATCCACAGCTCGGCGTCGGTGTTCTCGATGCTCACCGATGCGTTGCTCAGCAGGCCCAGGAAGAGACCGACCTGCACGAACACCAGGGTGACCGCGAAGGCCACGCCCGCGACCGTGATCGCGAAACGCGGTTTGTCGTGGACCAGACTGCGAAGGGCGAGATCGACCATGGCGCCCCGCTCAAGGGTGCGCGCTGAGGATAGCGATCGCTTCTCATCTCGCACTCACCAGATCGTCACCTGGCGCCGCGCGGCAGCGCGCCTCGGCGCGGCGCTGCGTGCAACCGCTGTCACTGTCAGGTGAGGACCCGGTGACCCCGTGGTGAGCGGCGCGGGTTACCATCCCCCGAGAATGGACATCCTCGGATGGCCCGGGCCGCGGAGGCGGGACCCGTCCCACAGTGGGCGCCTGCCCGCGACACCGCGTATCCCTAAGCGCACCGCACTGGTGCTCGGCGGCGGCGGACTCAAAGGGTTCGCGCACATCGGTGTGCTGCGCGCCCTCGACGAGCGTGGGGTGAAGCCCACGCTCTACGCCGGCACCAGCGTCGGGGCACTCATTGCCTCGGCACGCGTCGCGGGGATGAGTCCGCGCGAGATGGCCGAGCGGGCTGGGAAGCTCCGGAAACAGGACCTCTTCCGCGTCAATCACATGGGCATGGTGCTGAAGCGGATGCGATGCCCGTCGCTCTACTCCGAGCGGCCGCTCCGCACGCTGTGCGAGGAGATCGCGCCCGCCGGCACGTTCAGCGACCTGAGGACCCCGCTCCTCGTGAGCACCGTGGAGGTGGCGCGCGGACGGCAAGTCGTGTGGGGTCTTCCCGGACTGCGCGACGTGAAGGTCGCCGACGCCGTGTACGCGTCGTGCGCGTTCCCAGGGTTGTTCCCGCCGGGCCGCGTGGGGGGGGTGGCCTGCGTCGATGGAGCGACGATGGACAACTTGCCTGCGGTCGTCGCGTCGCACGAGGCGGACGCCGTCATCGCCGTGGATCTCGGACACGCCAACTCCGCCCCTACCACGGACGGGATGCCTCAGGGGTTCGCTGCGATTTACGCCCGCGCCGCACAGGTGATGATGCACACGCTCCAAACGAAACAGCTGGCCGACTGGGCCGGTCCCCCCCTGCTCTTGATTCGCCCGGCGGTGTGGCGTCACGAGTCGCTCAGCTTCCCCGACGTCGCTGAGCTGGTGACTGCGGGGTACAGGGCGGCGAGCGCGGCGCTCGACGAGATCGGCGATGCACTGCTCGGGCCAGGCGGCGTATACCCACAGCGCCTCGTCCAGGTGACCGTGAATCGCGATAAGTGCGTCGGGTGCACCGCCTGTGTAGCGCACGCGCCCAGGTTCTTGGCGATGGACAGGTCCGGCAAAGCATACGTGAAGGCCTCCCCGATCGCGTGGTCGCACGTCGACGAGGAGATCATCCACCAGTGTCCCACGCGGGCGATCAGCGTGCGGCCCCTGCGGCGGCGCACGTCCGGCGCCTACGCTCGTCTGCGTAGCGACGCCGCTTGCGATGCAGGGCGAGCGTTCCCAACCCCTCGAAGCGCGATCTGCGCGCCCGCTGCCGACTGGCGCGCTCGCGCGAGTCTCGATCCTCTCTGACAAGCCGGCGCTCCTTCGAGCTCGACACATGTCGAGCCGAAGGCGACGTGCGAGGACGTCCGCGGGCTGAACACGCACGATAGGTATAATCCGCAGCGATCCGCGGTGCTACATTCTTCCGGAGTGGTATGACTATGCATAACAGCACCAAATGGCTTGTAGGACTCCTGGTCGTGGTGGGACTCGCCGGCCTCGTCGCTGTTCCCATCGGATCGGGCCACCCCGTGCCGCTCTTTCTTCCGTATGCCTGGCATAAGTGGCTGCACGTTTTGGGAGCCGTCCTTTTCCTGGGAAACATCATCGTGACCGGGTTTTGGATGCTTCTGGCCGAGAGGAACGGAAACGAGCCGTCGATTCGGTTCGCCGCGATCGGGGTGAACTGGGCGGACGTGTTCTTCACCGCACCCGGTGTGATTCTCCTGCTTGGAAACGGGCTTTTGCTCTCACAACAATGGGGCGGTCTCTATCACTTGGCGTGGATCAAGATTGGGCTCCTCCTCTTCACGCTCTCGGGCGTGGTATGGGTCGCGGCACTGATCCCAATCCAAAACCGCCTCGCTCGTTGGGCCGAAACGCCCGATGCACTTCCTGTCGCTTTCTTCAGGGCCTTGCACTGGTGGTACTTCTGGGGACTCGTGGCAACGCTGCTCCCGTTGGGTTCAATGATTCTGATGGTGGTCAAGCCGGGCTGATTTGGAGCATTCCGAGACCAGATAGCGAGATCATTCATGAGAACGGCGAGGCCCCGACCATGAGCGTACGCGTCGAGCGGAAGGGACCGGTGTGGACCATGATTCTTGACCGGCCTGCCGTTCGTAATGCGATCGACGCGCCCACGGCGGTCGCCCTCGCGGAGGCCTTCCGGGCCTTCGACCAATCACCGGACGCATCCGTTGCCGTCTTGTGCGGCAGTCAGGGTACCTTTTCCTCGGGCGCTGACCTCAAGGCCATCGCATCCGGAACGCCCAACCGAGTCGCCGCGGAGGGCGACGCGCCGCTGGGCCCGACGCGGATGCTGCTGACGAAACCCGTGATCGCCGCGATCTCCGGACACGCCGTGGGCGGCGGTCTGGAGTTGGCGTTGTGGTGTGACCTGCGGGTCATGGAAGAGAATGCCGTGCTCGGTTTCTTCAACCGCCGCTGGGGCGTTCCCCTCATCGACGGGGGAACAGTCCGTCTCCCGCGCCTCATCGGCCTCAGCCACGCGCTCGACTTGATCCTCACGGGAAGGCCCGTCGACGCTGCCGAGGCCTTGCGCCTCGGGCTGGTGAACCGCGTCGCCCCGGTCGGCCGGGCGCGGGAAGCGGCGGAGTTCCTGGCCGCCGAGCTGGCGGCGCTGCCGCAGGTCAGCCTCCGGGGCGACCGCCTGTCGGCGTACGAACAGTCTGCCCTATCCCTCGAGCAGGCACTCGCGAACGAGCTTCGGCGGGGCCGCCCGGCCGCTCTCGAGGCCGTCGAGGGCGCCGCGCGTTTCGGCGGCGAGACCTCTCGACCGACCAAGCGAGGGACCCGGCCGCAACGGTGAGGTGTCCCTACCGTGATCCTGATCGGCCGAGCCGCCGCAGCCAGCGGTAATGGGCCGCCACGGCCGCCGAGAACGTGCGCAGGACCCGATAGCGCACACCGTACTGCCGACAGACGGCTTCGACGATCGGGGCCAGCGCGGGGTAATGCACGTGGCTGACCCTGGGAAACAGGTGATGCTCGATCTGGAAATTGAGCGCGCCCAAGTACCAGGTGACCAAGCGGTTGTCCCGAGCGAAGTCCACGGTGCTCTCGACCTGATGGGCGGCCCAGTCCCGGTCGAGGCGGCCCGCATGCCCAGCGGTGAACGTGGCTCCTTCCACGCAGTGGGCGGTCTGGAAGACTACGCCCAGCACGAGCCCGAGGACGAACGCCGTGCCGCCATAGAAGATCCCCACCACCCACAGCGGGCGAACGAGTGCGGGGACGCAGAACCACAGCGTCACGAAGGCCGCCTTCCCGGCAACGAACACCACCACCTCTCTCCCGCGCGGCCGTGGAATCGGGTGGGAACCGATGCGCCCTCGGAACATCTCCCGGAAGTCATCGACCAGCTGCCACTTGAACGCGACGCACCCGTATAGGATCCACATATAGACGTGCTGGAACCGATGCGCGAATCGGCGACGCTGCGCCGGAGCGAGCCGCGCGAGCGGCCCGACGTCCAGGTCCTCGTCCATTCCTACGACATTCGGATACCCATGATGAAAGACGTTGTGTTTCCAGTGCCACAGGTACGAGCTGCCACCGAGCAGGTCGAGCCCAAACGCCATGATCCGGTTTGATCTCGTGGAGCCGGAGTAGCTTCCGTGTGCCCCATCGTGCTGGATGTTGAACCCGACCGCGGCCGCGGATAGGGCGAAGGAGACCGCCGCGAGCATCCCCTGCCACCACGTCGCCGCCCCGAACACCAAGGCGACGTAGGAGCCTGCCGCCCACACCGCGATGACGGCGGTCTTGGCATACATCGCTCGCAGACCCCGCACTGGAAGACCCGTGGCTCTGAAATACGCGGTCACCCGACGGCGGAGTTCGCCGTGGAACGACGAGCGGCGGGCGTACCTGACCCGCACGCCGTCCCCCTCAAGCGGCGTCGGAATGCTCGAAGACGATGCGCTCATGATCCATTATCTGGCGCTCGAAGCAGCGCTGGTGATAGTGGCCGCGCACGAGTTCCACGCGGTAGCGGAGATCTCGGTCCATGAGCAGCCAGGGAGCGAGTCGCACGACGGCGAGCACTTTCCTCCAGGTGAAGCGACGTAGCCGACTGCCCCACTCCTGCATCGTGCGCACGTAATCCTGGCGGCCATTGCTGTGGAGCACCAGGCAGAAGTAGGGCGCGGCGCTTCGCTCGAGCTGCCGTAGGCTAGTCGGAAGCCACGAGCCGGGATAGAACCGGCGCAACACCGCCAGCCGGTAGTCGTCGGAATCCGGTGGGGCGCTCAGGGTGATCGCGGTGGGATCCGGGACGATGGCCCCCCAAAGCATCGTCTGGACAAACAGCCGCGCGTGCGCGCGCAGCAAGTGGTGGCAGAGCGCGAAGAACCGGTGGTAGATCTGTTCCTGCAGGCCTGCCTGGTACGCTCCCTCGGAGCAGAAGTGCTCCAGCGCCCCGACGCAGACCACCGCGTCAAAGCCTCCGAGCGCCGCGGGTTCAACCTCGTTCCAGTCCATGAGCCGCACATCGAGCCCGACCCGCCGACAGTGCTCCGCCTGGCGGGTCGAGAGCGTCAGCCCCACCCCGACGCCGCCGCGCTCGCGCACGGCCAGCAGGAATCCGCCCCATCCGCACCCGACGTCGAGGACGCGGCCACCCGGTCGAAACTGGATCTGGTCGAGGATGTACGCGTGTTTGTCGGCCTGCGCCTGTTCGAGAGACTTCTGATAGTGCCCGCCGTAGAGCGCGCACGTGATGTCGGCATGGTCCCCCATGCTGAGTCGCCAGATCCGATCCATGTAGTTATAGGTGCTCTCGATATCCGCACGCGTCGCCATCCCGGCAATTCTGGGCGCCGATGCTCGAGTCGGCAAGTAACTCGGGCGGTGGAGTACCGCCTCGACCGGCAGGGGGATAACTTGGAGGGGTGCCGCGTCACCATGGGCGCCAGTAGCTCAGCTGGATAGAGCGTCGGCCTCCGGAGCCGAAGGTCGTGGGTTCGAATCCCGCCTGGCGCACTCAGTTACACGGATAGCGTCGAGCTGCTCCAGCCGCCTGGCGGCTAACACCTCTGCGGCATTGGGGTCGGCGGTGGCAAGCGTCTCACCGGGCACTACCAGTGCATCTTGTCCGCCGCCGTGGTCAGCGTGGTCTCGGAAGTCGCCGCATGCCCGGCGAAATCGCCATCGAGTAGATTCTGTTATGCCCACCGCTGAAGATACGATGCTCCTTTCCGGGTCCCCGAAAAACTCGCGTCAATTCTCCAAATGCATGGAGTGTCAACGGTACGCCGCAGCTCGGGCCGTCCGGCGCTGAAGCTGGCTTCCGGCTCCCCAATAGCAACTGACAGGTGCGGGGAGCGGTCGCTTCCCGCACCTAAGACGACGCGGACTCCACCGGGACGACACCGAAACCGACTGGCAGGCAGAGAACAGCGTGCTCGGATGAGCTGGATGGAGTCCAGGAAGCCCGCGACATCCGGAGAGACGAAACCACGCGATGAGAACGCCGCGCCGTGAAGCTTGCCGTGGTACCATGGGCAGGTCGCCTTGGCTGACGCCCTGAGGTCGCTGCTTCGCCTCTTCGGGGGCGGCCGCCGCCTGGAAGCCGAGAAGCCCCTCCGCGCCGAGCTCCTCAGCATCGAGCGCCTGGAGGAACGGGCCAGGGCCCTCGCCGCCAGCTTCACGCTGGCCCGGGATCCGCGCCGCAAGGCCCGCCCGTTCTTCTCGCGCCTGGAGGACAATGCCCGCGTGTTGCGCAAGGCCTATCGCGTCCTGGCCGACGACGTCCACGGCGGCGAGTTCGTCCCCCCGGCGGCGGAATGGCTCCTCGACAACTTTCACCTCATCGAGGCCGAGATCCGGGGCATCCGGCACGACCTTCCGCGGCAGTACTACTTGGACCTGCCCAAGCTGGCCTCGCGGGAGATGGCCGGCATCGCGCGGGTCTACGCCATGGCCCTGGAGCTGATCCGCCACACCGACGGCCGCCTGGATCGACAACAGCTCGTGCGCTTCATGGCCGCCTACCAGACTGTGGCTCCCCTCACCATCGGCGAGCTGTGGGCTTGGCCCAGCATGGTCAAGCTCGCCCTCATCGAGAACCTGAGGCGGCTGGCGGACGAAGCGCTCCAGGGCCGGGACGCGCGTCTCACGGCCGACGGCTATCTGGCCCAGACCGGCGGCGCCGAGGATGCGGCGCCCCTGCCGTCCCTGCCCGAGGTCCTGGACACGGCCTACGTCGTGCGGCTCCTGCAGCGGATGCGCGAGTATGGGCCCCTTGTCTCTCCCGTGCGCGCGGCCGTCGAGGAACGCCTCGCCGCCCAGGGAATGACAGCGGAGGATTCGATCCGGACGGAGCACCAACGCCAGGCCGCGGGGCAGGTCTCCGTGGCCAACGCCATCACCAGCCTGCGGCTGTGCTCCACTCTGGACTGGATGCGGTATTTCGAGAACGTCAGCTTGACCGAACAGGTC
>DASWDP010000098.1:0-3371 GCA_036395195.1 Gemmatimonadales bacterium | reverse complement strand
ACGGATGACGGATGACAGACAACGTCATGGACGACCAGCGTTGCCTTCAAAAGGCGGCGACGAAGGAAAGCAGCATCCGCTGGAGCGCCCACAGCGCCAGCCACGCGAGGAGCGGGCTCCAGTCGAGCGCGCCCATCGGCGGCAGCAGGCGGCGGATCGGCTCCACGAGCCAGTCGGTGAGCGCGTACACCGGCCGCATCCAGCGGGCGTACCGGAAGAACCCGAACCAGCTCGCCACGACCCGCAGCACCAGCGCGACGAACAGCACGTTGTAGAGGGCGACGATGGCGAGCGCGATCGCGCCGCGCGGGCCCGCCGCGAGCGCGGCGATCGTCAGGCGCGCCGTACGCACCAGCCACTCGACCAGCACGATCAGCGCCACGCCGCCGGCCGCCACGAGCACGGCCAGCCACCAGCCGGCGTGCACGGGGTTGCCGCCCAGCCGGACGAGGCGCCGTTCGACCGGGCGGACGACCGGGTCGCTCGCGGCGCGCAGGGCGCGGCCCAGCACGCCGAACGGGGAAACGCGGCGCGTCCGCACCAGCCACGACGCGGTCGCGAGGAGCACGCTCGCCGCGAAAGCGGCGAACACCGAGTACCGGAGGAGGGCTTGGGGTTCGGGCATGCCTTAAGTCTAGCGCGACGCAGCGAATCCGCGATCTGGCGGACCTCTACGGGGTGACGACGGGGGCTTTGAATCAGGCGGTGCGGCGGAATCTCGAGAGGTTCCCCGCAGATTTCATGTTTCAGCTCACCGAAGGGGAGCAGGACGGTTTGATATCACAGGCTGTGATATCAAACAAGGGCCGCGGGGGTCGACGCCATGTCCCGTTGGTCTTCACGGAGCAGGGTGTCGCGATGCTGTCCAGCGTTCTCCGCAGCAGACGTGCGATTCAAGTGAACGTTGCGATCATGCGGGCGTTCGTGCGCCTTCGGCAACTGCTCGCGGCGGCCATCCCGGGCTGAGAGCCCGGGCTCGGCGTCGTGTGCGCCCTATAAAGGGCGCACCCCCGGCCGAGCGCGCCCTGTTAGGGCGCGAACGCCGCCGCCACGATCCGCGCCTGCTCGGCCTGGTGCGCCGCCGGGTAGCCTTCCGCCGGACTTGAGCGCTCGGGCCGTCCGATGTCGCGCACCGTGACCCCCGGCCCCACCAGGTCGCGCAGCTTCGGCCGCATGAACTTCTGCGGGCCCATGTTGCGCGGCTCTTCCTGCACCCAGACGATCTCCGTGATCTTGGGATAGCGCTGGATCAGCTCCGCGACCTGGGCCGCGGGGAAGGGGTAGAGCAGCTCGACCCGTCCGATCGCCACGTGCGGCGCTCCCCCCTGGGCGCGCTGGGGCGACAGCATCAGGTCGTAGTACACCTTGCCGCTGCACAGCACGAGCCGCGTCGCCTCACGGCGCGCGTCGCCCTCGGGATCGTCGAGGGCCGGCCGGAAGGCCCCGGTCGTCAGGTCTTCGAGCCGGGAGGCCGCCTGCGGCAGGCGCAACAGGCTCTTGGGGGTGAACAGGACGAGCGGTCGCAGCTCGGTGTGGCGCGCTTGGCGGCGCAGCAGGTGGAAGTACTGGGCCGGCGTCGTGCAGTTGGCGATGCGGAGGTTTCCCTCGGCGCCGAGCGCGAGGAAGCGCTCGATGCGGGCGCTCGAGTGCTCGGGCCCCTGGCCCTCGTAGCCGTGCGGCAGGAGCAGCGTGAGGCGCGACGTCTGCCCCCACTTCGCGAGTCCCGCGATGAGGAACTGGTCGATGATCACCTCGGCGCCGTTGGTGAAATCGCCGAACTGCGCCTCCCACAGGACGAGCGCCTCGGGCGCCGCGGCGGCGTAGCCGTACTCGAATCCGACGCAGGCGAACTCGGAGAGCGGGCTGTTGTGCAGCTCGAACGGCGCGCGCGCGCCGGGGAGGTTCTGGATCGGCGCGAAGCGCTGCCCCGTCACCGTGTCGTGGAGCACGAGATGCCGCTGGCTGAAGGTGCCGCGCTCGGTGTCCTGTCCCGTGAGCCGGATCGGGGCGCCCTCGCCGAGCAGCGACGCGAACGCCAGCGCCTCGGCGTGCGCCCAGTCGATCCCGCCTTCCGCGAGCGCGGCCCGCCGCCGCTCGAGCTGCCGCTGGAGCTTCGGGTTCACCGTGAACCCGTCCGGTACGGCGAGCAGCTGCGCGTTCAGCGAGGTGACGAGCTGCGCCGCGACCGCCGTGTCCGGCTCGCCGACGGCGGCCTGCCCCCCCGAAATGCGCTGGGGCTCCTCGCCCTGGCCGGTCTCGGAGAGGTGGGCTCGGAGCGACTGCTGGATCCCGGCGAGCCGCTGATACACCTGCTCCGCCTCCGCCTCGACCTGCGCGGCCTCGAGCACGCCCTCGCGCGCGAGCTGCGCCGCGTACTTCTGGCGGACCGTCGGCGTCTGCTTGATGCGCTCGTACATCAGGGGCTGCGTGTAGGCCGGCTCGTCGCCCTCGTTGTGCCCGTGGCGCCGGTAGCCCACGACGTCGATCACCACGTCACCGTGGAACTTCTCCCGGTACAGTATCGCGAGCCGCGCGGCGGCGATGCAGGCCTCCGGATCGTCGGCGTTGACGTGGATGATCGGCACGTCGAAGCCTTTGGCGAGATCGCTCGAGTAGTCGGTCGAGCGCCCCTCGCGGGGGTCCGTCGTGAAGCCGAGCTGGTTGTTGGCGATCAGGTGGATCGTGCCGCCCGTGGTGTATCCCTTGAGCCGGGCCAGGTTGAACGTTTCGGCCACGACGCCCTGCGCCGCGAATGAGGCGTCGCCGTGGATCAGCACGGGGAGCGCGACCGTCCCATCGTGGATCGGCTCCTTGCCCCGGCGGTTCGTCTGGTTCGCCCGGGCCCGCCCTTCGACCACCGGATTCACTGCCTCGAGGTGGCTCGGGTTGGGCGTGAGCGTCACGTTCACGGGCTTCCCGGCGGCCGTCTGATACACGCCGTCCGCGCCGTGGTGGTACTTCACGTCGCCCGTCCCGCCCTCCGGCGTCATCGTCTCCTCCACGTGCCGCCCGCCCTCGAACTCCGCGAAGATGGTCTCGTAGGGCAGCCCCACGATGTGGGCGAGCACGTTCAGCCGGCCGCGGTGCGCCATCCCGAGCACGACGCGGCGCGCGCCGCTCACGCCGGCGAGCTCGACCGTCTGGTCGAGCATCGGCACGAGCACGTCGAGCCCCTCGATCGAGAACCGCTTCTGTCCGAGGTACGCCTTGTGGAGGAAGCGCTCGAGCGTGTCTACGGCGGTGAGGCGCGACAGCAGCCTGCGCTTCGCTTCGGGGGTGAGCGACGTGCGGTGCTCCCCCGACTCGATCACCTGGCGCAGCCACACGCGCTCCTCGTGGCTCCCGATGTGTTCGACCTCGTAGGAAATCGT
>DASWDP010000097.1:0-4688 GCA_036395195.1 Gemmatimonadales bacterium | reverse complement strand
GCCTTCCTGTTCGATCTCGACGGCACGCTCGTGGACAGCGTGTACCAGCACGTGCTCGCCTGGCGCGAAGCGCTCGAGGCCGGGGGCATCCGGCTCTCGGTGTGGCGGATCCACCGGCGCATCGGGATGAGCGGCGGGCTGTTCATCAACGCGCTGCTGCGGGAGACGGGGGGCGAGGTGAACGAGGAGCAGGTCAAGCGGATCCAGCGCGTCCACAAGGAGGCCTACGCGCGGCTCGTGTCGCAGGTGCGGCCGCTCCCCGGCGCGCGCGAGCTGCTCGCTCACCTCACCAAGATGGGCGTCCCCTGGGCGATCGCCACGAGCGGCCGGCTCGAGAGCGCGCGTCCCAACATCGACATGCTCGACGTCCCGAGCGGCGTTCCGGTCATCACCCGCGACCAGGTGGAGCACGCGAAACCCGATCCGGACCTGTTCCTCGCGGCCGCGGAGCGGCTGGGGGTCGCGATCGGCGATTCGGTCGTGGTGGGGGACAGCGTGTGGGACTTGCTCGCCGCGCGGCGCGCCCGCGCGCTGTCGGTGGGGCTCCTGTCCGGCGGGTACGGCGAGGAAGAACTGGAGCGCGCCGGAGCGTACCGCGTGTATCAGGATCCGGCGGACCTGCTCCGGCATCTGGACGAGGTGGGGGTCCGGGTCACGGGCTGAGCGGAATCACGCTCCCGCGCTCGGCCGCGCGACGCGGCTCAGCGCCTCGGCCGCGTCGGACCACCGCGCCGCCGGCTCCGCGGCGAGACAGCGCCGCGCCAGCTCTCCCAGCCACGGCGGCACCGACCGCACCTCCTCGAGCCGCTCCGCTTCGGGCGCCGGCGGATGTCCCGTGAGCATCTCGTGCACCAACACCCCCACCGCGTACACATCGTCGCGCGGCCCCGCGGGGACGCCGCCGTCCATCCGCTCGGGCGGGACGTAGGCCTCCCCGCACAGCGTCCGCGCCGCCGCGGTCGCGGCGCCGCCCGGCAGCGAGCGCCCCACGGCGCCGACGATCCCCGCATCCGCGACGAGCGCCCGACCGTTCTCGACGACGAGCACGTTTTCCGGCTTCAGATCCCCGTGGACGATGCCCGCCGCGTGCGCGTGGGCCAGCGCCTCGAGCACGTCCCGGAGAAGCGCGACGCTCTGGCGCAGCGGGAGCTCGCCGTCGCGGGCGAGCCAGGCGCGCAGCGTGGTGCCGTCGATGAAGCGGCGGGTGTGGTACACGAGCGTGCCCGCGCGGCCGGCGTCGCGGGGCGCCACGAGCCGCGGATGTCCCAGCCGCCCGGTGAGCAGGCCGACCTCTCGCTCGAAGGTGCCCAGGTCCAGCGCGAGGGACAGCTCCCCCGGGAGCACCTTCACGAGGAGCTCCGCACCGTCCGCGAGCTCCACCGCGACGAACATGCGGCAGGCGCCGAGCGGTCGCACTTCGCGCTCGACCCGGCAAGTGGGGCCGAGCGCCTGGGCGAGCGCCACGCGTAGATCCGCCACGCTTCTCCCTGGCTGTAGGGGCGCTTCAAGATATCAGCCCCCGCGCCCACGCGCCTCGGGGCATACGTTTCGGTAATCCCGTTGCTTTGACTTGGGCCGTACCTCCGGTTACCCTTCTTTCAGTGTACGGCGCGCCCCTTCGCGTGCCGGCGCCGAGCAAAACGTCAAGGCGGGACTTGGCCAATGCGCCGGTCTCGCCTTCTCTTTTGAAGACCTCTACGTGGGCGGGCCGATGGCCAAGGAAGAAGCGATCGAGATCGACGGGACGGTGGAGCAGGTGCTGCCGAACACCACCTTCCGCGTGCTCCTCACCAACGGCCACTACGTGCTGGCCACGATCGCGGGCAAGATGCGGCGTTTCCGGATCCGCGTGCTCGCGGGGGACCGGGTCACCCTCGCGGTGTCCCCCTACGACCTCACGCGCGGGCGCATCACGTTCCGGCACAAGTGAACCGGGCGCTGGCACGAACCGGTCTCGTGTCGGACGGCGGCCCGCCCAGTTGCCCGCGGTGCGGGCTGCGGCTCCGCTTCGGCACCGACCGCCAGGGCCGGACGATCGAGTCCTGCGGCTGCGGGTACCGCGGCTTCGTTCAGAAGCGGGACGGCGGACTCACGGGGTACGGAAATGCAGCGGGTCCCTCAGGCTCTGTAGCTCCCGGTAATAGTAGAGGGCCGTAGGCCGCTTGCCCTTGAACGTCAGCCGCTTGAGAAACGCGACTTCCTCGGCGGTCGCGGTGCGGCTGAGCGCAGGATCCCCAAGGAATTCCTTGAGCCCCGGCTCCTCGTCCAACCGCTGGTCGGGCTCCCGTTCGACGAACTCGAATCGCTTCACTTTCCCGGAAGCCACGCGCTCGTGGAGGACGATCTCCAGACCGAACGTCGCGAGATCGATGTCCCAGGATGCGATCAGCGGGTCCAGGAACGAGATGCAGTTCTCGGCCGATACGTGGAAGATGTCCGTATCCAGGAACTCGAGCACGATCACGCGCATCTCTTCATAGCTGTGGCCGCTGAGCTCTGCCACCATCCGGAGCCAGTACTCGTTTTCCAGCTCGTCCTTGGCCACTCGCTTGACCACGTCCAGCAGCTTCTGGGTGACGAGGCGCTCCAGCTCGCCGAACGGCTGCTGCTCGAAGATCGCGCGGACGTGCCGTGCTTTCTCCGGATGGCATTTGCGGAGGATCAGTTCACGCACTTCGCGGAACAGCGGTGCGGCCTCGTCCCCCAGTTCCCGCTTCAATTCTTCCTTTCGCTGGAGGTCGGCCAGCTTCGCCAGCTCGCCGCGCGGCAGCTTCAAGAACCTGTCCATCCGGTCATAAATGTCCGTGCGGCTCGGTGCCGGTGGCGCCTTCTTTCTAGTCAGCAGCTGGGAGATGTAGGACTCGGTGACCTGGGCGGCACGGGCGAGGTCCTTTTGCTCTAGTCCCAGTTCGTCCAATCGGTGGCTGATCAGAAGCGACACGTCCACAGAGCTCTCCTGGCGGTCGACGCGCTATATTAACAACTGTTAGTTAACAGCTAATCGCTGCATGCTGTCGCGCTTGACAATGTCGGTAAACTAGGGCACATTCGATTCGATGGGAAGTGCTGACAGTTGACTGCAGTCGACGACGCCAAGGAGTTCGATATGTACGCACGGAACGTCACCATGCACCTGAAGGCCAACACCGCCGGCGAGTTCACCCGGACGCTCGAAAAGGACATCCTTCCCCTGCTGCGCAAGCGGAACGGCTTCAAGGACGAAATCACGTTCGTGGCGCCGGACGGTACGGCCGCAGTCGCCATCAGTCTGTGGGATCAGAAAGAGAACGCAGACGCCTATGGCCGCGAGACCTATCCCGAAGTGTTGAGGACCCTGGCGAAGGTGGTCGAGGGAACGCCCGAAGTCGGTAGCTACGAGGTGGCCAACTCGACCTTCCACAAGATCGCCGCTCAGAGCTAAGCTCGAGGCGTCTGTTGGTTGGGAGGAGGGGGGCGGCACAGTCCGCCCTCTTTCTTGCCGTCAGGAACCGTTCACGCGAAGAGGCCGGCGCATGATCGTACTCTACTGTCATAACTGCGGCGGGTTCATCAGCGACCCGACTTGGATTTCGTACCAGTTGCCGGCGGACCCGCCGCGGGTGGCGGTACCGCACAGCGGTCTCTGCACGTGCGGCTCGCCGACCGTGTACGGGCCGCCACCGGGACACTCGTCGTCACCGGGCATGCCGGGAGTCGGATATCGGAGTGCCTGACGTACACAGCCCCGCGACACGGCGTCGCGGGGCTGTGCTGCAGCACCACCCCAAGAGTTGACACCGACCCACCGTTCGACAGCTTGAGCCATGGCTCGCGCCGACTTGATCGTCGCCGGCAAGCGCGTCGTGATTCCCGACGGGATCGCGCCCGCCGCGATCGTGATCCGCGACGGCACGATCACAGCCGTCGCGGACTACGGCGCGGCACCGGACGCCGCCCGCCGGGTGGATGTCGGGGACGCGGCCGTGCTGCCCGGGGTCGTGGACACGCACGTCCACGTCAACGAACCGGGACGCACCGAGTGGGAGGGCTTCGAGACGGCGACGCGCGCCGCCGCGGCGGGCGGTGTGACGACGATCGTGGACATGCCGCTGAACAGCGTGCCGGTCACGACTACCGTGGACGCGCTGGCGGCGAAGGCGCGCGCCGCGGCGCGCTGCGCCATGGTGGACTACGACTTCTGGGGCGGCGTCGTGCCGGGCAATCTCGACCGGCTGGGCGCGCTGGCGGACGCCGGGATCCGTGGGTTCAAGTGTTTTCTGGTGCCCTCGGGGATCGACGAGTTCCCACCCGTCGCGGCGGCGGACCTGCGGCCCGCCATGGCGCTGCTCGCGGAGCTCGGGGCCTTGCTCCTGGTCCACGCCGAGCTGCCGGGGCCGATCGAGCGCGCCGCCCGCTCCCGGCCGGCCGCTGCCGACGGCCGCCGCTACCGTGACTACCTCGCCTCGCGGCCGCCCGAGGCCGAGAGTGAAGCCATCGCCCTGATGCTGGCGCTGTCCCGCGAGACCGGCTGTGCCGTTCACGTCGTGCACCTCTCGGCCGCGACAGCCCTGGGGCAGATCGGCGCGGCCCGGCGCGCCGGACTGCCCGTGACGGTCGAGACGTGCCCGCACTACCTCACCTTCGCCGCCGAGGACATCCCGGACGGGGCGACCGCATTCAAGTGCGCGCCGCCGATCCGCGAGCGCGAC
>DASWDP010000096.1:0-11189 GCA_036395195.1 Gemmatimonadales bacterium | reverse complement strand
CTCGACCGCGTCCGCGCCCTGCTCGGCAGCGACGCCGTGGACCTCACGGCCACCGCGGACGGCGTGCCGCGCGTCGCCCCCGCCTCGCCCGACGCCGTGGCGCTGCTGCTCGGCACCGCGCGCGAAGAGGGCTGGCGCGTGCGCATCGAGGGAGCGGGCACGTGGATGCCCGCCGACGCGCCGGCCGACCTTGCCCTGACGACGCGGCGGCTCGACAAGATCCCGGCGATCGAGCCGCAGGACCTCTCCGCCACGGCCGAGGCGGGGATCGGATGCGACATCCTGCGCCAGCAGCTCGCGGACCGCGGCACCTGGCTCGCGCTCGACGCGCCCGGGCTGGCCGGCCGGACGCTCGGCTCCGTGGTCGCGACGGCCACCGGCGGGCCGCTGCGCCAGGGCTTCGGCCCGGTGCGGGATCATCTCCTCGGGGTCACGTTCGTGACCGGCGACGGCCGCCTGGTGCAGAGCGGCGGCAAGGTGATGAAGAACGTCGCCGGCTACGATCTCACGAAGCTCGAGGCCGGCGGCTTCGGGGCGTTCGGCGTGATCGTGCTAGTGCACCTGCGGCTGCGCGCGCTGCCCCGGGCCGACCAGACGCTGGTGCTCGAAGGGACGCGCGAGGACCTGACGCAGGTCGTCGAGGACATCGCCGCGGCGGGGATCCAGCCGGCCGCGCTCGAGCTCGTGTCGCCGGCGCTCGCGCGCCGGGAGCGCTGGGCGCTCGCGCTGCGGTTCGCGGGATCGGCGGCCCTCGTCGCCGCCGACGAGGCGGGACTGCGCGCCGCCAGCGGGGGACGCTTCACCGCGTTGCGCGCCGACGAGGCCCACGGCTTCTGGATGCGCGCCGCGGAGAGCTTCGCCACCCGGCCCGTGACGTTCCGCATCGGCGGCCTGCCCGACTCGAGCGACGAGCTGCTCGACCTGCTCCAGCACCAGGTGGGGGACGAGTGGGTGTCGGCGAGCCCCGGCGTCGGCGCGATCCGCTGGGGCGGCGAGACGACCGTCGACCGCCTGCGCCGCCTGCGCCGCACGCTCGCCGGGCTCGAGGTGCCGCTCACGCTCGAGCGCGCCCCCTGGCCCGTGCGGGCGGCCGTGGGGCACTTCGGCGCCTACCGCGAGGGCGTCGGGCCGCTCGTCACCGGGCTGCGCCGCACGTTCGACCCCGGCGAAGCGTTCGTCGTGGCGGTCGAAGGCACGGAATGACCGTTCAGGAGGCCCAGCAGAGGGGTGGCTTCGCGGCGCTCGACCCGTGCGTCCACTGCGGCTTCTGCCTCCAGGCCTGTCCCACCTTCCTCGCCACCGGAGACGAAGCCGACAGTCCGCGCGGCCGCATCGAGCTGATGCGCGGGCTCGAAGCGGGCGAGCTCGCGCCCGACGACCCGTTCGTCGCGCTGCACCTCGACCGCTGCCTCGGCTGCCGGGGTTGCGAGCCGGTCTGCCCCTCGGGCGTGGGCTACGGCCACGGGCTCGAGGCCGCCCGCGCGCTCCTCGCCGAGCGGCGGCGCCTGTCGCCGGTCGCCCGCGCGGCGCTGTCGGCGCTCACCGCGCCCGGGATCTCGCGGGTCGTCTACCGGTTCGCACGGTTGCTGCGGGCGACTGGGATCCCGCGCCGGCTGGCGGGATGGGGTAGGCTGCGGTTCGCGATGGGGATGCTGGCGGCGACGAAGCCGGCGGGCGGTAACAGGCGGTCGCGGGCGGTAACAGGCGGTAAGAGCGCCCGACCCAATACCGCCCCCGACCGCCCTCTACCGCCTTCGACCGCCCTTCTTTTTCGCGGCTGCATCATGGACGGCCTGTTCTCCCACGTGCACGACGCCACGATCCGCACCCTCGAAGTGAACGGCTACGCGGTGCGGGAAGCACCGGCTCAGGTGTGTTGCGGCGCGCTGCACGCGCACGCGGGGCTGCGCGGCGAAGCGCAGGCGCTCGCGCGGAAGAACCTCGCGGCGTTCGGGGAGGGGGATGAGCCGATAGTCGTCAACAGCGCGGGGTGCGGGGCGATCCTGAAGGACTACGGCCACCTGCTGGGGGACGAGGGGGTGCGGTTCGCGGCGCGGGTGCGGGACGTGACCGAGCTGCTCGCCGACCGGGGGCCCCGCCCCGGTGCGCCGCTCGACGCGACGGTCGCGTACGATCCCCCCTGTCATCTGCTGCACGCGCAGCGCGTCGCGGAGCCGCCGCAGGCGGTGCTGCGCGCCATCCCCGTGTTGCGCGTGACCGCCACTCCCGACGCCGCGCAGTGCTGCGGCAGCGCCGGGCTGTTCACCCTGCTCGAGCCCGCGATGTCGCGCGCGGTGCTCGCACCGAAGCTCGCGTCCCTCAAGGAAGCCCGCCCGCAGGTCGTGGCGACCGGGAACCCCGGCTGCCTGATGCAGCTCGGCGCCGGCCTCGCCGCCGCGCGGATCCCCGCGGCCGTGCGCCACCCCGTCGAGCTGCTCGACGAATCGTACCGCGCGGCGGGCTATTATGCTTGAAGGCGGCATGACGGAGACTGGTGAGTATCAGGTCGCGCGGCTCGAACCGGGCCGGATCGCGCCGTCGCTCGTGACGGCCCTGCGGACCGGTGCGGTGCTGGCGCGGGCGGACGCGGCGGTGGTCGCGCTCACCGGACCGGGCGCCGTCACCTGCTTCCAGGGCCTGCTCACGAACGACCTCGAGCAGCCCGGCGATGGAGCGTTCGTCTACGGCGCGCTGCTCACTCCCAAGGGCATGATCGTCGTGGACGGCTGGGCGGCGCGGCTCGGCGCGACGGTGAGCTACACCGTCCCTGCGGCTGGGCGCGAGGCCGCCCTGGGGACCTTCACCCGCTCGGTTCCGCCCCGCCTCGCCCGCGTGAACGATCGCACGGCGGACGTCCACGTCTACCGGCTCACAGGCCCGCGCGCGCTCGGCGTCGCCGCGGCGGCGGGCGTGCCCCTGCCCTCCGCTCCAGGCCGCATCCTGGCGGGGGGGGCGCCTGACGGCGTGGAGACCGCCCTTGCGACCGAAGGCGCGCCGTTCGTCCTCCAGCTCGTGGCGCCCGCCGGGGAGGCCGCCGCGCTCGCCGCCCGGCTCGTGGCGGCCGGGGCGGTCGAGGCGGAGCCCGCCGTGCTCGAGCTGGCGCGCATCCTCGCGGGGTGGCCGCGGCTCGGCGCCGAAGTGGACCAGAAGACGATCCCCCAGGAAGTGCGCTTCGACGAGATCGGCGGGGTGTCGTATACGAAGGGGTGCTACACCGGCCAGGAGACCGTGGCGCGGCTCCACTTCCGCGGCCACACGAACCGCCAGCTGCGCGGGCTGCTGTTCGACACCGAGCCGCCCGCCGCGCCGGCGGATGGCTGGAGCGCCGTCACGCACCTGGATCGCGACGTGGGCCGCGTGACGAGCCTCGCCTGGGTGCCGGAAGCCGGCGTGCCCCCCTCCGGTGCAGGGGGCGGACGCTGGGTCGGCCTCGCGGTCATCCGCGCCGAGGTGACACCCGGGGCGATGGTGCGCGCGGCCGGCCGCGACGCCCGGGTGGTCGACCTCCCCTTCGTTCTGCCCGCCGTCGGCCCGGCATGACGGGAGGGGGGCCGGGGGTGCTCGTCACGGGCGCGAGCGGCCTCGTCGGCAGTCACGTCGTCGCGGCGCTCGGTGTCCGGGGAGAGCACGTGCGCGCGCTGGTCCGGCCCGCGAGCCGCGCCGCCGTGGAGCGGCTCGACGCCGAGGCAATCCCCGGCGACGTGACGGACCCCGCGGCCTGGCGCGCCGCCGCAGGGGGGAGGGGGATCCGCGGGATCGTGCACGCCGCCGCCGTGGTGCAGCGGCGCGCGACGTGGGAGCACTATGTGGCCGTCAACGTGGACGCGACCCGGCTCGCCGTCGAGACCGCGCGCGCGACGGGGGCACGACTGGTGCACATCTCCTCCGTCGCGGTATACGGCGGCTCGGCCGCGTACCCCACGGAGGCCGAGTGCCGCGCGGAGGACTTCCCCTTCCAACCGATCGCGGCGCACGACTTCTACGCCCGCACCAAGCGGCTGGCCGAAGAGGTCGTGCGGGACGCGGGCCTCGCCGCGGCGGCGATCCGCCCCACCGTGATCTACGGCGAGCGGGACCGTCTGTTCACGCCGCGGGTGATCCGCGCGCTGCGGCTCCCGCTCCAGCTGCAGATCGGTCCCGGGAGCAACCGGCTGTCGTGCGTGTACGCGGGGAATGTGGCGGCGGCGGCCCTCGCCGCGCTCGACCGGCCGCTCGCGGGATTCCGCGCCTACAACGTGACGGGCGACGCGCCGCCGGCGTTGTCGCAGCGCGAGTTCTTCGCGGCGTTCGCCGCCGCGCTTGGCCGGCCGTTCCGCCCCGTCCGCATCCCGCCGCCCCTCGCCCACGTCCTGCTGGGACTCTTCACGGCGCGGCGGCTGGCGCGCGCGGCCGCGCGGTTTCTCACCGGCGACAACCCGTACGTCGACGACCGCGCGCGCACTGAGCTGGACTGGCGGCCGGCGATCGCGGCGCGCGACGCGATCGGGCGCACGGTGCGCTGGTTTCTGGAAAACGAAAAGCCCGGGCGCGAGTCCCGGGCATCGTCACTGCGGCGCGGCTGAACGCTTACGGCTTCTTCGGCGCGGGCTTCGCGGCGGGGGCGGCAGGGGCCATCTGCTTCGACGTGTCCGCCATCATCATGTGCGACGTGTCGCTCATCATCATGTGCGACGTGTCCGCCGACATCTCCGCCGGCTTCTGCTCGGTCTTCTGACACGCGCCCATCGCCACGAGGGCGAGGACCATTGCGAGACGCTTCATGCGAGCTCCTGATAGAAGTAGCGGTTGCGGGGGTGTTCGGCGCGGAAACGTAGCGCCGGGCTCCGGGGAGTCAAGGGCGCCGGGATCCGCGCCGGAACTGGGGCGTACCACGGGAGCATGACGGACCGGCGCGGCTTCCTCGAGTGGGTCGGCGCCTGCGCCGCGGCGGTCGGGTGGCCACGCAGCCGGGCGGCCGGAGGGCCTCCGGTCATCGCCGCGACCCCCACCGCCCTCTACCAGCAGCCCGACGGCCGCAACAACCTGGTGCGCGTCGCCGTCACCGGGCTCGACGCCCCCGCGGCGCGGGCCCGCGTGACCGACCGCCGCGGCACGCTGGTCGGCAGCGCCGGCCTGCTGCCCTCGAGCGGCCCGGCCGAGCTCGCGGGCGAGGTATGGGTCCCGCTCGCGGGGCCGTCCGACTTCCAGATCGAGCTCGAAGTCGGGAAGCAGCGCATCGCCCGCCGGCTCGTGCGGCTGGTGCCGCCGCGCCGCTGGACCCTGTACTGGCTCTCCTCGAGCCACACCGACGTCGGCTACACCGACCTGCAGGAGCGCTGCCTCGAAGTCCATCGCCAGAACCTGGATGCCGCGCTGGCGCGCCTCGCCGCGCACCCCGACTACCGCTGGACGGCCGAGTGCGCCCTCCAGGTGCTGGAGTACGTCGAGGACCGCCCGCCGGCGGCCGGCGAGGCGCTCGCGCAGGCGATCCGCGACGGCAAGATCGGCTTTTCCGCGCTGTTCGCGAATCTGCTCACGGGCCTGCTCGACCACGAGACGCTGGCGCGCGCGGTCTGGCCTGCCGGGTTGTTCGCCCGCCAGCAGGGGTTGGGCTATCTCGCCGCGCAGATCGTGGACGTCCCGGGCCAGGTCCTCACCCTCCCGACCCTGCTCGCGGCGAGCGGCGTGCGCTACCTGGTGAGCGGCGTCGATCCCGAGCGCGCCGTGCCGCTCCTCTCCCCCGGCGACGGCGCGCGCGCCCAGCTCGCGGGCGACTGGACCACCTATCCTCAGCTTTACTGGTGGGCGGGGCCGGACGGCAGCCGCGTGCTCCACTGGCGCGGCTACGGGTACGGCGACGCGCTGCGCTTCGGGTTCGACCTCGGCGCGGAGGAGATGGCGCGCCGGCTCTCCGACTGGCTGCTCACGCACCCGGTGCTCCTGTCGCCCGGCTACCCGTACGACGTCGCCCTGCTCCACGGCGCCGCGGGGAACAAC
Source organism: Gemmatimonadales bacterium (assembly GCA_036395195.1). Classification (GTDB taxonomy): domain Bacteria; phylum Gemmatimonadota; class Gemmatimonadetes; order Gemmatimonadales; family GWC2-71-9; genus AG41. Next base: position 5,213 of record DASWDP010000096.1, on the reverse strand, counting down.
GGGCCGATGGACGAGGGCCTGGTGGCCAACCTCGAGGAGTTCAACCGGCGCTACGCCTTCCCGCGGCTCGTGCCCGGACGGGCCGAGGACTTCTTCCACGAGGTGGAGCGGCGCTGGGGAACGAAGCTGCCGGTACGGCGTGGTGATACGGGGCTGTACCGCGAGGATGGCGCCGCTTCGGCCGCCGCCGATCTGGCCCGGTACCGCGCGGCCCAGCTCGCCGCGCGTGCCGCCGACCTGCTCGCGCTCTGGGACCAGAAGACGGAGCCCCAGAACGGCGCGGCCGAGCGCATCGAACGCCGGGCGGCGGAGCGCCGGCGGATGTGGCGCGACTTGCTGCTGTTCGGCGAGCACACCTGGGGGTCGTCGGCCAGCGTCTCGGAGCCCGACGGGGCGCAGACGGCGGCGCAGTGGCACCGCAAGCTCCTCTTTCTGGACCGCGCCGCCGCGGCGGCGGGCACCCAGATCGCGAGCGCGCTGCTCCGCATCGGCCTCAGCACGGGCAGGGGGGGCGCCGGTCGCATCGTGTTCAACGCCTCGAGCTGGGCGCGGACCGACGTGGTGCGAGTGCCCGATGCCGCCGGCCGGCGGTTCAGCGCCGACGGCCGCGACTGGCCCGCCGTGGATCTGCCCGACGGCTCGGCACTGGTGGTTGCGCGGGACGTCCCGGCGCTCGGCTACGTGGCGCTCGCGGAAAGCGACCGGGCGGCGAACCCTCCTCGGGACGACGGCGCGGCGCTCGAGGCGCAGGCCGGGAAGTTCCATGTAGTGCTCGATCCGGCCAGCGGCGCCATCCGCTCGCTCACAGCCGGGGACGGCAAGGAGCGCGTCCGGCCCACCGGCTGGTCGGGGCTGAATCAGCTGGTCTACGTGCGGGGCGGGTCGCACAGCGCCCTGTGGACCGACCGATCGCGCGACTACCTCCGTACGGCGCCCGACCTCGCGGTGAGCCAGGCCGAGCTCGTGGCGGCGCGGCGCGAGCGGCTGCCCGGGATCGGCGTCCGGCTCGTGGTCGGGCGGAGGCTGCAGGGTTGCACCGGCGTCACGACCGTTGTGACGCTGTACGACGAGCTGCCGTGGGTGGACATCGAGAACCGGATCACCAAACCGGCGACGCTCGAGAAGGAAGCCCTGTACGTCGCGTTCCCCTTCGCGCTCGCGCGGCCCACGGTGGAGGTCGAGGTGCCGCTCGGCCGCATGACCGTCGAGCGCGACCAACAGCCCGGGAGCTGCCGCGACTGGTACTGCCACGCGCACTGGGTATGGCCGCACGACGGGACGGACGGGATGCTGTGGAGCGGCCCGGACACGCCCCTTTTCACGCTCAACGACCTGTTCCGGGGCCAGTGGCGCCGCCGGCTCGAGCCCGACGGGACGCTGTTCGCCTACGCGCTGCACAACTACTGGCACACGAACTTCGCGGCGCGGCAGGGTGGCGACTTCACGTGCCGGTTCCGGCTCTCGGCGCTCGCGCCGGGCGGCGATCCGGCGGAGCCGGTGCGGCGCGGTTGGGCCGCGTGTGACCCGCTGTACGTGAGCGCCCCGTACGCGAGCGCCGGCTCGGGCCCGCTCCCCCGCAAGGACTCGGGCGTCTTCGTCGCCGATCCGGGCGTCGTCGTCGTCGGCGCGAAGCCCGCCGACGACGGCGCGGGCGCGATCGTGAAGCTGCTCGACGTGAGCGGCGCCGGCCGCCGCGTCGCCGTGTGGCCCGCCGCGTACGGCTACCGCGCGGCGCGCCGCGCGAACCTCGTGGAGATGAACGGCGACCCGGTGCCGGTGACCAAGGACGGCCGGGCGACGCTCGAGCTCTCCGCGTGGGGCGTCGGGGCGCTGCGACTCTTTACACCGCGGGAGCGGGTCGGTTAACTATGGAGGCATGACGAAGCCGACCACGCTGGGCGAACTGAAACAGACCGAATGGGGGAGTCCCCCCCGCATCCGCCGGACCGTCAAGGATGAGCTGCGGGAGAATCTGATCTGCATGCTCGAGAACGGCTCGGCGCTGTTCCCGGGGATCGTGGGCTACGAGGACAGCGTGATCCCGCAGCTCGTCAACGCGGTCCTCTCCCGCCACAACTTCATTTTGCTGGGCCTGCGCGGGCAGGCGAAGAGCCGCATCCTGCGCCAGCTCGTCACCCTGCTCGACGAGGAGATCCCGATTCTCGCGGGCAGCGAGGTGAACGACAACCCGTTCGCGCCGATCTCGAAGTTCGGCCGCGAGCTCGTGGCCGAGCAGGGGGACCGCGCGCCCGTGGCCTGGCTGCCGCGTGAGTCACGCTACGTCGAGAAGCTCGCCACGCCGGACGTGACGATCGCCGACATCATCGGCGACGTGGACCCGATCAAGGCCGCGCGCGGCGGGCACCTCCTGTCGGACGAGCTGACGATGCACTTCGGCCTGCTGCCGCGCGCCAACCGCGGCGTGTTCGCCATCAACGAGCTGCCCGACCTCGCCGGCAAAATCCAGGTGGGGCTCTTCAACATCATGCAGGAAGGCGACGTCCAGATCAAAGGCTACCCGGTCCGCCTGAACCTCGACGTCGCCCTCGTGTTCACGGCGAACCCCGAGGATTACACGGCGCGCGGCAAGATCATCACGCCACTCAAGGACCGGGTCGGCTCGGAGATCGTCACCCACTACCCGCAGACGGTCGAGCTCGGCGCGGCGATCACCCGGCAGGAGGCGTGGCTCGAGCGGAACGGCCGGCCCCTCAAGCTGCCGGACTTCATCCTGGAGCTGATCGAGCGCGTCGCGTTCGAAGCGCGGGAGGACAAGCGGGTGGACCGCCGCAGCGGCGTGTCGCAACGGCTGCCGATCAGCGTGCTCGAGAACGTGCTGTCGAACGCCGAGCGCCGCTCGGTGGTCACCAAGGAGAAGACGGCCGTCCCCCGGGTCTCGGACATCTACACCGCGCTCCCGGCCATCACCGGCAAGCTGGAGCTCGAGTACGAGGGGGAGCTGCAGGGACCCGAGATCATCGCGAAGGACCTGATCCGGCGCGCCGCCGGCAAGACCTTCGAGGCGCGGGTCGGCGGCGCCAACGTCGACGACATCGTCCACTGGTTCGACGAGGGCGGCGCCCTCAAGATCTCCATGGACGAGCGCTCGGAGACCTGCCTCAAGGGGTTCAGCGTGGTGCCGGGGCTGCTCGACCTCATCGACCAGGTCGGCCTCGCGACCAAGAAGGACCCCGGCACGATGGTGGCCGCCTGCGAGCTCGTGCTCGAAGGGCTCGTCGCCGAGAAGCGGATCTCGCGCAGCGAAGAGCTGGGCTACACGCGAGCGCGGGGGGAGCCGAAGGGGCCCGGCTACGGAAAGGCGGGAGGAGGAGGAGGGGGAGGGCCGAATCTCTTTCAGTAATCCGTCATCCGTTGTCCGTTCGATGCGGTGACGTACGGATGACGGATAACGGATAACAGACGACCCCCTCCGGAGCCTTCATGGCCAAGCCCGTCTACCTGAAGCCCTGAGATGCCGTCGCCCGTCATCACGTTCACGCGGCAGTACGCCTCGGGCGGCTCCGACATCGCGCGCCTGGTGGCGGCCGCGCTGGATTGGACGGTGATCGACAACGAGTTCGTGGACGAGGTCGCGCGGCGCGCGGGGGTGCCGGCGGCGGAAGTCGCGCTGCACGATGAGCGCGCGCCCGGCCTGCTCGAGCGGCTGGCTCGCACGCTCGCGGTCGCGTCGCCCGAGATGTTCATGACGGCCGCCGCGGCGCCGCGCGTCGAGCGGGACGAGGGGACCATCGTCAAGGTCACCGAGCGCGTGATCGCCGAGGCGGCGGCGCACGGGCGGGTGGTGCTCGTGGGCCGGGGGGCGCAGGCGCTGCTGGCCCAGCGCCCCGACGCGCTGCACGTGTACGTCGTCGCCTCGAAGCCCTGGCGCATGAAGCTCGCCGTCGAGCGGCTCGGGGTGGACCCCGCCGCCGCCGAGCGCGTCGTGGACGACACCGACCGCCGCCGCGACCAATACGTGAAGACGTATTACGGACGCCACCGCCACGAGGTGGTGAACTACGACCTGGTCGTAAACGCCGAGCGGCTGGGGATCGAGGGCGCGGCGCAGCTGATCGTGGCGGAGGCGCGCCGGAGGAACTGGCGCTGAGCGCCGCGGCCCGGTCCGTCGTGCTGACGGCCTGGCTCGTGTCGGGATGCTGGCGCGGCCCGGCACTCACGCCCCAGGGGCCCGTCGCGGTGATCCCATTCGATCCGTACGGGGGCGCGATCTACGTGCCCGGCGTGATCAACGGCGACTCCGCCTGGTTGATGTTCGACACCGGCCTCTCCCGCACCGGGGTCGACCGCGAGTGGGCCCGGAGTATCGGCACCGGCGCGGCGGCCGCCCAGGTCGCGGACACAGCTTCGAGCACCGTGGTGGACACCCTGCGGTTGGGCGATCTCGCGCTGCGCCGCTATCGGGTGGCGCTGTACTCCTTACGCGGCCTGAGTGAAGCGAGCGGGCGGCTCGAGCGGGGCCTCGTGGGCCACGACGTGCTGCGGCGCTTCACCGTGGAGATCGATTACCGGGAACGGCGCGTGCGGTTGTTCGACCCGGCGCAGTACCGCTACGCGGGCCCGGGCAGCATCGTGCCGTTCACGCCGGACGCGGACCTGCCCCTCCTCCGCGCTCACGTCAAGGTCCGGGGCCGACGCGCCATACCGGCCCGGTTGCTGCTCGACACCGGTGCCTCCGGTCTCTGCTTGATTCTCACGGTCCCGTTCGTGGAACAGCATGATCTGGCCCGGGTGTCGCCGGCCATCGAGGCACCCATCGGCACGGGACTCTTCGGCGAGCTCCATGGGACGATCGTGCGCCTGGAAGCGCTGCGGCTCGCTGGCGTGACGCTTCGCTCGCCCACCGCCGGATTGGGCGGCGAGAAGCAGGGCTTCCTGGGGCGAACCGACATTGACGGCGTGATCGGCAACGCCGTGTTCGAGGGATCGCGTCTCATCGTCGATTACGCCCGCCGCCGCGCCATCGTCGAGCCACGGGGCACCGCAGGCTCGGCGTGCGATTTCGACATGAGCGGGCTGCGGCTCGCCGCCCGCGGACCGGGGCTGAACCGCATCGTCGTCGACTACATCGTCCCGCGGAGCCCGAGCGCGGACGCCCGAATCCAGGTCGGCGACGAGCTGCTGCTCATCGACGGACGCGCGGTCGCCGCGGGGGCGCTGAGCGATGCGCGGAAGGCCCTCCGCGTCGACGGCGC
>DASWDP010000095.1:0-5430 GCA_036395195.1 Gemmatimonadales bacterium | reverse complement strand
GCGCCGGCCCGCCCAACCCGAGGGTGGTGTAGGGAGCGAGCGGGACGTGCTCTCGCAGCTGCATCCTCGATAGTAACGAGGACGCCAGCCGTCAGGCGATGGCCACCAGGGGCTGCTCCCGTACGGCCGCCGGCACCTCCGCGCGCTCGGCTACCGCGGCGGCCAGGGGCGGCACCACGAGCAGCGACGTCGGCAGCTGGTTGAGCAGCCGCTCGGTCACGCTGCCCACGAGCACCCGCTCCGCCCAGCTCTTCCCGTGCGATCCGACGACCAGCAGGTGCGCGCCCCACTCTTCGGCCTCGTGCAGGATCGTCTCCACGGCCGTGCCGTGCCGCACGACGCGCTCGGCCTCCGGCGTCCGGATCAGGGACCATACGTCACGCTGCAGCAGCTCTTCCGACATGGCGTAGTATTCCGTGCTCTCGTACGGCGGCGTCACCTCGGGGATGATCGGCAGGGGCTCGAGGACGCTCAGCGCGCGCAGCTCGGCGCCGAACAGCGCGGCGTAGCGCTCGGCAGCAGCGAGCGTGGGGCCGGCGGCGGCCGAGAGGTCCACCGCCACGAGGACGCGGCGAATCGTTGTGTGGCCGGTCGTGACGAGCAGCGGCACGGCGGTGGTCCGGGCCACGTCGAGGCTCGTGCTGCCGCCGAGCCACCGGCCCAGGGTCGAGTGGTGCTTGCCGCCCAGTACGACGAGCTCGGCGCCGAGCTCGGTCGCCGCCTTCTTCAGCGCCACGGCCGGCGTGCCGATCCGGACCGTGACCGTCTGAAGGACCGGCGCGGGCAAGGCGTGGCCCAGCGCGGCCGCGAGCTGGCTGCGCTCCTGCTCGACGAGTGCGTGCCGGTACTGCACGTTTTCCGGGACGTCGGCGGACGCGAGCACGTCCCGCAACGCATGGACCAGCCGGCAGGTCGTGCGCGCCCGCTCCGCCATGCGGCTCGCGAACGTCACGGCCTCCGCCGCTTCGGGCGAGGCATCGACACCGACCACGATGGGCTTCCACGACATAACACACCTCCGGCTCGAGGTGTGTCAAACATGGTCCCCTCTCCGTGAAGGGATGGTGAGATGGGGCGCAGGACTTCTTTCGGGTTTGTGAAGGGACCTTCAGCCGCTTCGCCGTTTGTCTTCATACGCTCCGGACCACACTGTCAGGGCCGGTACTCAGCAAACAGCTGTCCGACCGACCAGCCAGGAGTGGACCATGAAGGGCAGGATTCTCGGTATCGTCGTTCTCGCGCTCGCGCTCGCCACCACGGCGGCGGTGCGGTTCTCGCAATCTCCCCAGGTCGAGGTCACCGACTTCGGAGCCGTGACCACCCCGACCGAACCGGTGTACCGGGCGGAACTCGCTCCGGCTTCCCCGGCGCGGGTGAAGGAATTCCGGATCCCGATCAAAGATGCGACCATCGAGATCGCGAAGGGCGTGACCTACAAGAGCTGGACGTTCGGCGGCACCGTGCCCGGGCCGGTCGTCCGGGTGCGCCAGGGCGACCTGGTGCGGATCAAGCTCGTGAACGAAGCGTCGATGCCGCATTCGATCGACTTCCACGCGGCGCGGATCCCGATGAACACGGCGTTCCGCACGATCCTGCCCAAGGACTCGCTCAGCTTCGAGTTCACGGCGCGCGACCCGGGCGCCTACCTGGTGCACTGCGGCACGCCGCCCGTGCTGCTCCACCTGATGCAGGGGATGTACCTGCCCATCATCGTGGATCCCAAGCGGGGCTGGTCCACCAAGGCGGACAAGGAATTCGTGATCGTGCAGAGCGAGTTCTACGTCCAGGGCGGCGACAGCGCGCTCCCCGGCCAGGCCGACTGGCAGCACGCCCTCGACCGTGAGGCGAGCTACGTCGTGTTCAACGGACGGGCGTTCCAATACCAGGGGCACCCGCTCCACGTCGACGTGGGGGACCGGGTGCGGCTGTTCGTCGTGAGCGCCGGCCCCAGCTTCACGAGCGACTTCCACATCGTGGGCGCCGTGTTCGACCGGGTGTATCCCGACGGCGATCCCACGCACGCACTGGCGCACGTGCAGACGTGGGGGATCCCGGCCGGCGGCGGGGCGGTGTTCGAGACGGTGTTCGAGAAGGGCGCCAGCGGCGAAGGGACGTACGCGTTCGTGACGCACTCGTTCGCCGACGCGGCGAAGGGGGCGGTCGGCCTGATCCAGGTGGGGACGCCGGAGCAAGTGGCGGGGATGGGGCACTAGGGGCCGGGCACTGGGCTGCTTGCGTGAGTCATCCGCCGTCGACGGGGCGGACGGTCTTCGACCGGGCGCCGCTGCGCGTCTACTGGGAGCTGACGCGCGCGTGTGACCTCGCCTGCCGCCACTGCCGCGCCGAAGCCGTCAAGCTCCGACACCCGGAAGAGCTGAACACCGGCGAGGGCCTGCGCTTCCTCGAGCGCCTCGCCGCGTTCGGCGAGCCCAAGCCGCACCTCGTGCTCACCGGCGGCGACCCGCTCAAGCGTCCCGACTTGTGGGTGCTGATCGACGCCGCCCGGTCGCTCGGCCTCGCCGTCTCCGTGGCGCCCAGTGCGACGCCGCTCCTCAGGTCGGAGGAGATCCGGCGCTTCAAGGAGGCCGGGGTGGAAGCGATCTCGCTGTCGCTCGATGGCTCGACGCCGGCCCGCCACGACGCGTTCCGCGGCATCCCCGGCACGTTCGAGCGGACGCTCGAGGCTGGGCGGGCGGCGCGGCATGCCGGCCTCCCGTTCCAGATCAACACGCTGGTCGCGGACGAGACGCTCGACGACCTGCCAGCGATCTACCTGCTGGCGAGCGAGCTCGGCGCGGCGCGCTGGAGCCTGTTCTTCCTCGTGTCGGTGGGGCGCGGGACCGTGCTCGAGCAGATCACGCCCGCGGAAGCGGAAGCCGTGATGCGTTGGCTGGTGGAGCTCGCGGGACAGGGGAGCGGCCCGATCGTCACCACGACGGAGGCCCCGCACTTCCGCCGGGTGATGCTGCAGGGCCACCGTCCCGCCGCCCGCGGGCACGGGGCCGGGATCCGCGACGGCAACGGCATCATGTTCATTTCCCACACGGGCGACGTGCATCCCTCGGGATTCCTGCCGTTGTCCGCGGGCAACGTGCGCGCGGACGACGTGGTGACGATCTACCGCGACTCGCACCTGTTCCGCACGCTGCGGCGTGTCGACCTATTCGCGGGACGCTGCGGCCGCTGCGAGTTCCATGCGCAGTGCGGCGGCTCGCGAGCCCGCGCGTACGCGGCGAGTGGGGACCCGTTCGGGGAGGATCCGCTCTGTCCCTACGAGCCCCGCTCGGTCTCGCGGCTGCCGGCTTGACGTTCGGGACGGCGAAAGTCTGAAGCTCCTTCAAATCGCCGCCAGCGCCCGCTCGAGCTTCCGCTTCGCTTCGGTCGCGAGGGGCTCGATGTCCGTCCGCCCCGTGATGCCGAGCTGCACGAGCGGATCGAGGATCGCCACGCGGCTCCGCGTGGCGTCCTCTTCGTACACGATCACGTTACACGGCAGCAGCAGCCCGATGTCCGCCTCCGCCTGGAATCCCCGGTAGGCGAGCGGCGGGTTGCAGGCGCCGAGGATCACGTACTTCCGGAAGTCCACGTCCAGCTTCTTCTTGAGCGTCGCCTTCACGTCGATCTCGGTGAGGATGCCGAAGCCCTCCTTCTGGAGCTCGGCGCGCGTGCGCTCGACCGCCTGCTCGTAGGGGAGGGGGACCGACTTGCCGATGCCATAGCGCATGAACCCTCCTTTGCCTCCGTGCAGTCAGATCGGGATCGTCAACACCGCGCACGGCGCGCGCGCGAGCAGCCGTGCCGCGATGCTGCCGGTGCCATGCGCGTCGGCGGGACCGCCGCGGTGATGTCCGAGCACCAGCAGGTCGACCGCGTCTTCCCGCACCGCACGCAGGACCTCGGCCACCGGGTCGCCCTGCCGCACGATCAGCTCGCCCGTCGCGGCGAGGCCGTGCAGCGGATCGGCGCGGCGGTCCGGCGGACCGTGGGACCCCGCGGTCGCGACCGCGCCGGCGAGCGCGGGCTGCGCGACGTGGAGCGCGCGCACCGCGGCGTCCCACAGACGGCCGAGGGTGAGCGCCGCGTCCAGCACATCATGTGAATCCGGGCCGCCGTCCACGGCCGCCATGATCCGGCGGCAGCCGGCGGCGCCCGCCGGCGCGATCAGGCAGGGCACGCGCGCGCGCCGCACGGTGCCCTCGACGGTGGCGCCGCAGCCGAGGCGGCCGGCGCGCACGCGCGGCTCGCATCCCAGGACGACCATGTCCGCGCCTTCCGTCTCCGACCAGCGGGCGATCTCCACGGCGGGGACGCCGGTCGCGGTGTGGACGGCCACCCGATCCCGCCGGCGGGGCTCGATGAGCGGGCGCACCGGCCCGGCCGGTGGCCGCGCTGCTGCCGTCACGCTGAGAATGGCGAGGCGCGCCTGCGCGCGGCTGGCGAGGTCGAGCGCCAAGGGCACCGGGTGGGCGTCCGCCGCCCCAGGCTTCACCGCCACCAAGATCTTCCGAAGCTGCATGCGGTTCTCCTCGCGTCCGAGCTTAGGCGCGGGGGGTTGAAGAAAGGGTGAACGGACGGTGAGGCTGGCTTCCCGAGGGCTGCCGGTTCATACTGTCCTCACAACGGCGAGGTGCGGGTGGCGAAACAGCGAGCGGGAACCGGCGAGGCGGCGCGCGTGCGGCGGCGCTTCGAACGGCTGCTCTCGGCCGGCGTGGCCGTCTTCTCCGAGCACGCGCTCGACCGCGTGCTGCAGCAGGTGGTGGACTCCGCGCGAGAGGTGGTCGGTGCGCGCTATGCCGCGCTCGGGGTGCTCTCCCCCGACCGGAAGTCGCTGAGCCAGTTCGTGACGTCGGGCCTCTCGGCCACGCAGCGCGACCGGATTGGCGACCTGCCGAAGGGGCATGGGCTGCTCGGTGAGGTGATCCGCCACCCGAAGCCGATCCGCACCGCGGACATCAACAAGCACCCGAAGCGCTACGGCTTTCCGCCGCACCATCCGCCGATGAAATCGTTCCTCGGCGTGCCGATCGTGAGCCGGGACGAGGTCTTCGGCAACTTGTATCTCACCGAGAAAATCGGGGCCGAAGAGTTCGACGTCGAGGACGAGGCGATCGCGATCCTCTTGGCCGCGCAGGCGGCCGTGGCGGTCCAGAACGCGCGGCTGCACGACGAAGGCCAGCGCCTCGTAGGCCAGATCCAGGAGATGCAGCGGCACCGCGACCTGTTCTTCGCGATGATGAACCACGAGTTGCGCAACGCGTTGACGGGCGTGTACGGCTGGGCGGAGCGCCTGGTGCGCGGCAAGTCTCCCGAGGCGACCGCTCAGGCGGCGCGCGAGGTGTACGAGGGGGCGGACCGCACCATCACGCTGCTCAACAATTTCCTCGACCTCACCCGGCTCGACGCCGGCAAGGTGCGGCCGGTGTGGCGCGA